>JBKOZH010000209.1:0-6873 GCA_046725765.1 Candidatus Methylomirabilota bacterium | reverse complement strand
TCCATGGGAGCTCGCGCGGGAGTGGCGTTCCCGCACCGGTGTGCGCATCGTGCGCGGCTACGGCATGACCGAGCTGTTCCGCCCGCTGTCCTATCTGGCCGACGACCCGACCGACCTGCCCGATGCGGTCGGCCGCGCCGTTCCCGGTGTCCAGGCGCGCGTGGTGGACGAAGACAATCGCCCGCTGCCCGCCGGCGACGTCGGCGAGCTACTGATCCGGACGCCGGCGGCCATGGAGAGTTATCTCGGCGCGCCGGAAGAGACGCGCGCCGTGCTGGCCGACGGGTGGTTTCGCACCGGCGACCTGGCGACGATCGACGCCGACGGCTGGGTTCGCATCACCGGGCGAAAGCGCGAGCGCATCCTGCGCGGCGGGCATTCGGTGTTTCCGCCCGAAGTCGAAGCGACGCTGCTCGCCCATCCCGACGTGGCGGAGGCCGCCGTCGTCGGCATGCCGCACAGCGAGCTGGGCGAAGAGGTGGCGGCGTTCGTCGTGCTGCGCAACGGAGCCCGCGCCGTCCCGGACGAACTCATCGCGCACTGCCGCGCGCGGCTCGCCAGCTACAAGTACCCGCGCCGGGTCACGCTCCTCGCTGCGCTGCCGCGGAGCGCCACCGGAAAGGTCCTCAAGGCCAAGCTCGCCGCGCAGGCGTGATGGACGCCTACACGCTCGGGCTCGCGGGGCTCGTGGTCGTCCTGCTCATCGTCTTGTGGATGCGCCGGGCACGGCGCCCGCGCACGCTCGACCTCTCCAAAAGCGTCGACGAACAGGTCGCCGGCTTCCTCGCGCGTGATGCGGACTTGCTCGGCGTGCTGCGCCAGCGCGGCGTCGATCTGAACACGCCGCGCCACATCGACCTCCACTTCCTCGCCGACACGGCGCAGCTGGCGCGGGGACTGATGCGGTCTCTGGACGCCGCGTTCCCTGACGCCAAGCTCGAGCTCGACGGCCCCCTGCAGACGCGCGGCAGCGCGCCGTTCTGGAGCGTCACGTGCATCGTGCAGGCGCCCGTCTCGGCCGTCGTCGCGCGTGGGGCCGTCGAGAAGCGCGTGCGTCTTGCCGCGGCGGCCGGCGCGCTGCACGACGGCTGGGGCACGCCGCTCGGCCAGCGCCAGCCCGATAGTGGTAGAGTCGAGGGTCCATGAAGAAAAGCGCAGCCCGTTCGCAGACCATTCGCATCCTCATCGCCGACGATCACAACCTCTTTCGCGCGGGCGTGCGCGGGTTGCTGAAGGGCTTCGGCGGGATCGAGGTGATCGGTGAGGCGACCGACGGTCGCGAGGCCGTCACGCTCGCGACGGAGCACCGGCCGGACGTGCTGTTGATGGACGTCGGGATGCCCGGTCTCAACGGCATCGAGGCGGCCGAGCGCGTGCGCACCGCCACGCCGACCACGCGTGTGATCATCCTGTCGATGCACACCGGGGAGGAACACGTCACGCGCGCGCTCAAGGCCGGTGCGGCGGGCTACTTGCTGAAGGACGCGCAGCCCGACGAGCTGGAGCGCGCGGTGCGGCAGGTGGCGCGGGGCGAGGCGTACCTCTCCCCCGCCGTGTCCAAGCACCTCGTTCAGAGCTACGCGCGCGGTGGAACCGGCGCCAGCGCGCTGGAGCGACTGACGCTGCGCCAGCGCGAGGTGCTTCAGCTGATCGCCGAGGGCTACACCACCAAGGCCATCGCCACGCGCCTGAAGCTCAGCGTGAAGACGGTGGAGACACACCGCGCGCAGCTGATGGAGCGCCTGGAGATCCGCGACGTGCCGGGACTCGTCAAATTTGCGCTGCGTCGCGGGCTCGTCGACGCCGAGGCCTGAGATCGGCCTCAGGGTTTGCCTGAGTCTCGCCACGGGCATTTCCCAATAGTCGGCATTGGCCGTCGTGTCGTAGGGTCTCGGCGTGACCCACGACGAGCGTCGCAGGGCCGTGACCAAGGCGCTCACCGCCGGCGCCGTCCCGCGGGACAAGCCCGCCAAGATCTGGGCGGGCAACGGGACTGACAAGCAGTGCGCCATCTGCGGCGTGACCATGAGGGCCGCCGACGTCGAATACGAGATCGAGTTCGCCTCGGGTGAGTCCCTGATGCTGGATCGTGAGTGCCATGCGCTCTGGGACGACCACCGCATGCGCCGAGAGGCCGTCGAGTGCCCAGAGGCCGCCGAGTAAGGAGGAGCAGGAGCCGATGGTCAGCAAGAGCAGTCGACTCGCGGAGATCGTCAAAAAGCACGAAGTGGGCATCCTCAGCGATTGGATGAAGGAGCAGCTGGCGCCACTGCAGGCGCTCGACCGCATCAGCGAAGCCGATCTCCGTGCCGAATCCCAGCGATTCCTGTCGCTGTTCCGCGCGGCGCTGCAGTCGGATGGCGCCCACAACTCGGCGACGGGACCGTGGACGGAAGCGCGCGCCATGCTGGGTGAATTGTCGCGCTCGCGAGCGAAAGCCGGCTACACGCCGTCCGAGACCGCCACTTTCGTGATGTCGCTGAAGCAACCCCTGTTCGATCGCCTGCGAAGTGAGGTCGGTCGCGACGCCGACACGCTGGCCGACGAGGTGTGGACCGCGACCCTGCTGCTGGATCAGCTGGCCCTCTTCACGACCGAGGCGTTTCAGAAGAGCCGCGAAGAGGTCATCTTGCGACAGCAGCAAGAGATGCTCGAGCTGTCCACGCCGGTGGTCCAGCTCTGGGAGGGTATTCTCGCCCTGCCGCTGATCGGCACCCTCGACAGCGCGCGCACGCAGGTCGTCATGGAGAACCTGCTGCAGCGCATCGTCGAGACCGGCGCCTCGATCGCCGTTATCGACATCACCGGTGTGCCGACGGTCGACACGCTCGTGGCCCAGCACCTGCTGAAGACGGTGGCCGCCGCGCGGCTCATGGGCGCCGACTGCATCATCAGCGGCATCCGGCCACAGATCGCGCAGACGATCGTGCACCTGGGTGTCGAGCTCAACACCGTCATCACGAAGGCGACGCTCGCCGACGCATTCATCGTCGCGCTGCAGAAGACCGGCTCCGCCATCGCGCGTACGCCGAAGGCATAGGAACACGCGCGTGGAGCGCATCCCGATCCTCAAGATGAACGAGTTCCTCCTCGTCAGCATCCAGGTGGACATGCACGACCGGCTGGCCATGACGCTGCAGGACGATCTGACCGACCGTATCGTCCGCGACCGCGCGCGAGGCGTGCTGATCGACATCTCGTCGCTCGAGATCGTGGATTCCTTCATCGGGCGGATGATCGGCAACATCGCGGCCATGTCGCGCGTGCTCGACGCCGAGACGGTGGTCGTCGGCATGCGGCCCGCCGTCGCGATCACGCTGGTGGAGCTGGGGCTGTCCCTGCCCGGCGTGCGTACCAGCCTGAACGTCGACAAAGGCATGGAGCTTCTTCGTTCGTCGCTGGCCGGCGGCGGCAACGGTCACCGCCATGCCGGTCGATGAGACGCTGCCCGTCCGCTCCTCGCACGACATCGTGGTCGTCCGCCAGATCGTCCGCACGTGGGCCATGGACATCGGCTTCAGCCTCGTCGAGCAGACGAAGATCGTCACCGCCGCCAGCGAGCTGGCGCGCAACACGATCGACTACGGCGGGGGCGGCAGCGCACGCCTGCAGCGCGTGCAGAACGGCGGACGGGCCGGCCTCCGGCTGACCTTCGAGGACAAGGGGCCGGGCATCGCGGACGTCGACCTGGCTCTCAAGGACGGCTACACGACCGGCGGCGGCCTCGGGCTGGGTCTGAGCGGCGCGCGGCGATTGTCGAACGAATTCGAGATCCAGTCGCGTCCCGGCGAGGGCACGCGCGTCACGATCACGCGCTGGAAGTGATCACATGGGCCTTCTCGCGCCGCCACGGCCGTTGAGCATCGAGGAGCCCAGCCAGGTGGCCGCCGCGCGGCGCGAAGCGGCGAACCTCGCAGAGACGCTCGGCTTCGATGCCACCGCCGCCGGCCACGTCGCGCTCGTCGTCACGGAGATCGCCACCAACATCCTCAAGCACGGCGGCGGCGGCGAAATCCTGCTCAACGCGATCCAGCGCGCCGACGTCGCGGGAATGGAGATCGTCGGTCTCGACCGCGGCAAGGGCATTGCCGACCTCGCCCGCTCCCTTCGCGACGGATACTCGACGGCGGGCAGCCCAGGTACGGGTCTCGGCGCCATCAGACGGCTCGCGAGCAGCTTTGACATCTCGTCGGGGCCGAGTCAGGGGACGGCCGTGGTGGCGACGTTGTGGGCGCGCCTGCCCGCGCGCGACGACGATCGCCGCGTGAGCGTCGGAGTGGCAGGCGCGGCGCACGCGGGCGAGACGGTGTCGGGCGACGCGTGGGCGGTCGACCAGGCGCCGGGGCGCACCATGCTCCTGCTCGTCGACGGCCTCGGGCACGGCGTGGTCGCCGCGGATGCCGCGCACGAGGCGGTGCGCCTCTTCCGCGCCAACGCTCGACGCGCCCCCGGCGAGATCGTCCGTGCGCTCCACGATGGTCTGCGCAACACACGCGGAGCCGCCGTCGCCGTGACGGAGATTGCCTACGAGCGCGGCCTCGTGAGATTCGCCGGGCTGGGAAACGTCTCCGCAGTGCTCGTGTGGCCCGGCGGCCGCCGGCACCTCGTCTCACACAACGGCACCGCGGGTCATGCCATGCGCCGCATCGACGAGTTCTCGTATCCGTGGCCGAAGGCGGGCGTGCTGGTCAAGCACACGGACGGCCTGGGGACGCACTGGGACCTCGAGCGCTACCCGGGACTGCTCGCGCGCAGCCCCAGTCTCGTCGCCGCCGTCCTGTATCGCGACTTCAACCGCGGTCGCGACGACGTCGCCGTCCTGGCCGCAGCCGAGGCGGCTCGATGAGCACCGCCGTACTCGCGGTCGCCATCAAATTCGAGCCGGACGTCGTCGCCGCGCGCCAGCGGGCGCGGCAGATCGCGGCGAGCCTCGGCTTCGACACCCAGGACCAGACGCGCATCGCCACGGCCGTGTCGGAGATCGCGCGCAACGCCTTCGCCTACGCCGGCGGAGGGCGCGTGGATTTCTCGGTCGAGGGCCGAACGCGGCCGCAGCTGCTCGTCGTGCGGATCGCCGACAACGGCCGGGGCATCGACAACCTCGCGGACGTCCTGGACGGCCGGTATCGGTCCCGCACGGGCATGGGGCTCGGGATTGTCGGAGCTCGCCGTCTCATGGATCAATTCCAGATCGAGTCGTCGCCGTCGGGCACCATGGTGCAGCTCAAGAAGCTGTTGCCGCCGAGCGCCGGCCTCGTGAACGGCGCGCGCCTGTCGACCCTGGCCGACCAGCTGGCGAAGGAAACGCCACGCGGCCCGATCCAGGAGATCCAGCTGCAGAACCAGGAGCTGCTGCGCACGCTCGACGAGCTGCGCACGCGTCAGGACGAGCTGCTTCGTCTCAACGGCGAGCTCGAGGACACGAACCGCGGTGTCATCGCTCTCTATGCGGAGCTCGACGAGAAGGCCGATCACCTGCGGCGCGCCGACGAGCTCAAGTCGCGGTTCCTGTCCAACATGAGCCACGAGTTTCGAACGCCGCTGAACGCGATCCGAGCCCTCACCCACGTGCTCAAGCAAGGTGACGCCACGCTGGACGCCGAACAGCAGCTGCAGATCGGCTACATCCGCAAGGCGGCAGACGAGCTGGCGGAGCTGGTGGACGATCTGCTCGATCTCGCGAAGGTGGAGGCGGGCAAGGTTGTCGTCCGGCCCACGCAGTTCGACGTGGCGACGCTGTTCAGCTCGCTGCGCGGCATGCTGCGGCCTTTGCTCCTCACCGAGTCGGTGACGCTGGTCTTCGAGCCGGCGCTCGACTTGCCGCCCGTGTACACGGACGAGGGCAAGGTCTCTCAGATCCTCAGGAACCTGATCTCCAACGCCCTGAAGTTCACCGAGCAAGGCGAGGTCCGGGTCTCGGCGAGCATCTCCGCCGATGGGCAGGCGGTCACGTTCGCCGTCGCCGACACGGGCATCGGTATCGCGCCCGAGGACCAGGAACGGATCTTCCAGGAATTCGGCCAGCTCGACAGCCGCGTGCAGCGTAAAGTGCGCGGCACCGGCCTCGGCCTGCCGCTGTCGCGCAAGCTGGCCGAGCTTCTCGGCGGCACCCTCACCGTCGACAGCACGCCGGGCGTCGGCTCGACGTTCTGCGCGCAGATCCCGATTCACTACGTCGAGCCCGCACCGGCGGCCCCGGCGGTCGCGCCGGTGTGGGAGAAATCGCGGCTGGACGCGCCCGTGCTCATCGTCGAGGACAGCGCCGAAGAGCTGCTCGTCTACGAAAAATATCTGAAGGGCTCGGGTTTCCAGGTCGTCCCCGCCACGACCATTCGACAGGCTCGGCACGCGCTCGAGAACGTCAAGCCGGTGGCGATCGTCCTCGACATTCTGCTGCGCGGTGAGGACACCTGGAAGCTGCTGGCCGAGCTCAAGACCAGCGCCGCAACGCGGAAGATCCCGGTCATCGTGGTGACCTCCGTGGACGACGAGCGCAAGGGGCTCTCGCTCGGCGCCGACGCCTACGCCATCAAACCCGTCGAGCGCCGGTGGCTCCTCGACCAGCTTCGTCGCGCCACGGGCCAGCAGCCGATCCGCCGCGTGCTGCTCATCGACGACGACGAAATCTCACGCTACCTGGTGCGGCGCTTGCTGGACGACATGCCGTGCGTCATCACCGAGGCGTCAAGCGGAACGGCCGGGCTGCGCCTGGCACGCAAGGACCCGCCTGATGCGATCGTGCTGGACCTCGCCATGCCGGATCTCAGCGGCGAGGTCGTCCTCGCCGAGCTGCGCGCGGACAGCGCCACCGCCGCGATCCCCGTCGTGATCGTGACCTCGCGCGTCCTCGACGACGCCGAGCGTACGCGGCTC
>JBKOZH010000037.1:0-11841 GCA_046725765.1 Candidatus Methylomirabilota bacterium | reverse complement strand
CATGCGCCCGTCGGTCATGCGCGCCAGCTCGGTCATGGCGCCGCCGTCGTCGGCGTGGCGCGTGAGGTCGATCACGCGCACGCCCTCGATGCGCGCCGCACCGCCGTAGCTCTGCACGTGAAACGCGCGCTTGGCCTCGGGAGAGAATTCCATCGCTACACGACTCGGGGCGCGGGCGAGAGCATCGGCCTCAGACGTCGTCGACGATGCGGCGCAGGTACTCGCCGTACGAGTTGTCGCGCATCGGCGCCGCCAGCCGCAGCACGTCGGAGGCGGTGATGTAGCCCATGCGGAACGCGATCTCCTCCACGCAGGCGACCATCAGCCCCTGCCGCTCTTCGAGCGTCTGGATGAAGCTCGAGGCCTGCAGCAGCGCCTCGTGCGTGCCGGTGTCGAGCCACGCGATGCCGCGGCCGAGGCGCTCGACGTGCAGCTCGTTGGTTTTCAGATACGCGAGGTTCACGTCGGTGATCTCGAGCTCGCCGCGCTTGGACGGCTTGAGCGCGGCGGCGATATCGACCACGCGGCCGTCGTAGAAGTAGAGCCCGGTGACCGCCCACGGCGAGCGGGGCTTGAGCGGCTTTTCCTCGAGCCCCACCGCCCGACCGGCGTCGTCGAACTCGACCACGCCGTAGCGCTGCGGATCGCGCACCCAGTACGCGAAGACCGTGGCACCGCGCGGCCGCGCCGCCGCGCGCTGGATCGATTCGGGAAAGCCGTGGCCGTAGAAGACGTTGTCGCCGAGCGCCAGCGCCACGCGGCCGTCGCCGATGAACTCGCGGCCGATGATGAAGGCCTGCGCCAGCCCGTCGGGGCTCGGCTGCACCGCGTACTGCACCGTGAGACCGAGGTGACGGCCGTCGCCGAGCAGACGGCGGAACCCGTCGGTGTCTTGCGGCGTGGAGATGACGAGCACGTCGCGAATGCCGGCGAGCATGAGCGTCGACAGCGGGTAGTACACCATCGGCTTGTTGTAGATCGGGACGAGCTGCTTGCTCAGCGCCAGCGTGACGGGATAGAGGCGGGTGCCGGAGCCACCGGCGAGGATGATGCCTTTCGTCGTCGGGCTCGCCATGAATCTTTGCGAGTATAGCAGGCGTCACACAACAAACGGAGGTAACATCAGCCCCATGAAAACATTGAGGGACATGCTTGCCGAGGCCCGGCAGGTCGTGCCCGAAGAAGGGCCCGAGGACCTCCAGCGGCGCCTCAAGTCCGACACGCCGCCCGTCGTCATCGACGTGCGCGATCCCGACGAATACCGCGACGGCCACATCGAGGCGGCTACGAACATCAGCCGAGGCTTCCTCGAGTTCCGCATCGGCGGTGCCGTGAGCGATCCGTCGACACCGGTCGTGCTCTACTGCCAGACGGGTCTGCGCTCGGTGCTGGCCGCCAAGCAGCTCAAAGAGCTCGGCTATCAGAACGTCATCAACCTCGCCGGCGGCTACCAGAAGTGGGCGCAGAGCGGCTTGCCCGTCGTGAAGGACGTGGCGATGACGCCGGACCAGATCCAGCGCTACAGCCGCCACTTCCTGCTGCCGCAGGTCGGCGACAAGGGACAGCGCCGGCTGCTGCGCAGTCGCGTGCTGTTGATCGGCGCCGGCGGACTGGGCTCGCCGACCGCGCTCTACCTCGCGGCCGCGGGCGTCGGCACGCTCGGGCTCATGGACGGCGACGTCGTGGACATCACGAATCTGCAGCGGCAGGTGCTCCACACGACGGCCGACATCGGCAAGCCCAAGGTCGAGTCGGGCACGCGCACGTTGAAGGCGCTGAATCCCGACGTGAACGTGATCCCGCTGCCGACGCGGATCACCGTCGACAACGTGATGGATGTCATCAAGGACTACGACCTCATCGTCGACGGCTCGGACAACTTCGAGACGCGCTATCTCGTCAACGATGCCTGCTACCTCGCGGGCAAGACCAACGTGCACGGCTCGATCTTCCAGTTCGAGGGCATGGCGACGGTCTTCGCGCCGAACGAAGGCCCGTGCTACCGCTGCCTCTATCCGTCACCGCCGCCAGCGGGCCTCGTGCCCAGCTGAAGCGAGGCTGGCGTCCTGGGCGTGCTCCCAGGAGTGATCGGCCTCGTGCAGGCCACCGAAGCCGTGAAGCTGCTGCTGAAGATCGGCGAGCCGCTCGTCGGGCGTCTGCTCACGTACGACGCCCTCGGCATGCGCTTCCGCGAGGTGCGGCTGCGCCGCGATCCGAATTGCCCGCTGTGCGGCACGTCGCCGACCATCACCGACCTGTCGATCCATCGCGCAGGCGGCCAGGCGTGCGCGGCGACGCCGAACGGTCACGCCGTGACGACAGACGCGCCGGCGCCGGCGCGCGCCGGCGGCTGACCGCGCGCCGACCGGCTTACTGGCGTTCGAGGATCAGCAGGAACGACGGCGACGCGGCCATGCGGCCGTAGAGGCGGTCGCCCACGCGCTTGAAGCGTACCTCCACGGGCGGCCCGTCCTCGTAGCGCGCATAGATCTGGTCGCGCGATACCCGATAGTTCATCGGCGTGCCGAGCGCGCCGAAGTACCGCACGGTCTCCGGCACGCCGGTGGCGGCGACGGTGTCGGCGAGCCGCATGCGTCCCGTGCCTCGAGTACCGTTCTGCACGAAGACCATCTCGGCCTCGCTCTCGCGACGCTCACCCCATGAGCCGGTGGCCGTCCAGCGGCCTCGCCAGACGCCCGTCATGTCCATGTTGTCGACCGACGGGTGAGCGGCCGCGGAGAAAGTCGTCGTCGCGGACGTCGTCGGAGCCGGGGCGGAAGCCTGCATCGGCCCTGACGTGCTCGCCGGCGCTGAGGTGGTCGCCGGATCGGTCTGCGTGGAAGCCGTTGAAGGCGTCGCTGTGCTAGCCGGACCGCCTTTGTCGTCCGCCGTCGTCGACGTCGAAGCCGGAATGGTCGTCGTCCCAGACGAGGCGACGACGATCGCCTTCTGATCCGGGACCTCGCGGCCCCACCATGCCTCGCGCTCCGCCGCCTCCGTGTCGCCCGGCTTGATGCTGGCCGCCGTCTTGTGACTCTTGAGGGAGAAGGCCATGTGCTGTGCGGATGCGAAGTGCGCCGGGTTCTCCGACCAGATCCGGAGGGCCCCAACCTGCCAGGCACGCACGCTCGAGCATCCCGACATCGAGAACATCACCGCGGACAAGAGCAGCAGCCACCACTGCAGGCGTTCCATCCGGCGTCCCCCTGGCTGAGCCGGCCCGAGATGAGCCGTGATGCGCCACGAGTGCAAGGCCAAGACCATGCGTGCTCGGCATACGAATTCACGGAGTTGACGAAGCTCGACGTCCTCGGCGTGCCGCTCTGACCGGACCTGCGCGGCCCAAGTGTCCGTTCGGCGAGGTGCTACGCTCGCGCTCATGGCCCGCTCGCTCGGTGCCCGGCTGCCGGCGGCGCTGATCGAGCGCCTCTCACAGCAAGACCTCGCCGCGCGGCTCGGCGTGGCGCTGCCGTTCGTGACCGTCGACGGTCGCGGCCGCCCGCACGCCATGCTGATCAGCTACCTCGAGCTGCGCGCCTACGACTCCGGCACCATCGGCCTCGTCGTGCAGGCCCGCAGCGGCAGCGCGCGCAACCTCGCCGAGCGCGGAACGGGGACGCTGCTGATCATCGAGCCGGATGCCGTGATGTACGTGAAGCTGCGCGCCGTCGACGGCCCGCTCGACGTCGCCGGCGCCGACGAGCTCGGCTACTTCTTGCTGGCCGTGGAGGAGGTCCTGGAAGACGCGGCGGCGGAGTGGGAGAGCGGAATGCGCGTCACTGGCGCGCCGACCTACGCGCCGGCGCCGTCGCTCGACACGTCATGGGCGCGCGCGACGCTGGCGGCGCTGGCGTCGCCCCGTGCTCGCGCCTGACTCACTTCTCCTTCGGCGAGTCCTTGGGACCGTCGTTCGGCGAGTCTTTCGGCGGCTCTTTCGGCCTGGGCGCGGCGTCGCGCTCGGCGCGCACGTCACGTTCCTTGTAGAGCCCGATCGTCACCTCGACCTCGGTCTCGCGGCCCTCACGCAGCAGCACGAGCCGCACGCGCTTGCCGACGGGCGTGGACGAGACGACACGCTGCAGGTCCCGCGGTCCCTCGAGCGGCGTGCCGTCCACGGCGACGAGCACGTCGTCGGCCTTGACGCCGCCCACCGCCGCCGGCTCGCCCGGCATCACGCCGCGGACGAGCACGCCCTTCGCCTCGCGCAGCTTCAACCGCGGGACGTCCTCGTCGGTGACCTCCGCGATGGAGACGCCGAGCCAGCCCCACTCGATCTTGCCCTTCTCGGCGAGCTGCGGAATGAGCAGCTTCACGAGATTCGACGGAATCGCGAAGCCGATCGAGCCGTTGCGCGCGGCCATGCTATTGACGCCGATCACCTGTCCCGCCATGTTGACGAGCGGTCCGCCCGAGTTGCCGGGATTGATTGCCGCGTCGGTCTGGATGAAGTCGAAGCCGGGCGCGGCCACCGTGAGCGGTGCGCCCTTGCGGCTCACGATGCCGAACGAGACCGACTGCTCCAACCCGAAGGGGTGGCCGAGCGCCAGCACGAACTCACCAACCCGCATGCGGTTCGAGTCACCGAGCGGCAAGACCGGAAGCCCGGTGGCATCGATGCGGACCAGCGCCAGGTCGACTCGATTGTCCAGCCCGATCATGCGTCCGCTGAAGCGGCGGCCGTCGGCGAGGCGGACCTGGATCCATTCCGCCTGCTCCACGACGTGCGCGTTCGTCACGATGAGGCCGTTCGAATCGATGATGAAGCCGGAGCCCGTCGAGCGCCTGGGCTCGCCCGGAGTGTCGTCGTCTTTCGGCGCGGCGCCGCCGCGGCGAACGCGCACGTGCACGAGGGCGGGTCGCAGACGATCCGCGAGGTCGGCGAGAAGCTCATTGAAGCGTGTGAGCTCCGGCGCCGCGGCCATCGTCGGCGCCTCCTGCCAGAGCTTCGTCTGATCCGCGCTGGTGCGCGCACAGCCAAGTGGCATCACGGCGAGGGCGAGCAGGGCGATGGCTGCGCGGACGCGTGGGGCCATGACGGCGACCTCCCTATGTCGCGTCAGCAGTATAGCGCGGCTAGCGACTCGCCTCGCGCAGCAGGTGTCCGAGCTCGGGAATCAAAAGCTTTTCCAGCGCCAGTCGGCACGCGTTGGGTGAGCCGGGCAGCGACACGACGATGCGTCGCTTGTGCAGGCCGAGCTGAGCGCGGCTCAGCATGGCGGCCGGTCCGATCTCCTGGAACGAAAGCATGCGAAACAGCTCGCCGAAACCCGGCAGACGCTTGTCGAGCAGCGACTCCACCGCTTCGTACGTCGAGTCGCGCGACGTGATGCCGGTTCCGCCGGTGAGGACGACCGCCTGCACGTCGTCCCGCGCGCACGCGTCGCGCACGATCCGCGCGACCTCGACCGGCTCGTCCCGCACGATCCGCGCGTCCACCACTCGGTGGCCGGCCGCGGTCAGCAGCTCACGAATCAGCGCGCCGCTCGTGTCCGTGTCCGGCGCCTTCGTATCGGAAACCGTCAGCACGAAGCAGCCGACCGTTTTCGGCGCGGTCTTTTTGTGCTCGTCCGGTGTCGATGTCCGCTCGGTGTTCCTGCCCGCGGCGCTCACGACGTCTCCGACGAATACGCGCGGTCGAGAATCTCGACGAGGTGCAGCACCTCGACCGGCGACCCGGCCTCCCGCAGGCCCTGCTGAATTTGCAATATGCAGCCGGGGTTCGCGGTGACGACGGCGCTGGCGCCGGTGCCGACGACGTGGCGGACCTTGCGACGCAGCAGCCGGCCCGCCATCTCCGGCTGCGTCAGGTTGTAGATGCCGGCCGAGCCGCAGCACCAGTCGGATTCCGGCAGGTCGAAGAGCCGCAGGCCTGGCACCTGCGCCAGCAGCGCGCGCGGCGCGCTCCGGATCTTCTGGCCGTGCACGACGTGACACGGGTCGTGGTACGTCACCGTCATCGGCACCGACGAGAGCGGCCCGCGCAGCGGCGCGCTCGCGAGGAGCTCGCTGACGTCGCGCACGCCGGCGGCGAAACGCCGCGCGCGCTCGGCCCACTCGGGGTCGTCGGCGAGCAGCGTGCCATACGCTTTCATGTGCGCGCCGCAGCCCGACGCATTGACGACGACCGCTTCGACGCCGGCGGCGTCGAACGTGGCGATCGTGCGACGCGCGAGCTCGAGCGCGCCGGCGTGGTCGCCGCTGTGCGCGTGCAGCGCGCCGCAGCAGCCCTGACCTGCCGGCGCCACGACGTCCCAGCCGTTCTTCGCGAGCACGCGCGCCGTCGCCCGGTTGTGCGCGCCGAAAACGACGGACTGCACGCAGCCGGTGAGCATCGCGACGCGCCCGCGCCGCGCACCCTCGGCCGGAGTCAGCTCGGGCAGCGGCGCGCGGTCGCCGGCGGCCGGCAAACGCGGCAGCAGCGCCTCCCACGCCGATAGCGTTCCGGGCAAAAGCCGCGTGACGCCGCTTCCGCGCACGAGCGCCTGCAGACCACTCGCCTGGTAGAAGCGCAGGCCCGCGGCGGCGAACGCCAGCAGTCGCGGCCGGCGCAGCAGCAGACCGAGATTCAGCCAGCGGAATGCGCGGCGTGCCCATCCGCCGGGCTGCTGCCGTTCGATCTCGGCCTTGGCCGCCTCGATCAGGCGGCCGTACGGGACGCCGGCGGGACAGACGGTCTCGCACGCCCGGCAGTCCAGGCACAGCTCGAGATGGCGCACCGTCGGCTCGGAGAGTCCGATGCGTCCCTCCGCGAGCGACTTGATGAGAAAGATCCGTCCGCGCGGGGAGTCCATCTCCGTCCCGAGCTCCGAGAACGTCGGGCAGTACGCGAGACACAGGCCGCAGTGCACGCACTGGTTCACGCCCTCCACGCTGAGACCGTGCAGCGTGAGCGGGCTCGGCGCGGTGGTCGCCGAGGTCTCCACGTCAGATTCCTCCGACGAAGCGACCGGGGTTCAGAAGGTTGTTCGGATCGAGCTGCGCCTTGATGCGCTGCATGAGCCGGCCGGCGGCGCCGGCGTCGTCCCACACCGGCAGCGCCTCCTTCACTGGCAGCGGCGCCCACGTAATGGAGGCGTGACCGCCGCCCGCGCGCGCGGCGGCGCGCCACCGTTCGAGCACCGCCGCGACAGGCGCAGGATCCGCACGGTACTCCTCCACGCGCAGCGTCGCGGTGACGTGCCCCACCCCCGCGTGCGCGCACCATGCGCTCGCGAGCCCGTGTTCGCGCGCGGTGGCCGCGCCCTGCTCCATCGTGTCGACGACGGCGGCCGGCAGCACGCTGAGCGCCATGATCGCCGCCGGCGCGGCGAACGCGTCGCGCGGGGCCGCGGCCAACGGCTCCCACGTCGACGATGGCAGCCCCACCGGCTTGCCGCCGCCGCATGGAACGACCACGTTCGCCAACTCGGCGACCTGCCAGTCGACCTGCTCGCCGAGCCCATCGAAGCCCACGACGAGCGTGGCCGGCGCCAGCGGCAGGCCGAGTCCTCCACCCGACGCCGTGTCCAGCAGCTCCACCGCGTTCGGGATCAGGTCACTGGTGAGCAGCGCGCGCAGCGCGGCGGCGGCCTCGTCGAAGCGCTCGAAGCGCACCGCGACGAGTCGCTCATCGTCCGGGATCGGCCGCAGCTTCACCGTCGCTTCTACGATCACGCCCAGCGTGCCGTAGGAGCCGATGAAGAGCTTCGGCAGATCGTAGCCCGCGACGTTCTTCACCACCTTGCCGCCGCCGCGCACGATCGCGCCGTCCGCAGTGACTACGGTCACGCCGATGAGCACGTCGCGCGCCGTGCCGTAGAGATGGCGGCGCGGGCCGGACGCGTTGGCGGCGAGCACGCCGCCGAGCGTCGCGCGCGCACCGTCGGGTGGATCGAGCGAGAGCCACTGACCGCGCGAACGCAGGGCTCCCTGCAACGCCCCGAGCGTGATGCCGGCCTGCGCGGTGGCTGTGAGGTCACCCGGCTCGTGTTCGACGACGGCGGCGAGGCGCGTGAGGACCAGGACGACCCCGGCGCGCGCCGGCGGCACGCCGACGCCGACCGCGCTGCCGCCGCCCCACGGCACGATCGGCACGCCGGCCTCCGCGGCCTGCACGACGACGGCGGCGACTTCCTCCACGCTGCTGGGCAGCACCGCCGCCTCCGGCGTGCGGCCCTCGAGGACGTACGGCGAGCGCTCGACGCCGGTGAGCACGTGCGTGGGGCCGACGATCGCGCGCAGCTTGTCGAGCAGCGGCACGGTGCGCCCGGCGCTAGAAGCGCTGCGCCAGGCCCTGCGTCTCGATGGCGTGCGGGCGGTACGCCACGGGCCCCGTCTCGACGCACGATTTCCGCGTGGGGAACACCTTGCCGGGATTGCAGAGGCCGCGCGGGTTGAAGGCCTCCTTGAGCCGGCGCATCAGCTCGAGGTCCGCTGCCGAGAAGATGAACGGCATGAAGTCCGCCTTCTCGAGACCGATCCCGTGCTCGCCGGAGATCGAGCCGCCGACCTCTGCGCACACTTTCATGATTTCCGCGCCGGCGGCGACCACGCGCGCCTCCTCGCCGGGCTTGCGCGGATCGTAGAGGATGTTCGGATGCAGATTGCCGTCGCCTGCGTGGAACACGTTGCCGACGCGCAGCCCGTGCGCCGCGACGATCTCGTTCACGCGCGCGACCACGTACGGCAGCCGCGTGCGCGGGATGACGCCGTCCATCACCATGTACGCGGGCGAGACGCGTCCGTAGGCGCCGAACGCCGACTTGCGGCCTTTCCAGAGCAGCTGCCGCTCGGTCTCGTTGGCCGCGGTGCGCACCTCGCGCGCGCCCGACTCGCGGCACGCGGCGACGATCTGCTCGGCCTGCGCCTCCATGCCGACCACGAGACCGTCTAGCTCGATCAGCAGCGCCGCCGCCGCGTCGCGCGGGTAGCCGCAGCCGAACGCATCCTCGACCGCCTGGATCGTGAGCTGATCGATCATCTCGACGGCTGCCGGCACCAGACCGCGCGCGATGATCGCCGACACGGCGACGGAGGCCTGCTCGATGCGGTCGAAGACCGCGAGCACTGTCTTGACTGCCTGCGGCTTCTTGAGGATCCGCACGACGACCTTCGTCGCGATGCCGAACGTCCCCTCGGAGCCGACGAACACGCCGGCGAGATCGTAGCCGAGCGCGTCGCGGGTCTTGCCGCCGAGCCACACGATCTCGCCGTCGGGCAGGACGACCTCCAGGCCGAGCACGTGATTCACCGTGACGCCGTACTTCAGCGTGTGCGGGCCGCCGGAGTTGGTCGCGATATTGCCGCCGATGGTGCACGCCTGCTGGCTCGACGGATCGGGCGCGTAGTAGAAGCCGCGGGGCCCCACCGCCCACGACAGGTGTAGGTTGACGAGCCCGGGCTCGACGACGGCGATCTGGTTCTCGTAATCCACCTCGAGCACGCGGTTCATGCGCATCAGCGAGATGACGAGCCCGCCTTCGGCCGGGAGACAGCCGCCGGCGAGGCCGGTGCCCGCCCCGCGCGCGACGAACGGAATGCCCTCGCGGTTCGCCATCCCCACCACCGCCGCGACCTGTTCGGCGGAAGTCGGGAAGACGACGAAGTCGGCGAGCGCGCGGAACAGCGTGAGTCCGTCAGATTCGTAGACCAGCAGCTCGTCGGGCTCGGACAGCACGCCAGCCGCGCCGACGATCGTCTCGAGCTCGCGGCGCAGCGCGGCCTTGCGGGTTGCGGTCAGCGTGGCCATGGCTGGGCCTGAGTATACCGCCGCGACGTCAGGCGGCGCGGATGGCCAGCACGGGCGGAATCCGCTTGAGATCCGCCACGAAACGCTCCATCTCGACGTGGCGTGCGTCGTCGTCGGGAGCGCGCAGAATCGCCGATGGGTGCACGGTGGCCATCAGGCGCGGCGCCCAACGCGCCGCCACCCACTCCCCGCGCTGCTTGGTCACCCGAAACTTCGGGCCGAGCAGCGCCTGCGCGGCGGTGGCGCCGAGGCACACGAGCGCGACTGGCTTGACGATGTCGAGCTCGGCCTCGAGCCACGGCAGGCACGCGGAGATCTCCAGCTGATTGGGCTTGGCGTGAATGCGCCGCTTGCCCTTGGGCTCCCACTTGAAGTGCTTGACGACGTTGGTGACGTAGACGTCGCTCCGCGTGATGCCCGCGGCCTCGAGCGCGCGATCGAGCACGCGGCCCGCGGGACCGACGAACGGCTTGCCCGCGAGGTCTTCGTCGTTGCCCGGCTGCTCGCCCACCATCATCACGCGCGCGCGCCGCGGTCCTTCGCCGAACACGGTCTGCGTGCCGCGCGTCCACAGATCGCATCCGCGACAGCCGGCCGCGGCCTCGCGAAGCGTTTGGAGCGTGCGGTGTTCGGGCATGAAGTCGGTCGCCGATCCCGTCGAGCGCGCGCGACTCACCGGCACCTCCGTGCGCGCCGCGAGAGCAGCTGAGTGACCCGCAACCCGAGAGATCGTCTGATCACCACGGATCCCATCCTCGCCCTCCCGGGTGGCTGCGGCACACCGACGGCTCGACTGAACCGGCGACTGACCGCGCCACTCCGGGAAACGATTGGAACGAGCAGAGCAAGGCCGATGCCGCCGAGTTAGAGCGCCAGCAGTGTGCGGGCCGCGCCGACGATTGCCGCGGCGTCGATCCCGTAATGGCGGTAGAGATCGTCGCGTGCACCGGACTGGCCGAAGTCTTCGACACCGAGCGCTTGCTGCGGCACCCCGAGCGCGCCGCCGATGAAGCTGAGGCCGTGCGGATGACCGTCGAGCACCGACACGACGGGCACGTCTTCCTCGTCGGCGGTGACGAGCGTCTCGAGCCACGGCCGCGCGGCGCGCAGTCCGCGCGCGAGGCGGTCGGGACTGGTGACGACGAACACGTTGGCGAAGATGCCGTGCGTCGCCAGCTCACGCGCCGCCGCCAGCGCCTCGACGACCATCACGCCCGCGGCGAAGACGTGGACGGTGCGGTCGACCGCGTAGCCCGGATCCTGCCGCGCGTCGCGCAGCCGATAGGCGCCGCGCAGCACCGCGTCGCGGTACGCGTCGGACGGCGACGGCGCCAGCGACTGGTCGACCGGCCGCGTCGACAGTCGCAGATAGAGACTCTCGCCCTCGCGCCCGGCGATGGCCGCGAGGCCGTCGAGCAGAATCCACTCCACCTCGCGCGCAAACGCGGGCTCGAAATAGGCGACGCCCGGCAGCGCGACGCCGATCGACGGTGTGATCAATGACTGATGCGCGCCACCTTCCGGCGACAGCGTGATCCCCGACGGCGTGGCCGCGACGACGAAGCGCCCGCCCGCATACAGCGCGTGATAAAACGCGTCGAGCCCACGCGGCACGAACGGGTCGTACAGCGTGCCGATCGGCAACAGCGTCGTGCCCGAGAGCTCCGCGCTGAGTCCAAGCGCGCCGAGCAGCAGAAACAAATTGTGCTCGGCGATGCCAAGCTCGATGTGGCGGCCCGCCGGCGATTCGCGCCACGCCATCGCCTGCGGCGTGTCCGCGAAGGGATCGGGCCGCGCGTCGACGGCGTAGACGCCGGTGCGATTGATCCAGCCCGCCAGGTGCGTCGTCACCGCGACGTCGGCCGAGACCGTCACGATTGCGTCGCCCTCGGGCCGGCGCGCGAACGCGCCGAGAACGCGGCCCAGCGCCTCCTGCGTCGAGAGCGCGCCGGCGTAATTCTCGTCGAGCGCGCGCGGGACGCGCGGCGCGACGGCGCGGTCGGGCGGCGTCCAGAGCGGCGGCAAGCGGCGCACGTACGCGGCTTCCGCGCTCTCGGGATCGAAGCCCGCCCACTCGGCGCCGGGCGTGATGCCGAACGCCTCGCGCAGCTCGG
>JBKOZH010000004.1:0-13634 GCA_046725765.1 Candidatus Methylomirabilota bacterium | reverse complement strand
GAACCGTATGCGATCCCGCTCGGACGCGCGGACATCAAGCGTGAGGGCACCGACGTCACCGTCATCGCCACGCAGGCGATGGTGTCGCGCGCGCTGGCCGCGGCCGCCGAGCTGGAAAAGGACGGGATCAGCGTCGAGGTCATCGATCCGCGCACGCTCGTGCCGCTGGACGAGGCGACGATCCTCGCCTCCGTGGGCAAGACCCACCGCCTCGTCATCGCGCACGAGGCGGTGAAGCGCAGCGGCTTCGGCGCCGAGCTGGCCGCGATCGTCGCGGAGAAAGCGCTCGACGAGCTGGACGCGCCGGTCGTGCGCGTCGGGGCGCGCGCGGTGCCGATGCCCTACAACGACGCGCTCGAGCGCGCGACGATCCCGACTCAGGCCGACATCGCCGAGGCGATTCGCTCTCTGTTCTGAGCGAGGGGCCGCCGCGGCGCAGTCCACGGCGCGACCACCGCCACCTCTACCACAGGCTCGCCTCGGCCATCGAATGGCCTGCGGCTTCGCACTCCCACGGTGGCGGTGGACCCCAGGGTGCGCGCGGCCAGATCGACGACGCGCGCGGCGCACGGCAGCCGCGGATCCATCGGGAGCGTCACGCGCCAGCCTCCGCGCGCGCGATGGACCGTTGGCGCGACGATCGCGCCGAACTCGCGATGAATCGCGTCGGTCACTGCGATCTGCCGGGTGATGACCGCGGCTTGGCGACGCTGCAACGCGTCCACGAGCTTCAGCAACCCCACGAGTGCGGCAACCGGCACACCGAGAACGACCACGGCCACCAGCGCGGTCATCGCGCGCCTCCCGACAGCGCGAGGACGGGCACGCGCAGACGCCGCCGCAGTCGATCGACGATCCGCGCGAGCGCCGGACGCCACCACGGTCGCCGTCGCTCGGTGACCGCAATCAGATCGGCGTCGAAGGCCTCCACCTCGCGCGCGATCTCCTCGACCACGTCGCCGAACCGCACGGCGCGCTCGATGGGCACGCCATCCAGCAGCGACTCGAGCTCGCGCAAACGGTTCAGCGTGTCGGACTGAAGGCGCTCCTCCTCGGCATGCGCGTACGCCAGCGCGCGCCGCTCGAATTCCGCCGCCAGCGCGCCGTCGAAGCCATAGATCGGCAGCTTGCGCAGGTGCGGATCGAAAAGCGTCTGCGGCGATGACTGCACGCTGAGGAGCCGCACGGTGCCGCCGCTGTCGCGCGCGAGCGCCGCGACGACCGGCACGATGGCCTCGGCGTGCGCGTTCATCTCGACCGGAACCAGGATTCGCTTGGCCATCATCCACCTCCGCCCGATATGACCCCGCGCGGCGGTGAATGTGAAAGCGGTGGATAGAGGAGCGCCACGGCTTCGCCGGGGCGCTCCGAACGTGTGGGGGTTTGGGGGCCATTTCGGGGCCCCCATCAAACGAGCGCGCTACGCGGCGGTCAGCGGATGGAGGTCTGGCCGGCAGTCCGAGCACGGCGTCAGACCGCGCGCCTCCGCGTCGGCACGCGAGGCGAACAGCGTCACGATCGACAGGCTGCGGGTGAGGATGTCGCCGCACGTCGGCAGGCAGTACTCGGTCGAACCCTCGCCGAGCGCGTACATCGCCTCGCGCGCGACGCTGAAGTCGCGCTGCGCCGGCCGCAGCTTCACGCCTTCGACGCCGAGCAGGCGCTGCTTGAGCGTCAGCTTGTCGCCGGCGTAGCCGGTGAGCCGCCCGGAGGTGCCGA
This sequence comes from Candidatus Methylomirabilota bacterium, assembly GCA_046725765.1. Classification (GTDB taxonomy): domain Bacteria; phylum Methylomirabilota; class Methylomirabilia; order Rokubacteriales; family CSP1-6; genus AR12. The sequence goes on along the minus strand of JBKOZH010000004.1, from coordinate 11,915 downwards.
TCACGCGGTGACACGGCACGACGATCGGCAGCGGATTCCAGCGCAGCGCCTGCGCGACGGCGCGCACCGCGCTCGGCTTGCCGATGCGCCGCGCGACGCCGGCGTACGAGGCGACCGCTCCGTACGGGATGGCGGCCGTGGCCTCCAGCACCGCGCGCTCGAAGTCGCTCCGCGCGAGCCGCCAGTCGAGCGCCCAGTCCAGCCCGCGCCGGCGCCCCTCGATGTAGTCGAGCAGGTCGCGCTGAAGGCGCTCGAGCTCCGGGCCGCCCGGCACCGCCTCGACGCCCTCGACGCGCGCCAGCCGCGACGCGCTCAGCGAGCTATCGCCATGCAGGTACTCGACGACCGCGATGCCGTGCTCGGAGCGGCCGACCAGGATGTGGCCGAGCGGCGACGGAAAGATGCGATACGCCACGCGGCGCTGCTTGAGATCCGCCAGCCGCGACTCCAGTCCCGCGCGCGACTTCGCCAGCGCACCCGCCGAGGGCTCAGTCCGGATCCCGCGCGCCACCGAGTCGACGGCGCGGTAGCGCCCGAACTCGTCGCGGCACGACGCGCATGTGTCCAGATGGCGGTGCACACGCTCGGCAGACCGCGCCTCCGCGTCCCCGGTCGCCGTGGCGACGAGATCCAGTTCGATCGCGCGGCAGGACGTGTGCTTGCTCGTCATCGCACGGTCTCCATCGTCGGCAGCGCGTGGCCGTTCAGGCCGATCCGGATCTTCTTCAGCGCCTGGAACACGTGAGCGCGCGCGCTCTCCGGCGAGCACGCGAGGCTTTGGCCGATCGCGTCGTACTCGAGGTCGTGCAGCTTGCGCAGCACGAACGCGAGCCGCTGCTTGAGCGGCAGGCCATCCACGACGCGCTCCACCAGGGCGCGCGTCTCCTGAAACCGCTGCTCCTCTTCGGGGCTGGTCATGTCGACGTCACCGCGCACGTCGCTCACGCCCGCGTATGCGCGCCGCCGCCGGCTCTCCGAGCGGAAGTGGTTGCGCGCCAGGTTTGTGGCGATGGCGAAGAGCCACGCCCGCACATTGGCGCTCCCGTCCAGGCCGTCCCAGGCGCGGTAGGCGCGCAGAAAGGTCTCCTGGCTGAGGTCGTCGGCGTCCCCCGAGCGGGACGTCACCCGCATCAAATAGCGATAGATCTCGCCATGATGCGCCGCGACCACCGTCTCGAACGGCTGCAGGCCCATACGCTGGTGAGACACCGCAGCGGGCGGCGCGTGAAAGCCGTCCGGGCCGGCCATTACCGGGGCTTCAGCTCGATCTGGTAGCCGTCCGGATCGCGCAGGTAGATGGACGGCCCCACCCCCCAGGCGCCGCGGCGCTGTCGAATCTCGCCGTCCACGTCGACCCCCCGCCCGCGCAGGCGCTTGGCCGCGCCCTCGAGATCGTCGCAGCGAATCGACAGGCAGACGTGGTCCATGCCGCGGCCCTTCGGCGGCGGGCCCTCGGCGGGCAGCAGGTCGATCAGTGCGTCGCCGAACCGCAGCTGGACCAGGCGGATCGGCTCGTTGATGAACTCCAGCGTGCAGCCGAGCACGTCCTCGTAGAACCGGCGCGAGGCGGCCTGGTCGGCGACGCGCAAGACCACATGATCGAGGCCGAGCGGCTCGAACCCCCGCTCACTCACGGCGCAGCACCGGCAGCGGCTTCTCGCCCAAGAGCCGCCACGTCGCGAGGAATCCGACCGCAATGCCGAGCACGCTGCTCGCGACGACGCCGGCGAGCAGCGCCCACGGCTCGAAGTGCCACGGCGTTTCGAGCACGAAGCGGAGCACGATCCACGCGAGCGCCGACGCGAGCACGCTGCCTCCGAGGCCGGCGGCCGCGCCGAGCGCGCCGTATTCGACGGCGAACGCGCGGGCTACCGCGCCGCGCGTGGCCCCGAGCGTCCGCAGCACGACCGACTCGTAGAGCCGCTGGTAGCGCGTGGCCGTCAGCGCGCCCGCCATCACCACGACACCGGTGGCGACGGTGAAGAGCGCCATCACACGGATGGCGACGGCGAGCTTGTCGAGGACGCTGCCCACGCGCTCCAGCACGTCGCGCACCGGGATCGCCGTCACGTTGGGAAAGGCGGCGGCGACCGCGCTCTGCACGGCGCCCTCGGCGGCGGAGCTCGTGCGTGCGGTGGCGACGAACGTCACCGGCGCGCCATCCAGCGCGCCCGGCGAGAAGACCACGAAGAAGTTCGTGCCGAGCGTCTGCCAGTCCACCTTGCGCAGGCTCGCGACTTCCGCGTCGACGGGGACGCCCTGGATGTCGAACGTGAGGCGCCCGCCAACGTCCACCCCGAGTTGCTTGGCCATGGCCTCCTCCACCGAGATGAGCACCGGGCCCGGTTGCGGATCCCACCAGCGGCCGCGCGTGAGCACGTTGCCGGCCGGCGGCTCCGCCGACCAGGTCAGAGCGTACTCGCGAGTGTAATAGAACGCACCCTCACGGTTCTCGCCGACGCGCTGGCGCACCAGATCGCGCGTCACCGGCACGCCGTTCACAGCGGACAGGCGTCCGCGGACGATCGGCGTGAGTGTGGGCGTGACACCGCCGGTCTCGGACAGCACGCGCGTGAACGGCTCACGCTGGTCCGGCTGCACGTCGACGAAGAAGAACGACGGCGCCTCGCGCCGGCGCTCGTGGTCGATCTGCGCGTCGAGCGCGTCTTGCAGCAGCGCGACGGCGACCAGCAGCATCACGCCCGCGCCGAGCGCGACGACGACGCGCGCGGGATGACCGCCCGGCCGGCGCAGGGCGCCGATGCCATGGCGCCAGGCGGGCCACGGTGCGCGCGGCATCCGTCGCGCGGCGCCGACGAGTCCGCGCGCGAGCGCGAGCAGCGTGACGGTCGCCGCGGCCGATGCGCCGAGAAAAATGCCGCCGAGGTTGATTGATCCTGCCTGCCAGAGCGAGAGCGACGCGAGACCCGCGGCCACCGGCAGCGGCGCGGCCCAGGGCCGCGTGCCGCGCGCGGGTGCGGCATCGACGTCGCGGCGCAGGATCAAGCTGGGGCGCACGCTGCGCACGGCGAGCAGCGGCCAGAGCGCGCAGAGCAGCGTCGTGAGCACACCCATGAGGACGCCGCGCGCCAGCGTCAACGGCTCCACGCGCGCCTCGAGCGCGAACGGCACGAACCCCGCGAGCAGGCGGATCAGCACCGGCTGCAGCGCCGTGCCGAGCACCGCGCCGACGAGGCTCGCGGCGGCGCCGATCGTCAGCGTCTGCCAGAGGAACGTCGCGAGCACCGTGCGCGAGTCGGCGCCGAGCGCCTTGAGAATCGCGATGGTCGGCGCCTGCCGCCGTACGAACGTCGCCACCGACGACGCGACACCGATGCCGCCGACGAGCAGACTCGCGAGCCCGACGAGCCCCAGATAGCTCGCTAGCTGAGTGAAAAAGCGCCGTAACCCCGGCTGCGCCTCGTCATAGGAGGCCACGCGCACGCTGGGGTCCGCGATCCGCCGCGCGAGCGCCTCGCGGGCGTCGCGCGCAGCGAGCGGGTCGGGCAGCCGCACGAGCGCGCGGTAGCGGACGCGGCTGCCCGGCTGCACGAGACCCGTGCGCTCCAGCGCGTCGGCCGCGAGAAAGAGCCGCGGGCCAAGCGTCACCAGACTCGCGGAGCGATCGGGCTCGCGCTCGACGACGCCGCGCACGACGAACGTCGCCGCGCCGAGCGCGACGCGATCCCCGACGCGCAGACCGAGTCGGTCGAGCGTCTCGCGCTGAGCGACGACGCCGCCGTCGGCCAACAGCGTCGCCAGAGGCTGCGCCGGTCTCGTCTCGAGCCGCCCATAGAGCGGATAGCCGGCCTCCGGCGCCTTGAGCTCGACCAGCAGCGCGCGGCCGCCGGAAGCGCGCGCCATCCCGACGAGCTCGCGCACGCCAACGACGGTCGCGCCGCTGGCGGAAAGCTCCGTCAGCGCCGCCGCCACCTCGCCGTCGAGCGGACGCGCCGCGCGGATCTCGAGATCACCGCCGGTAAGCGCCTTCGCCTCGCGCGCGAGCGTACGGTCGAGCGTCGCCGCGAACGAGCCGACGCCGACGAGCGCGGCCACGCCGAGCGCCACACACGCGGCGAGCAGGACGAAGTGGCGCCACGCCCCGCGCGCCTGTCGCCAGGCGAGCCGCGGCGCGGCGCTCACGGGATCAGCGCGCCCGCGCGCCTTCGCTCGCCGGCGATGCGTCCGTCGCGCAACGCCACCACACGATCGGCGCGATCGGCCAGCGCCGTGTCGTGCGTGACCAGCAACAGCGTCGTGCCGCGCTCGCGGTTGAGCGCGAAGAGCAGGTCGACGATCGCAGCACCGGTGCCCGAGTCGAGGTTGCCCGTCGGCTCGTCCGCCAGCAGCAGCGGCGGGTCGAGCGCCATCGCGCGCGCGAGCGCGACGCGCTGCTGCTCGCCGCCGGAGAGCTGCGCGGGGTAGTGATGGCCGCGATCGGCGAGACCGACGCCGGCGAGAAGCTCCGCCGCGCGCGTCATCGCGCCGGGCGCGCCCGCGAGGTCCAACGGGACGGCGACGTTCTCAGCGGCCGTCAGCGTCGGGATCAGATGATAGGACTGAAAGACGTAGCCGATCGTGTCGCGCCGGTAGCGCGCGAGCGCGGTCTCGCCGAGCCGTGTCACCTCGATGCCGGCGACGACGATCGTGCCCGACGTCGGCGCGTCGAGACCCGCGATGAGGCCGAGCAATGTGGATTTGCCGCTGCCCGACGGCCCCGCGACAGCCACGGTCTCGCCCGCGGCAACGTCGAGCGAGACATTATCGAGCACGGTGAGCGTCCGCGCGCCGCTCGGCAGGCGCACGGTGAGATCGCGGATCGAGACGAGCATCTTCGTCATACTACACTCGGCACGTGGGCCTCTTCCGCGCGCTCCTGCTGATCCTGCTCGTCTGCGGCGCGCCCGCGTCGGCGCGCGCCGCGGATCACGTCATCGTCGCGCTCGGCGACAGCCTGACCGCGGGACTCGGCGTCGCGCCGGAAGAGGCGTACCCCGCGCTGCTCGAAGCGAAGCTGCGACGCGAAGGCTTCGACTATCGCGTCGTGAACGCAGGCGTGAGCGGCGACACCAGCGCGGGCGGACTGCGGCGACTCGATTGGGCGCTGCGACTCAAGCCCGACGTCGTCATCGTTGCGCTCGGCGCCAACGACGGGCTCCGCGGCCAGCCGCCGGCGGCGCTGCGCGACAACCTCACGCGCATCGTCGAGCGCGCCCGTACTGCCGGTTCGCGCGTGCTGCTGGCCGGCATGCGAGTGCCGCCGAACTATGGCGACGATTATTCCCGCGCGTTCGCCGCCGTCTATCCGACCGTCGCACGCGCGACCGGTGTGCCCCTCGCGCCCTTCCTGCTCGATGGTGTCGCCGGGGACCCTCGCCTGAACCAGCCGGATGGAATTCATCCAACGGCTGAGGGCCAGCGGGTGATCGCGGAGCGCATCTGGCCGTATCTCAAGCCCTTGCTCGCCCGGTAGCGGCGGCCGCGGCCAGTGACGAGATTTGGCCGCTTATTTTCGGCGGGCGGCGTACGTCGCCCCCCCTAGATTGGATATGTGACCCCACGCTCGATCGGCCTCGCTATTCTTGTCCTCGCGACCAGCGCGTGCTCGTCCGTACCCCACCGCTCGTACTATCCCGATCCCGGCAGTCGCGAGACGAAAGTGCTCGCGAACGCGCTGTGGCGTGCGGCAAAGGCGGCGAGCGACGATCCCAACGAGTACTCGTTCGCGATGATCCGCAGCCACCGCGTGGCCGCGTACACCGTCGAGGACGCGACCTTCTATTTCACGCAGGGGCTCGCCCGTCAGCCCGACGCCATCATCGACGCGCTGGTGGCCCATGAGGTCGCGCACGAGCTGCTCGGTCACCTCGGCTACCGGCGCACGCTGTCGCTGTCGTTGCTGCTCGACATCGTCGCCGACCCGCTCATCGTTCGGGGCTACACGCGCGATCAGGAGATCGCGGCCGACCTCAAGGCGGTCGAGATCCTGCGCGACATGGGCTACACCACGCCGCGGCGTGCTCTGGCCGACGCGCTGCGCGCGGCCGTCGGCGTGAACGGTCCGCCGCGTGGCGGATGGTTGGCGCCCGAGCCCTCACTCGAGGATCGCCTGAGTCGCCTCCAGCCGCTCGAGCCCGCCTCCCGCGCCGAAAAGAAATAGCTGACGGGCGCCGCGCGGCGCTGGTCGGCGACTACTTCGCGGGCGCGTAGAGCCGGCGGTACTCCGACCAGGACAGCATCACGCGCTTCACGTACTGCCGCGTCTCGTCGTAGGGAATCTGCTCGACGAACGCCTCCATGTCGGCGGTGCGCCGCGCCTTCCACCACTCGCGCACGCGCCGCGGCCCCGCGTTGTACGCGGCGATGGCCAGCCGCGGATCGCCGAATTCGCGCATGAGACCGGCGAGGAACGCGGTGCCCATCTCGAGATTCGCGCGCGGGTCGTCGAGCAGGCCGCCGCCCTCGAAGGGCCAGCCGCGCACGTCGGCCATCGGCTTCGCCGTCGCGGGCATGAGCTGCATCAGCCCCCGCGCGCCGGCGCGCGAGACGGCGCGCGGATAGTAGCTCGACTCTTCGCGCACGATGGCGGCCACCAGGAAGGGATCGAGGCCCGAGCGCTGCGCCGCTTCAGCGACCTCGTCGCGCCAGCCGAGCGGGTAGATCACCTCCCAGAACGCGCGCGGCAGCGCCGGATCGCCGGAGGTGCTGAGCGCGCCGAAGTGACGGCGCACGATCCGCAGCGCCAGATGGTAGCGCTCCTCGCGGACGTAGGCGCTGGAAGCCCCGTAGAGCCGTACCGGGTCGCCGACCGACGTCTCGACGACGTCCTCGAGCTCCTCCCACGCCGACTCGATGAGGCCGAGCCGCCGCAGCAGATCCACGCGCGCGAAGCGCGGGTCGGCCTTCATCGCCTCCGAGGGATTCGCGGGCAGCGCCGGCGAGCTGATCTCGCGCGGCATCGCCGCGGGCGCCGGCCCCACCACGCGCTGGGCTGCGAGCATACCGTAGTAGCCGCGCGGCGCCTCGGTCAGTACCTTGACGTACAGCGCCTCCGCGCCGGTCTCGTCCTTCAGCGTTTCCAGCGCTCGCGCGCGCCAGTAGAGGGCCGGCACGCGGAGCCCGCGCCCGCTCGGGACGTCGGCCACGCGACGCCACTCGACGGCCGCGCCGCGCAGGTCGCCGCGCAGCCACGCGATCCACCCGAGGCGCCACAGCGCGACGGCCGCGACCTCGCGGTTCGGAAAGCGCTTGGCGATGTGCCGATAGACGTTGACGGCGTCGGCGTCTCGGTTGCCCTCGTCGAGGGCGCGTGCCTGCAGCGCCATTGCCTCGGCGGCCTCGGCTTCGGGCGCGGACGCGGCGACAGACGCCAGCACGGCGATGGCGCGCTTGTCCTGTCCCGCGCGGATCAGGAAACGCGCCTGATCGATGCGCAAACGCGGCTGCTGGTCCGACGGCGCCCGCCGGGCCGCCGATTCCAGCGCCCTGGCGGCCGCCTCGTGGCGCCCGAGCCGCGCCGCCGCGTCGCCGACGACACGCAGCGCCCGCACCGCGATCCCGGCATCGCCCGCCTCGCCGGCGATGCGCTCAGCCTCGTCGCCGGCGGTCTTCGGCACGCCCCCGCGCAGCAGCCGCTCCGCCCGGTCGATCCGCTCGGCGAGCGACAGCGGCGGCAGCGGCGCGCCGGCGGTGACGAGCACGTCGAGCCGATCCGCCGCCGCTTCGGCGTAGCCGGTGGTCGGGGCGAGCACACGCAGCTGCCGGTACGCGAGCACGGCAACGTCGCGCTGATCGCGCGCCTCGGCGATCTGGCCGAGCAGGTAGAGCGCCTTCGGAACCTCGCCGCTGTCGGGATAGCGCTCGAGCAGCCGTCGCAGCGCCGCCTGAGCCGCGACCTCGTCGCCGGCCCGCGACGCCAGCACGGAGGCCAGGATGAGGGCGCGCGGGGCGAGTCGGCTGTCGGGATGACGGTCGGCGATGCTCAGCGCGGCCGCGCGCGCGCCGGCCAGATCCCCCGTGCGTGACAGCGCGTCGGCCAGGAGCCAGCGGACGTGATCGCCGATCGGGCTCGCCTGCGCGGCATCCGTCGCAAACGCCTGCGCGAGCGGCGCAGGATCGCCCTGCTGAAACGCCGCCACCGCCTGCGTCCACGCGCGCTCGGTGTCGCTCTCCGCGCCGCTGTCCGCTGGCGCCAGCAGCAATACCGCGGCGACGACCGGCAGCAGCACGCGCGCCCGCCGCGGCTCGGCCCGCATCATCCGTCGGGTGAACAGGATGCGCTGCACCGCCGTGAGGTTCGCCATCACGGCGAGCACCCAGAGCGCCGGCTCCATGATGTCGAAGATGGCGCCCCCGATGAGGCAGATCATCCGTTCTGGACGCTCCATCATGCCGACGTTGCACTCCACCCCGATCGACTCCGCGCGCGCCTTGGTGTACGAGACCATCACTGAGCCGGCCAGACCCGCCATCGCGACCAGCGCGCCGCGCGCGTTCGGCATGCGCGCGTAGAGCACGACGATGCCGAGCATCACCGCGATATCCGAATAGCGGTCGATCACGGAGTCGAGGAAGGCACCGAACGCCGTCACCTGCCCCGACACGCGCGCGAGCGAGCCGTCGAGGATGTCGAGCAAGCCGGCCAGGATCAGCACGAGGCCCGCGGTCCGCGTCTGGCCCGCGATGAAGCAGCTGGCGGCGACCATGCTGGCCACCAGCCCGGCGACCGTCAGATGGTTCGGCCGTAGGCGCAGGCGGAAGAGAACGCGCCCGGCGGGATCGCTCCACACGCGCACGCTCTCGCGATAGCGGCCGAGCATCAGATGGGTTGCAGCAGCGCCTGCTCCAGCGCCAGGCGGGCGTGCTCGATCGCGTCGAGATCCTCGAGCCGGCGTCCCTTGCGATCGAGAACGTAGAAGGTGTCGACGGCTTTGTCGATCTCCGTGGCGATACGCGCGCTCGCGATGTCCAGGTCCAGCGCGGACAGCGTGCGGGTGATGAGATAGAGCAGACCGAGGCGATCGGGGCACTTCACCTCGATCACGGTGTATTCGTCGGACAGCCGGTTGTCGATGGAGATCTTCGGCTTGGCCTCGCCGGCCGGGGTGGCGCGGCCACCCGAGCGACGCCGCTCGAGCAGGATGTCCACCGACTGCTCGTTCGCGAGCACCGACGCGAGCGCCCCGAGCGTCCGGCCCCACTGCGCGGCCGACGTCACCGCCTCGCCCGTCGGATCGTTGACCTGGAACGTGTCGATCGCCACGCCGTCGGCGCGGGTGGCGATCTGCGCCGAGATGATGTTGATGCCGTGCGCGGCCAGCGTGCCGGCGATCAGCGAAAAGAGCCCCGGCACATCGTGCGTGACGACGACCAGATCGGACGAGCCGAGATCGGGGTGGTGGAACAGCTCCGTCGCCACGTGCGACGACGAGAGCCGGGCGGCAAGCCGCAGGTGCGCGGCCATCCGCTGCACGCCGGTGGTGGCCAGATACCGGTCCTGAACCATGGCCAGATGCGCGCGGACGTCGGTCATCGAGACTTCGCCACCGAGCGTCTCCCACAGCCGTGCCACGAGCTGGGTGCGATTCGGCTTCTCCACGCGGCCGCCCGTCAGCCGGGCGAGCGTGCGCGCATAGAGCTCGTGAAGGATGCGCGCCTGCCAGCCCGTCAGCACACCAGGCCCGACCGCGCGCATGTCGGCCCACGTCAGCAGATAGAGCATCCGGAGCCGCTGCGGGTCGCCCACCGTCTCCGCGAAGGTCTCGATCGTCTTGGGATCGTCGATGTCCCGGCGCTGCGCGATGTGCGACATCGTCAGGTGGTGCGCGACCAGGAATTCGACCGACGCGGCGTCCTCGGGCGGCAGGCCGACGCGCATGGTGAGCTCGCGGATCAGCGGGATGCCCTTGGCGACGTGCCCGTGGCCCTTGGCCTTGCCGATGTCGTGCAGCAGCATGCCGAGCATCAGCAGCTCGGGCTTGTCGACTTCGTTGAAGACGGCGGCTGCCCCCTCGGACTCCGCCGACTGTCCGGGCGCCAGCGCCTCGAGATGCTCGACCGCGAGCAGCGAGTGCTGGTCCGCCGTGAACTTGTGATAGACGTCGTACTGCACCAGGCACGTCAACCCGCCGAACTCCGGCAGGTAGCGCCCGAGCAGTCCGAGCTCGTGCATCTCCGAGAACGTCAGCGCCACGCGCCCCCACGAGCGGCAGATGTCGAGAAAGAGGTCGCGCACCACGGGCGAGCGCTGGAACGTCTCGTCGACGCCGTCGAGCGATTCCTCGACGGCGCGCTCGAGCCCGAGCGACAGCTCGCAGCCGAGCCGATGCAGGTGCCAGAAGACTTTCATGATCCGCACGGGGTCGCGACGCAGCACGTCGGGATCGCGGTCGGCGCGGTGCAGACGGCCGTCGAAGAAGACGAGCCCGTCAGCCAGGGCCTGCTGGCGCTGGCGCCGCTCGGCCGAGCCCCGCACGGCGAGCGTCTCGTGACAGCGCGCGATGAGCCGCTTGGAGACGCGGTGGATCGCCCGCGCGTTCAGGTAGTACTCGCGCATGAAGCGCTCGACGCCGAGCGCGTCGCCGTCGTTCTCGTAGCCGAGATTCTTGGCGATGCGCGGCTGCAGCTCGCGCGAGAGCACGTCGTTCTTGTGGCCGGAGAAGAAGTGCAGCTCGTTGCGCACGCGCCAGAGGAACGTGAGCGCCCGATCGGCGGCCTCCTGCTCGTGCGGCGTGATGAGGCCGCGCTCGGTCAGCTCGCGCAGCGTGCGCGCGCCGAACTTCGAGGCGCCGAGCCACATCGCGGTGTGCATGTCCCGCAGACCGCCCGCCGACTCCTTGATGTTGGGCTCGCCGATGTAGGGCGAGGCCCCGTGCTTGCGATAGCGCTGCTCGCGCTCGGCGAGCGTCGTGGCGAGGAACTTCTCGAAGTCGTGCCGGTAGACGTTGTCGCGGAGCACGCGGCCGAAGCGCGTGAACAGGCGCTTGTCGCCGACGACCAGCCGCGCCTCCTGCATCGACGTGCGGCTCGGAAAGTCGGTGCGCGCCATGGCCACGCAGTCCTCGAGCGACCGCAGGCTGTGGCCCACCTGCAGGCCGAGGTCCCAGAGCGTGTAGAGCAGCTCCTGCATCACGCGCTGCACGTACGGCGACAGCTCGCCGTCGTACACGACCATCAGGTCGATGTCGCTCGAGGGATGGAGCTCGCCGCGGCCGTACCCGCCGAGCGCCACCACCACGAACGGCGTCGGGACCAGGCTCGCCGCCTCGGCGTCGGCGCTGACCAGCTCCGACAGCGCGCTGAGCAGGTCGTCCATGAAGCGTGCGTGCGCGCGGACGAGATCCTCGCCCGACGCGCCGTCGGCGTGGCGCTGCTTGAGCGCTTCGAGACCCTCGGTGAGTGCGCCGCGGAAAAAGTCCAGCCGCCGGCGGCGCCGGTCCTCGGCGCGCGCGGCCCCGGCCTCGGCGTGCCGGGCCCGGTGAGCGATCTCGGACGGCATGACGTCGCCGAGCGTACCAGCGTACGGCGATTAATGTCAAAGAGGACGCGCAGTTAGACCGAGGCGGCGCGCCGGTCGCGGCGCCCGACGATCGGCGTACAATACGCCCCGTGCGAAAGCTCTGGCGCGCCGCGGTCGAAGCCGTCACGCCCTACGAAGCCGGCAAGCCGCTGGAAACCCTGGTCTCCGAGCTAGGTCTCGCCGAGCTGGTGCGGCTGTCGGCCAACGAAAACCCGCTCGGTGCGTCGCCCCGCGCGGTCGAGGCGGTGCGGCGCGAGGCCGCCAACATCCACCTCTACCCGGACGGCGGGAGCAGTGCGCTGCGCGATGCGCTCGGGCGCGCGCTGGCGATCTCGCCCGAGCAGATCGTCGTCGGCAACGGCGCCGACGAGCTCATCACGCTCATCGCCCTGGCCGC
>JBKOZH010000196.1:0-6806 GCA_046725765.1 Candidatus Methylomirabilota bacterium | reverse complement strand
GAGATCAGATCGTCGGCTTCATCACCCGCGGCCGCGGGCTCACCGTCCACGCACGCGACTGCCTGACCGTCGCCAAGAGCGTGCTCGACCGCGAGCGGCTGATCAACGTCGAGTGGGACGTGGAGACGCCGGCCGCCGAGCCGCCCAAGCGCCCGGTACGCATCGCCGTCTACATCGGCAACGATCGCCCCGGCCTCCTCTCCGAGATCACGGGGGCCATCGGCAGCAAGAACGGCAACATTACCAAGGCCGAGGTCACCGTCACCGACGACCGCCGCGGCATCAACAACTTCGTCGTCGAGGTGGCCGACCTGAGCCAGCTGCAGGACATCATGACGGCGATTCGCGACGTTCCCGATGTGATCAACGTCGAGCGCGTTCGAGGGCTCTGACGCGTTCCTGAGCCGATGACCAAGTCGCAGTTCGAGGCGCTCGTCGCACGGGCGATGCGCAGCCTGCCGAAGACCTTCCGGGACAAGATCAAGAACATCGCCGTCGTCGTCGAGGACTGGGCGGACGCGGAGACGCTGGCGGAGATGGGTATCGAGCCGCCCGACACGCTGTACGGTCTCTATCGCGGCATCGATCTCACCCGTCGGGACGGCTCGTACGGCAATGTCCTGCCCGACGTCGTCACGATCTACCAGGGACCGATCGAAGAGGACGCGGCCGACGAAGAGGAGATGGCGGAAATCGTCCGCGAGACCGTCGTCCATGAGCTCGGCCATTACTTCGGCCTCGACGACGAGACGATGCACCGTATCGAAGAAGACGAAGACTAACCCTCCACCCGCGGCAGCACGACAACCCGGCAGTGTTCTAGACGCGACGGTAAGTTTTGTGTTGACAGGCGGTTTCAGTTGTCCGTATTGTTTCAGCGGATGCTGAAAGGCCGGGGGCAAGAGAAAGATGCTGAAATCCGGGGAGATTCGGCGGCAAGTCGCTCAGCGCCTGCGGGAGCTCTTTCCCAAGGCGAAAGGGTGGGAGGAGCTCGCCGATCTCCGGGCCGCCGGGAAACCCGTGGATGTCGCGGTGAAATTTCGCCTTGGCGATGCGGAGCGCCTTGTGGTCGTTGAGGTAAGCTCGCTCGGGCAGCCGCGGCACATCCGTGCCGCCGTCACGCGTCTCGGTGAGATCCGGCGTGACCTGCCGGTGGCATATCCCGTCGCCGCTGCGGTCTACATCGGCCCGCAGAGCGCGCGCATCCTCAAGGACAACAACCTCGGCTACCTCGATCTGTCCGGCAACTGCTATCTGGCCTTCGACCACGTCCTGATCGAAAAGGAAGGCAAGCGCAACGTCCGGCCGTCCACGCGACCGCTGCGCTCACTCTTCGCGCCGCGCGCGACCCGCGTCGTGCGCGTGCTGCTCGCCGAGCCCCAGCGCGACTGGCGCCTCGAGGAGCTGGCGAAGGCCGCCGAGGTCAGCCTGGGCCACTCGCACAACGTGATCAGCCGGCTGGAGGACTTGCGCTGGGTCGAGCGGGATCACGCGCAGCGCATTCATCTCGGCAAGCCCGCCGACCTGCTCGAGGCGTGGCGCGAGTCGTATACGTACCGCGCCAACGAGATCGCGTCGTACTTCGTGCCCGAGCGCGTGAACCGGCGCTTGATGACGGAGGTCGCACGCGCCGCCACGGCCGAGGGCCGCCGCTACGCGTTCACGCTGAGCGCCGGCCTCTCGCTGGTGGCGCCGCCGCCCCGCCTCACCGAGGTCCACTGCTACGTCGAGGGGGATCCCGCGCCGATCGCGGCCGCCCTCGGTCTGCGACGCGCCGGCGAGACCGACGGGGCGCTGCACCTGCTCGCCCCGTACGACCCCGGCGTCTTTTACGGTGGACTCGAGAAGGCCGGCCTGCGCGTCGTCAGTCTGCCGCAGCTCTACGTCGATCTCATCGGCAACGGACCACGCGGCGCCGAGCAGGCCGAGCACCTGCGCCGCGAGGCGATGGGGTTCTGATCGCGACATTCGCGTCGCGACGGCTTTCACATCGCGACGGCGACAGGGAGGGAGGTGAAACTTCAATGGCAAAGAAGAAGAAGGCGGCCAAGAAAAAGAAGAAGTAAGGCGCTTATGCGTCACCGGTGGAGGGTGGCGGCCCTCCACCAGTCACCAGACGGGAGGGGGCCAACGCCCCCTCCCGTCTGTGCTTAAATGACCTTCGTGACTTTGCCCGCCTTCAGGCAGCGCGTGCAGACGCGTACGCGCTTGGCGCGCCCGCTGACGAGGGCGCGCATCGACACGAGATTCGGAAGCCACCGCCGGCGCGTCAGCTTGTGCGCGTGGCTGATGGAGTTGCCGACGGAAGGGCCTTTGCCGCAGACATCACACCGCTGAGCCATGATCACTCCTCGAATTGCGTTGCGGACCGCCTGAGGCGGAGCGCGATCAGCTGGAAACGACCAGGTTTTATATCACGATGACCGACAGCCGGCAAACCCGCGCGCCCGTCGGCCTCGGCACGCCGCTGCAGTACGTGAAGGGCGTGGGGCCGCACCGCGCAAAGCAGCTCGAGAAGAAAGGCCTCGTCACCGTCGCCGACGCGCTGTTTCATCTGCCGCTGCGTCACGAGGACCGCACGCGCTTCACGCCGCTGGCCTCGATCCGTCCCGGCGAGACGGTGACCTGCGCCGGCGTCATCACCGGCATCAGCGCGCCGCCTCCGCGCACGCGCAAGCCGCTCGTGCTGCTGCTGCGCGACGAGAGCGGGTGGGGCACGGCGACGATCTTCGGCCGCCCGTGGATCGCGCGAGCGGTGTCGCGCGGGCAGCGGTTGATCGTGCACGGCCGGGGCTCGCGCTACGGCGACAAGACGACGCTGCAGGTGCAGGAGTGGGAGACGGTGGAGGCTGCCGACGACGCGCCGATTCACGCCGGCGCGCTGGTGCCCGTGTACTCGACCACCGAGGGGCTGCCGCAGCAGACGCTGCGCGCGCTGCTGTGGCGGCTGGTCGAGGCGCACGCCGCCGACGTCGAAGAGACGCTGTCCGACGCCGTGCGCGCGCGGCGCGGGCTTCAGCCGCTAGCCGACGCGCTGCGCGGCGCGCACTTCCCCGCGACCGAGGGCGAGCGAGTGGCGGCGGTGCGCCGGCTGGCGTTCGACGACTTCCTGCTGCTGCAGCTGGGACTCGCCATCCTGCGCTCGCGCACCACGCGGCAGAAGGGCGTGTCGATGCGCCCGCGCGGCGAGCTGCTCGGGCGGCTGCGCGCGACCCTGCCGTTTACGCTGACGGCGGCGCAGGAGCGCGTCTGGGACGACGTCCGGCGCGACATGGCCGCGCCGTATCCGATGCACCGGCTGCTGCAGGGCGACGTGGGCTCCGGCAAGACCGTGATCGCCGCGCTCGCGGTCTGTGCCGCCGTCGAGGCGGGCTACCAGGCGGCGGTCATGGCCCCGACGGAGATTCTCGCCGAGCAGCACCTCGCGACCTTCCGCCGACTGCTGGAGCCCCTCGGCATCGGGGTGACGCTGCTGACCTCGGGCCTCAAGCCGCGCGAGCGGGCGGCGCGGCGCGCGGCGATCGTGGCGGGCGAGATCGGCTGCGTCATCGGCACCCACGCGCTCGTGCAGGAAGCGGTCGAGTTCCGACGTCTGGGTCTCGCCGTCGTCGACGAGCAGCACCGCTTCGGCGTGCACCAGCGCGCGCGGCTGAAGGGCAAGGGCGAGCGTCCCGACGTCCTCGTCATGACGGCGACGCCGATTCCGCGCACGCTCGCGCTGACCCTCTACGGCGATCTCGACGTGAGCGTCATCGACGAGCTGCCGCCGGGGCGCAAGCCCATCCAGACGCTGTCGCGCACAGAGTCGCGGCGCGCGCGGATCTACGAATTCTTGAAATCGCAGGTCGCGGACGGGCGGCAGATCTACGTCGTCTACCCACTGGTCGAGGAGTCCGAGCAGATCGACCTCAAGGCCGCGACCGACATGGCGCAGCACCTGCAGCGCGACGTGTTTCCCGAGCTCCGCGTCGGACTGCTGCACGGACGTCTGTCGAGCGACGACAAGGACGCCATCATGCGGTCGTTCAAGGCCGGCGCCATCCAGGTGCTCGTGGCCACCACCGTCATTGAGGTCGGCATCGACGTGCCGAATGCGTCGGTCATGCTGATCGAGCACGCCGAGCGGTTCGGACTCTCACAGCTGCACCAGCTGCGCGGCCGCGTGGGACGCGGGCCGTGGAAGTCGTACTGCATCTTGCTCACGAGCGGACGGCTCAGCGAGGACGCGCAGCGTCGCGTCGGCGCCATGGTCGAGACGAACGACGGCTTCAAGATCGCGGAGGTCGACCTGCAGCTGCGCGGCCCCGGCGAGTTCTTCGGCACGCGCCAGTCCGGACTGCCGGAATTCCGGGTGGCCGACCTGCTGCGCGATGCCGCGATCCTCGAGGAGGCGCGGCGCGAGGCGCAGACGATCATCGCGGAGGACCCGCAACTGCGACAACCCGCGCACGGCGGTCTGCGGCAGGCGCTGCTCACGCGCTGGCGCGGCAAGCTCGACCTGGCGAGCGTCGGCTGACGTGCGCATCATCGCCGGCGCGTACAAGGGCCGCCGGCTGACCACGCCGCGCGGGGCGACGACGCGCCCGACCGCCGACCAGGTCCGTATCGCGCTGCTCGACACGCTCGTACCGTGGCTGCCCGACGCGCGCGTGCTCGACCTGTTCGCGGGCGCCGGCGGCGTCGGGCTCGAGGCGCTCTCGCGCGGCGCCGCGCACGCGACATTCGTCGAGCGCGACGGCCGCGCGGTGCAGGCCCTGCACGCCAACGTCGCGACGCTCGGCGTCGCGCCGGCCGCGCGCGTCATTCGTGACGACGTCCGCCGCGCGCTCGCGACGCTCTCCCGCGGCGGCGGCCGGTTCGACGTCGTGTTCCTCGATCCGCCGTACGACGGCGACGACGTGGCCGCGACGCTCGACGCGCTCGGCGACGCCGCGCTGTTGGCCGACGGCGCGGTCGTCGTCGCGCAGCATCTGACCAAGCGCGCGCCGGCCGCGACCGCGGGCGCGCTGAGCGCGTTTCGGACGCGGCGTTTCGGGGAGACGACCTTGACTTTCTTTCGAGCGGGCGGCTACGATGCGACGTCTAAATTCCCGTCCGAGCGAGGGTAATCGGTGGCCAAGCGCGCGGTGTATCCGGGCATGTTCGACCCGCTGCACAACGGTCACGTCGACGTGATCCAGCGCAGCCTCGCCATCTTCGATGAGGTCATCGTCGCGGTCGTGGCCAACCCGTCGAAGCAGCCGCTGTTCACGGTCGAGCAGCGCCTGGAGATGATCGACGAGGCGACGACGAATCTCGGCGTCGGGCCGCATCTCCGCATCGTCTCGTTCGACGGGCTGCTCATCGATCTCGTCGCGCGCGAGCGCGCCGACTGTATCGTGCGCGGCATCCGCGCCGTGTCGGACTTCGAGTACGAGTTCCAGATGGCGCTGATGAATCGCAAGCTGCGCTCCACCGTCGAGACGGTGTTCCTGATGCCGCACGAGAAGTACACGTACATCTCCTCGCGGCTCATCAAAGAGGTGGCGAGCTTCGGCACGTCGGTGGCCGGCATGGTGCCGCCCGTCGTCGAGAAGCGCCTCACCGAAAAATTTCCGCTCAAGTGATGCTCGCCGACCGCCTCAAGACGCTGGCGCCGTCCTCGACCCTTGCCGTGCAGGCCAAGGCGCGCGAGCTGCGCGCCAAGGGCATCGACGTGATCTCGTTTGGCGCCGGCGAGCCCGACTTCGACACGCCTCAGCGCATCAAGGACGCCGCGGTCGAGGCGATGCGCCGCGGGCAGACGAAATACACCGAGGTCGGCGGCATCCCCGAGCTGCGCGCTGCGGTGTGCGCAAAGCTCAAGCGCGACAACGGGCTCGAGTACACGCCGGCCGAGGTCCTGGTCTCCTGCGGCGCCAAGCACACGCTCTACAACATCGCCACCGCGCTGCTGAACCCCGGCGACGAGATGCTCGTGCCGAGCCCGTTCTGGGTCTCGTATCCCGAGCAGGCGCGCCTGCTCGGCGCGGTCCCGGTCGCCGTCGAGACGCGCGAGGCGACCGGGTTCGATCTCGATCCCGAGCGCCTGCGTGCGTCGCTCACACCGCGCACGAAGGTTGTCGTACTCAATAGTCCCAACAACCCGACCGGCGCCGTCTTCTCGCGCGCGGCGCTCGAAGACGTAGGCCGCGTGGCGGTCGAGCGCGGGCTCTGGCTCGTCTCCGACGAATGCTACGAGTCGCTGACGTTCGAGGGGCGCCATCTCTCGGTCGCGTCGCTTGCGGCGGAGATCAAGGCGCGCACGATCGTCGTCAACACGTGCTCGAAGGCGTACGCGATGACGGGCTGGCGCATCGGCTACGCCGCCGGTCCGCGTGAGCTGATCCGCGCGATGACCGACGTGCAGAGCCAGGTGACGTCGAATCCGTCGTCCGTCGCGCAGTGGGCTGCGGTGGAGGCGCTCTCCGGACCGCAAGACGAGGTGGCCAAGATGGCGGGGGAATTCGACCGTCGGCGGCGGCTCATCGTCGGCGGGCTCAACGCGCTCCCCGGCGTATCGTGCGTGATGCCGAAGGGCGCGTTCTATGCGTTCGCCAACGTCTCGGGGCTGTTCGGGCGAACGTGGGCACAGGGGAGCGCGCGCACCACGCTGAAGGGCTCGCTCGACGTGACGAGCTTCCTGCTGGAAGCCGCGCGCGTGGCCGTCGTGCCAGGCGTTGATTTCGGCTCGGACGCGCATGTGCGGCTCTCGTACGCGACGAGCGACGCGCTCATCAGCGACGGCCTCGAGCGGATGAAGGCCGCGATCGCCAACCTCGGCTGAC
>JBKOZH010000194.1:0-8862 GCA_046725765.1 Candidatus Methylomirabilota bacterium | reverse complement strand
ATCGTGGCGCGAGCGCCCGGGCACCGGCGCCGCCGATCAGTGCGGCACCGAGCCCACCGCCGCCGCCTGCGCCATCCGCGGCCGTCGCGTCGCCACCGCCAGCGCCATCCGAGGCCGTTGCCACACCCGCGGTCTCATCGCCGCCGACGGTTGCGCCCACGCACGATGCCGCACCCGTCGCTCCGACGGACTCCGCGCCGAGCGCGTCGCAGTCGTCTGCGGCGAGCCCCGCTGACGTGTCTTCACCGAGCGCGACTCACGGCTCGCACGCGCCTGCGCCGAGCACGGCCTACGGCGGCGGCGCAGCCGACTCGACGGCGTCGAATGCCGCACGCCAGGGCCTGGAGGCTGGTGCGGGTGAGGTTCGGAGCGGCACCGCAGGCTCCGGCGCGGGCACCTCCGGCGAGGGGCCGCTGGCGCTGGCGATTCCGGGCGACGGCGGCGCCGGCGTGTACGGCCCGTACCTCTCCGCGCTCCGGCGTCGGCTCCAAGAGTCGCTCGAGTATCCGACTGCGGCGCGACGCCGCGGCCTCAGCGGCACGGTCCATCTGGAGATCGCGATCGATGCGACCGGACGCCTCGGCGACGTGCTGCTGGTGCGCTCGTCGTCGCACGCGCTGCTCGACGACGCCGCGCTGCAGGCGGCGCGCAGCCTGCGCCGCGTGCCCTTTCCGCCGGACGTCCGTCCGCGACCACTGCGCGTGCTCTTGCCGGTGGTCTTCGATCTGCGCTGAGCGCCGCGATCCGCGCTACCATGCGCGCTGATGACCACGACGCGAAACGTCGAGCACGGCCCAGGCGGGACCGTGACCGAGTACGACGAGGTCTCCGTCGGTGGCGATATCGTCGAGCGGCTGCTGATGGAGCTGTTCGCCGAGCACTGGACGGAGATCTACGCGGGCCCGATCATTGAGGGCGCCGCGTACGAGATTCGCTTCACGAGCCAGCCGAAGCTTTCGGTGCTCGACGGCTATCTCACCGTCGACGTCGGGCCGTGGCATTTCCACCTCTGCGTCGGCGATCACCGCGGCGCCGCCACGCCGGAGCAGGCGGCCATGCGTCGCGTCGGGCGGGCGGCCTTTTTCCGGACCAACGGCGGCTCGTGTGTGCCCGGCTCGTGGGGGCTGCGGCTCTGGAACGGTCGGGGCGAGCAGATGATCACGGTCTTCTTTCCCAATCCATGGCTCGACGACGCGCAGCAGCGGACACGCGAGCCGCGCTGGGAGAAGACCGCGCTCTGGGAGCGCCTGCGCGCGCGGTACGCGGAGCCGCCTCGCTGAGGCGCACGCTCGCCGCCGTCGCGGTGGTTCTCCTGATCGCTGCGCCGGCCCTTGCCAACGATGATGACGCCATCGACCCGGATCGCCCGGATGTGACGTTCAGCCCGAACACCGTGGGTAAGGGGCGCGTCCAGCTCGAGACGGGCATGTTTTATCGGCGCACGAGCCAGGCCGGTGCGGCGGCCGAGCGGCGGATTTCTGCGGAAGCGACACTGCGCGTCGGTGTCACCGAGAACCTCGAAGTACGCCTCGACGGCGAGCCGATCGTCCGCGTCTGGAACGACGTGCGCGACACCGACGTCGGCGAAATCAACGTGGGGCTGAAGTATCGCTTCCTCGACGCGCCCGAGGGCGCATGGTGGCCCACCCTCGGGCTGTATTCCTTCGTCAAGCCGCCTCTGGCCCAGGAACCGATCGGCTCCGGCGAGACCGACGCCGGCCTCATCCTGCTCGCGTCATTCGAGCTGCCCGCCGACTTCACGCTCGAGGTCAACGCCGGTGCCGTGCTGGTCGGCCAGAATCGTCCGAGCGGTCATCTCGTGCAGGCGCGCGTCGCGGCGTCGCTCTCGCGTCAGATCGTGGACCGGCTGAGCGGATTCGTCGACATGGGGTACCTCTCGCGCGGCGAGCGCGACGGCCGGGACGCGCTCGGAATGCAGGCCGGCCTGATCTGGCGAGTCATGCGCGACCTCGCGCTCGACGCCGCAGTTTCCACCAGCCTGCTTGGCGCGCTGCCGGATTACGGTGTGCGCGCCGGAGTGAGCGTTCGCTTCGGTCGCTGATGCCGCGGCGGCCCTCGGGGTCGCTGTCGCGCTCGATCTACTACTCGGCGATCCGCCCAACGCGCTGCATCCCGTGGCGTGGATGGGCCGCGCGATCGCGACGGGTCAGCGCGGCCTCTGCCGCGGCGGCCACGTTCGACTCGTCGTCGCCGGCGGCCTGCTGACACTGGCGGTCGCAGCCGCGGCGGGCGCCGGCGGCGCCGTCGTCGGCG
The DNA here is from genome assembly GCA_046725765.1 of Candidatus Methylomirabilota bacterium. Taxonomy (GTDB): domain Bacteria; phylum Methylomirabilota; class Methylomirabilia; order Rokubacteriales; family CSP1-6; genus AR12. The sequence continues at coordinate 6,588 of JBKOZH010000194.1, read as the reverse complement.
CTATGGCGCAATGGCTCGGCGGCATGGCGCCATTCGTCGAGGGCGCGGCGCTCAGCCTGGTGCTTTCGCTGCGCGGCCTCGTCGCCGCCACGCGCGCGGTGGCGGCGCCGCTCGCGGCGGGCGATCTCGCCGCGGCCCGCGCCGCCGTCGGGCTGCACCTCGTGAGTCGCCCGACAGCGACGCTCGCCCCCGATGAGGTGGCGTCAGCTGCCGTCGAGTCGGTCGCCGAGAATCTGACCGACGCGTTCGTGGCCCCCGTGTGCTTCTACCTGATGTTCGGCCTTGCCGGGGCGGCCGCCTATCGAGCGGTCAACACCGCCGATGCCATGATCGGCTACCGCGACGGGACGCTCGAATGGTTCGGCAAGGTCGCCGCACGCCTCGACGACGCGCTGAACTTCGTGCCGGCACGCATCGCGGCGCTGAGCCTCGTGGGCGCCGCCGTCCTCGCGCGAGAAGACGCGCGCGGCGCATGGCGCGTGCTACGAAGGGACGGCGGGCGCACCGCCAGTCCCAACGCCGGCCGGACCATGGCGGCGATGGCAGGGGGGCTCGGGTTGACGCTCGCCAAGCGCGGTGCCTATCGCCTGGGCGACGGCCGGCCACCCGGCGCAAGCGACATCGCCCGGGCCGTGTGGGTCTTCGCGTGGGCCGCCGCGCTGACCCTCGGCGCGCTCCTTCTCCTCGATTCCCTTGCGCTTTTTCTTCGTGGCGCCCGTGGGCCGGTGAGTATCATCTAAAAGCTTGCCGCGGCACGCGGCGACGTCTCGCGTTCATGACGGTTACCGAGCGGCTGACGGACGGGGTGCGCACGGCGCTGGCGGCGGCGGGGCTGCCCGCGGCGGACGACTGCGCGTGGGAAGTGCCGCGCCAGGCTGAGCACGGCGATTACGCGACCAACGTTGCGATGACGCTCGCCCGCGCGGCCAAGCGCCCGCCGCGGCAGATCGCTGACGCGCTCGCGAAGAACTTCCCCGCGATGCCCGAGGTCGCGCGGGTCGAGGTTGCGGGACCCGGATTTCTGAACGTCTTCCTCGCCCCGGCGTGGACGGCGGGCGCGCTCCACGAGGTGCTCGACGCCGGGGCGGCCTACGGGCGCGGCAGCGGCCATGCCGGTCAGCGCTGGCGGCTCGAGTTCGTGTCTGCCAATCCCACCGGACCGCTCGTCATCGTGAACGCGCGCGCGGCCGCCGTCGGCGACGCGCTCGCGCGGCTGCTGCGCTCGCAGGGCGCGCACGTGACGACGGAGTACTACGTCAACGACGCCGGCACGCAGTTCGAGGCGCTCGCGCGCTCGTTCGAGGCGCGGGTTCGCCAGGTGTTTGGCCAGAGCGCCACGCTGCCGGAAAACGGCTATCCCGGCGAATACCTGATTGAGCTCGCGCAGGAGTACAGGGCCACCGGCGGAACACTGGATGTCCCCGGCGACGAGCGGACGCGGCTCGAGCACTTCGGCCGCTGGGCGGTCGAGCGTATGGTCGAGCAGCAACGCCGCACGCTGGCCGCGTATGGCGTCGAATTCGACGTCTGGTCGTCGGAGCAGCGCGACGTACGCGACCGCGGCCTGGCGGAAAAGGCCGTGCAGGAGCTCGCCGCGCGCGACCTCACCTACGAGCAGGACGGCGCGCTGTGGTTTCGCTCGACGGCCGTGCCCAACGCCGGCGACGATCAGGATCGCGTGCTGCGGCGGCGCACCGGCGAGCTGACGTACTTCGCCGTCGACGTCGCGTACCACCACTACGTCAAGTTCGCCGGCGTCGATCACGTGATCAACCTGCTCGGGCCCGATCATCACGGGTACGTGCCGCGCATGCGCGCCGCAATGGCCGCGCTCGGGCATCCACCCGAGGCATTCGACGCGCTCATCATCCAGCTCGTGACGCTGCTGCGCGACGGCCAGCCGGTGCGCATGTCGAAGCGCCGCGGCGAGTTCGTGCTGATGGACGAGCTCCTGGAGGAGGTCGGCCGCGACGCCGCGCGGTTTACGTTCCTCACGCGGCGGCACGACAGCCCGCTCGACTTCGATCTCGGGCTGGCCACGCGGCAGTCGAGCGACAACCCCGTGTACTACGTGCAGTACGCGCACGCGCGCATCCGCTCCATCCACCGCCAGGCGGTCGAGCAAGGGATCGCGATTCCGTCGTGGCGCGACGTGGATCTCACGGCGCTGGAGGCCGCGGAAGAGCAGGCGCTGATCAAGCGGCTGCTGGAATATCCGAACATCGTCGCCGGCGCCACCCGTGCGCTGGAGCCGCACCGCATCGCGTACTGGCTCACGGAGCTGGCGGGAATCTTCCATCCGTACTACAAGAATCACCGGGTGATCCAGGACGACCGCCGGCTGATGTTCGCGCGGCTCGCGCTCTGCACCGCGGTGGGGCAGGTCATCGCGAACGGCCTTGCATTGCTCGGCGTGAGCGCGCCGGAGACCATGTAGATGGCGTCGCGGCGCGGGCGCAGTCGCGGCGGCCTGTTCGTCCTCATCGGCTTTCTGAGCATTATTGGCGTAACGTTCGGCGTCGGCGTCTATACCGGACGCATCTGGATGGCGCGCTCCGTGGTGACACCGATGCGCGTCGAGAACGAGATGCGGCGCGCGCCGGCGCGCCGCGCCGTGATGCCACCGCCGCCGGCGACGCCGCAGCTGAGCTTCTACCAGGAGCTGACCGCGCCGCTGACGCCGCCGCCGCCCCCGCCAAAGCCCGCGAAGACGCCGCCACCGCCGCTCGTCACCACGCCGCCCACCCAACCGCCGGCCGCGCTGGCGCGACCGGGCGAGCAGGCCGACATGCTGGCGGCCACGACGACGCCGCGCACCGCCGGGACGACGGCGCCACGCTTCACCGTCCAGGTCGCGTCGTACCGTCTACGGCCGCACGCCGAAGCGCTGCGCGACGCGCTCGCCTCCGCCGGTCACGACGCGCGGGTGGTCGAGGGCGAAGCGCACGGCCCGGTGTACCGCGTCCAGATCGGCGAGTTTCCCACCCGCGAGGCCGCGCGCGCCGTCGCCACGCGGCTCACCGGCGAGCGCTCGTCGGTTGCGCCCATTGTCACGACCCGCTGACATGACGACCACGCCGCGCGCGGATGTGACGACGCCACGTCCCGGCCGCGTGCTGATCACCGAGCAGGAGCTGCGCACCCGCATCACCGAGCTCGGCGCGCAGATCGGCCGCGACTACGCGGGGGAAACGCCCGCGCTGGTCGGCGTGCTGCAGGGCGCCTTTCTGTTCATGGCCGACCTCGTGCGCGCGATTCCCGGCGAGATCACCACGGATTTCATCGGTCTCGCCTCGTATGGCGGCGGGCATCGCTCGTCGGGGCAGGTACGTATCGTGTCCGACCTGGCGATGCCGGTCGAGAACCGCCACGTCGTCGTCGTCGAGGACATCGTCGACACCGGCCTCACCATCTCCTATCTGCGCCGCAACCTCGAGGCGCGCCATCCGCGCAGCCTCCGCGTGTGCGCGCTGGTCGACAAGATCGAGCGCCGGCAGGTCGACGTGCGCATCGACTACGTCGGCTTCACGATTCCGAACGTGTTCGTCGTCGGGTACGGGTTCGACTACGGCGGGCTTTACCGGAACCTTCCCTACGTCGCCGCGCTCGCCGAGACGCCCGCCTGACGCAGCGTGTCAGCTTTTTTGCTGTGCTAGACTGGATGCGATGAACCAGGTTTACAAAAACCTCGCCCTCTGGATGGTCATCGGCCTCATCGTCATTCTCCTTTTCACCGTGTTCAGCAATACCCAGCCCGGTGGCCAGGAGTCGCCCAACTTCTCGGAATTCCTGAAGGCGATCGAGCAGGGGCGCGTCGAGTCCGTGGTCATCCGCGGAAACCTGGTGACGTACAACCTGCGTGACGGCTCGCCCACGCAGCGCACCTACATCGTCGACTATCCCGACCTCGTGAAGATGCTGCGCGAGAAGGGTGTGCGCATCGCCGTGAAGCCGCCGGACAGCAACCCGTGGTATGCCATCTTCCTCCAGTGGGTGCCGATGCTGCTGTTCATCGGCGTGTGGATCTTCTTCATGCGCCAGATGCAGGGCGGCGGCGCCAAGGCGCTGTCCTTCGGCAAGGCGCGCGCGCGGCTCATCAGCGAGAAGCAGAACAAGGTCACGTTCCAGGATGTTGCGGGAGTCGATGAAGCAAAAGAAGAGCTGCGCGAGATCATCGATTTCCTGAAGGACCCGCAGAAGTTTCAGAAGCTCGGCGGCAAGATTCCCAAGGGCGTGCTGCTCGTGGGCCCGCCCGGCACCGGGAAAACGCTGCTGGCCAAGGCCATCGCCGGCGAAGCCAACGTGCCGTTCTTCTCCATCTCGGGCTCAGACTTCGTGGAGATGTTCGTCGGCGTCGGCGCCTCGCGCGTGCGCGACCTGTTCGAGCAGGGCAAGAAGCACGCGCCGTGCATCATCTTCATGGACGAGATCGACGCCGTGGGCCGGCATCGGGGCGCGGGCCTCGGCGGCGGTCACGACGAACGCGAGCAGACGCTGAACCAATTGCTGGTCGAGATGGACGGCTTCGAGACCAACGAGGGCGTCATCCTCATCGCCGCCACCAACCGGCCTGACGTGCTCGACCCCGCGCTGCTGCGTCCCGGCCGCTTCGACCGTCAGGTCGTCGTACCGCGCCCGGACGTGAAGGGGCGCGAGGAGATCCTGCGCGTGCACGCGCGGCGGATCCCGCTGGCGCCGAACGTCGAGCTCAAGGTGCTCGCGCGCGGCACGCCGGGCTTTTCCGGCGCGGATCTGGCCAATCTCGTCAACGAGGCGGCGCTGCTCGCCGCGCGGCAGAACAAGAAGCTGGTCGAGATGCCGGACTTCGAGAGTGCCAAGGACAAGGTTCTCATGGGCGTCGAGCGGCGCTCCATGATCATCTCGGACGCCGAGAAGCGCACGATCGCCTATCACGAGGCTGGCCACGCGCTCGTCGCCGACTTCCTGCCTGGCGCCGATCCGCTGCACAAGGTGACGATCATCCCGCGCGGCCGCGCGCTGGGTCTCACCATGCAGCTGCCGATGGACGACAAGTACAACTACTCGAAGGACTACCTGATCAACCGCATCACCATCCTGCTCGGCGGCCGCACCGCCGAGGAGCTCGTGCTGCAGCAGCAGACGACCGGCGCCGGAGACGATCTCGAAAAGGCGACCGAGATGGCGCGCAAGATGGTGTGCGAGTGGGGGATGTCCGACAAGCTCGGTCCGCTCACCTTCGGCAAGAACGAGGAGCATATCTTCCTCGGCCGCGAGGTCGCGCGCCAGAAGGACTACAGCGAAGACACCGCGCTCGCCATCGACGGCGAGATCAAGCGGATCATCGTCGAGTGCGCGGGGCGCGCACGTCAGATCCTCGAAGAGAACATCGAGAAGCTGCACGCGCTCGCCCGCGCCCTGCTCGAGCGCGAATCGCTCGACTCCGAAGAGATCGCGCGCATCCTGCGCGCGCGTCCCTTCTCCGAAGCGCCCGCACCGGCTTGATTGTCGGGGGCGTTCCGCCCCTCGACATCCTCTGGGACGCTGCTCGATTCGAAGCGGCCCGCGCCATCGACCGGGGCCGCCGGCGCCGCGCGATGGTATCGTGAGACATGTCGCGTCGATCCCGCGCCGATCTCGCCGGCATCGTCCTCGGTGACGGAGCGCCCGTCGCAACGATGGGTGTGATCAACGTCAGCCCCGAGTCCTTTCACGCGGGCTCCGTCTATCATGGCGACGATGCGGTGCTGGCTGCGGCGCTCGCCATGGTGGAGGCGGGAGCCGCACTGATCGACGTCGGCGCCCGCTCGAGTGCGCCGTATCGGGACACCGCGCTCAGCGAAGCGGAAGAGACGAAGCGGCTGATCCGCGCGGTGAGCGTGCTCGCCGCCAAGCTGCCGGTGCCCGTCTCGGCCGACACGCCGCGCGCGGCCGTCGCGCGTGCCGCGCTCGAAGCGGGCGCGCGCGTCGTCAACGACGTCTCCGGTCTCGCCGATCCCGCGCTGGCGCGCGTTGCCGCCGAGCACGACGCCGGGCTGATCGTTATGGCGGCGCCCGGGCAGGGTCGCGCCATCGACGTGCCCGTCCCGACGGTGCTGCGCATCCTCGGCGCGGCGCTTGCGACGGCGCGCGAGGCCGGCATGGCCGTGGAGCGCATCGTGCTCGATCCCGGTATCGGGTTCTTTCGCGAGTCGGACGTGGCCTGGCATGCGTGGGATGTGGCCGTGCTCGCGGGGTTGTCGGAGCTCGCGGCGCTGGGTCGGCCGCTCTGCGTCGGCGTGTCGCGCAAGTCGTTCCTCGGTGCGATCACCGGACGCGAGGGTCCGGCGGCGCGGCTGCCCGCGTCGCTCGCGGCGACCGCGGCGGCCGTGCTCGGCGGCGCCTCGCTCATCCGCACGCACGACGTCGCGGAGACGGTGGATGCCGTGCGCGTAGCCGAGCGCGTGCGAGGCGCGTCGCGATGCTGACGGCGGCCTTCGGCTGGCGCGACGCGCTCGACGTCCTGCTCGTCGCGCTCGTCATCTACCGCATCTTCACGCTGTTCCGCGGCACCCGCGCGATGCAGATGATCGTCGGCGTCGGCGTGCTGGTCATCGCGTCGATCGGTGC
>JBKOZH010000273.1:0-20471 GCA_046725765.1 Candidatus Methylomirabilota bacterium | reverse complement strand
CTCGTCCTACCCGAACACGATGTCGTCGGTGCACATGGCGCTCGCGTTTCTCGTCGACCCGCGCACGCCGAAGAACTCGGGCACGTTCCGGCCGGTGAAAGTCATCACGCGCGAGGGCACGATCGTGCACCCGCGTCCGCCGGCGCCCGTCACGCTCGCGACCAACCACTGCGCGCAAGAGATCGCCGAGGCGGTCATCAAGGCGCTGGCGCCGGCGTGCCCCGATCGCGTCATCGCGGGCTGGTCGCGGCGCTTCCGTATCGCGATCAAAGGCGTCAACCCGCGCACCAAGCGCCCGTTCATCTGGCACATGTTCCACGCGCGCGGCGGCGGCGGCGCGTCGCCGGCGGGCGACGGCTGGGAGACCGCGGGCGAGGGCCAGGCCGTCGGCGGCATCAAGTTCGGCTCGGTCGAAGTCGCGGAGGTGCGGTTCCCGCTGACGTTCGAGTGGCATGAGTTCCGTCCTGATTCCGCGGGAGACGGGCAGCATCGCGGCGGCGTGGGTTCAGTGTTGCGTCTGCGCGTCGACACGACCGAAGAGGGCGTGGCGAACACGGCGGGCGACGGCACGCGGCATCCCTCGTACGGCGTCCTCGGCGGCAAGGACGGGCTGCCACACCGCTACCGGCTGCTTTCACGCGGCCGCGCGCCGCGCGTACTCAAGACGAAAGAGGTCGGCATCCCCGTGCGACCGGGCGACGTCTTCTTCGTCGAGTCGGCGGGCGGCGGTGGTTGGGGCGCGCCGTCCAAGCGCCGCCGCGAGGCGCGCGCCACTGACGCCGAGAACGGGTTCGTCCGCCGCCGCTCGCGTGGCTGAGGACCTGCTCGCCGTCGCGCGCGAGCGCGCGCGAACCAATCGCTTCTGGCAGCATCTCGGCATCGACGTCGCAGAAGTCCGCGAGGGCTGGGCACGTCTGCGCGTCGACGTGCGCGACGAGCTGCGCAACGCGCCGGGCGCGCCGGTGCACGGCGGCGTCTACGCGGCGCTGGTCGACGCGGCCATCGGCTGCGCGCTGGCGACGGTCAATCCCGAATCCGCCGGCGGCGTGGGACAGACGACGCTGGACCTGAACGTGACCTATCTGGCCGCCGCGCGTGGCCCGACCATTTTCGCGGAGGGCACGCTGCTGCGGCGTGGCCGCACGGTCGCGTTCGGCGAGGTTCGCGTGACCGACGACGCCGGCGCGCTCGTCGCCATCGGCCGCGCGACGTATCTGATCCTGCCGCCCCGCGCATAACACGCCGCGGCTCACGCCGTCGTCGCGCGTCAAGGTACACTCTGAGCCCCATAGGAGGCTTCATGGACAGGCGACTCTCTGGTCTGGCGGAACAGTTGGCGGCAGGACTCATCGCGCGGCGCGAGTTCTTGCGCACGGCGACCATCATCACCGGCGGCACGGCGGCCGGTCTGCACGTCCTGCGGCGCATGGCGTCGGCCCAGAGCGGACCAAAGCTGCGCGTGTGGCTCTTCAAGTCGTACGTGACCGCGGGTAACGACATCCTGGCGCGCCAGATCGAGGAGTGGGCGAAGGAGCGCAAGGTCCAGCTCGAGTTCGACTGGGCGACCTTCGGCGACCGCGAGCAGAAGTTCGTGGCCGCGATCGAGGCCGGCAATCCGCCCGACATCGCCGAGATGAACTATCAGGGGCCGATGCGCTACCGTCCCGCGCTGCGCGAGGTCGGCAAGCTCGCCAAGGAGCTCGCGGGCGCGCGGGGTGGTCTGATGCCATACGCCGAGCGCGCCGTCAGCCTCGGCGGCGAGTACTACGGCATCGCGCGACTCGTCTTCGGCGGCGGCCTGCACGTGCGCAAGGATCTGCTCGCCGCGAAGGGTCTCAAGATGCCGAAGGTCTACGATCCCGACGTCATCGACGTCGCCAAGAAAACGCAGGACCCGGCCAAGGAGCTCTGGGGCTTCGGGCAGACGTTGAACCGCTCCGACGACGGCAACGGCTTCATGCAGAACATCCTGTGGGACTGGGGCGGCGGCACCTGGGACAAGGACGGCAAGCCCGCGCTTGCCACCACGTTCCTCAAGCAGAACCTCGCCGCGATCCAGTTCGCGGTGGACACGATCGGCAAGCACAAGATCCAGCCGCCGGGCGTGATGGCGTGGACGGACGTCCACAACAACGAGGCGTTCATGGCCGGCAAGCTGGTGATGACCAACAACGGCGCGAGCCTCTACTACGCGATGGGCGCCAAGAAGCATCCGCTCTACGAAAAGACGCAGGTCATCCTCACGCCGGGCGGTCCCTCGGGCGCGTTCGTCGCGTCCAACCCGTACAACTGGGGCATCTTCAAGGCGAGCAAGCACGCCGATCTCTGCGAGGACCTCGTACGCTGGGTCGAGGACGAAAAACGCTTCGAGGAGTTCATGAAGGCGTGCAGCGGGCAGGCGGGCCCCGTCTACAAGACGCGCGCCGAGCATCCCTACTGGAAGAGCGATCCGAACTACGAAGGGATGCTCCAGAACATCCTGCGTGGCGTCTGGATCGGCTACCCCGGCCCAATCACGCCGGCGGCCATCGAGGTGCAGGCGCAGTACATCCTCTGCGATATGGCCGGTCGCATCGTGGTGGGCGGGCTGTCGCCCGAGGCGGCGCTGAAGGAAGCCCACAAGCGCGTGGAGGACATCTACCGCATTCGCAGCCGGAGCTGAGATGGCGCGCGTGTCGATGCCCACCGCGCGCGCCGCCGCCAAGCCGGCGTCCGGCGGCGCGGTGACCCTCGCGCTCAAGCGCACGCTCGGACCCGACTACCGGATGGGCTATCTGTTCGTCGTGCCCATCGTCGCTTTCGTGCTGTCGCTCGTCGCGTACCCCTTCGGCTACGCGATCTATCTCTCGATGACCCACAAGCTCGTGGGCCTGCCGCCGGTCTTCGTCGGCTTCGAGAACTACGTACGGCTCACGTGGGACGGCTTCTTCCAGCGCGCCGTCGTGAACTCGTTCATCTTCACGTTCGGCTCCGTGGCCTTCAAGCTGGTACTCGGCGTCGTCATGGCGCTGGTCCTGATGGCGCCGATCCGCTGGCGCTCGTTCTGGACCGGCGTGCTGCTCATTCCGTGGGTGGCGCCGACGGTCGTCTCCGCGCTGAATTTCCTGTGGATCTTCGACGGCAGCCTCGGCGTGCTGAACTACGTTCTGGTGCGCGTGCTCCGCATCCTGCCGCAGGGGGTCGGGTGGCTGTCCGAGCCCGGCACGGCGATGGCCTCGGTGGTGGCCGTGAACATCTGGCGCGGGTTTCCGTTCTTCGGCATCTCGTTCCTCGCGGGCATGAAGGCGATTCCCGCGGAGCTCTACGAGGCGGCCGCGGTGGACGGCGCCAGTCCGCTGCAGCGCTTCCGCCACGTCACGCTGCCCGGCATCCGCACCATCATCATCATCGTCGTGCTGCTCTCCACGATCTGGACGTTCAACGACTTCCAGATCGTCTACATCCTGACCAAGGGCGGGCCGGGCGGCACGACCATGGTGATGCCGGTCCTCACCTACGAGACGGCGTTCGGCGCCCAGCGGCTGGGCGAGGCGATCGCCGTCGCGCTCTATCTGCTGCCCGCGCTCGCGATGACGATCATGGTGCTCGCGCGATACATGCGCAAAGGGCGCAAGCGATGAAAACCACGAGCCGCGCTCAGACGGTGTTCGCATACGCGGTGCTCGTCACGCTGGCCGTGCTGGTGCTGTTTCCCTTCTATTGGATGACGATCACCTCGTTCAAGAGCGAGAACCAGATGCGCAGCCTCGTGTCGATGTTCTGGCCGCGCCCACTCGTGACCGAGAACTACGACCAGCTCCTCACCAAGACCGACTTCGTGTCGTGGTACGGCAACAGCGCGACGGTCGCGATCGCGAGCACGCTGCTGGCGACCGCGGTCGGCACCATCGGCGCCTACGCGCTGGCCCGCCTGCGCTTCCTGGGCCGCGGGTTTCTCGCGAGCGCCACGCTGATCACGTATCTGGTGCCGCCCTCGATCCTCTTCATTCCGCTCTACGCACAGATGCGCAACCTCGGCCTCGCCAACAGCCTCGCCGGGCTCATCGCGGCCTATCCGTCGTTCACGGTGCCCTTCGTGACGTGGCTGCTCATGGGCTACTTCGAGTCGATTCCCGAGGAGCTCGAAGAGGCGGCCATGATCGACGGCGCCACGCGCTTCGGCGCCTTTTCGCGCGTGGTGCTGCCGCTGGCGGCGCCCGGCGTGCTTGCCGCCGCCCTCTATGCGTTCACGCAGGCGTGGAACGAGTTCCTGTACGCGCTGGTGTTCATCACCGATGGGCGGCTGCGCACGCTACCCGTGGGTCTGGCGAGCTTCATCACCGGTGACGTCTACGGCTGGGGCTATCTCATGGCGGGCGCGGTGCTCACCACGCTGCCCGTCATCGCCGCCTACATCTATCTGCAGAAGTACATGGTCGAGGGCCTCACGGCCGGCAGCGTGAAGGGATGATCGGCGCCGCCCTTGTCGTGCTGGTGCTGCTCGCGCCGCTGGCCGCCGAGGCGGAGATGCGGCTGCCGCCCGGCTTCACCGCGGAGGTCTACGTCACCGGCCGGGGCGAGGCGCCCGACGGACGCGTCGGGATCGGGATCCCGTCCGCCACGTCGCTGGCGTTCGACGCCTCCGGCGCGCTCTACGTGACGCGCACCGGCCGCCGCTACCGTGGCGGCGAAGTCGAGGACCTGTGGCCGCTGCTGCGCTTTCCGCCGGGCGGTGCGCGCGTCGGTCCCGACTTCACGCGCTACTTCTATGGACCGCCACTGTTCAACGCCCAGCTCGGCGGCGTGCGAGGGCAGGAACTGCTGGTCACCACGTTCGATCGTGATCGCGGGCTCGGCGCGCTCTATCGGCTGAGCGACGGCCGCGCCGAGCTGCTTGCCGGTGGCACGCCGCCGGCCGGCGAGCCGCCGCTCTTCAAGCAGCCCGAGGGCACGGCCGTCGATGGCGCCGGCAACATCTATGTCGCCGATCGCCAGCAAGGTGTCGTGGTCAAGCTCGACGGCGCCGGACGCGTCCTCGATCCGCGCTGGCACGTCGTTCTGCGCCCGCGCCTGGTCGCCGCGCGCGGAGACCGCGTGTGGGTGGCCGCCGACGGCGAGACCGACGCGCCGTGGATGCAAGGGACCGGCGAGGTGTGGACGATCCGCGGCGACGAGCGGCGCGTCGCGCTGAGCGGGCCGATCGTGGCGGGCATCGACGCGAGCCCGCAAGGCTGGCTCTTCGTCGCCGATCGCCGCAACCCGCGCATCTTCGCCGTGAATCCCGACGGCGCGTCGATCGAGATCGCCAGCTTCGACGACGGCGACGCGCCCCGGACGCTTGTTTGGGCGCCGGTGACCGATGCGACGCGTCGCGCGCGCATTGCCGGCGACCTGTTCGTCGTCGTCACGCGACGCGGTGTCTGGTCGCTGAACGAGGTGGTTCGCGTCTCGGGGCCGTTCGACGAGCTGCTGCGCCGCCCGACGCAGTGATCACGGGCGAGCGAAGGGGCGGCGGCGCCAGCGACGCCGCCGCCCGTGCCCGGCTCAGCGCCCGATGCCGAGCAGGAAGAGCAGTACGATCAGGCTGAGCGGGACGCCCAGCAGCCAGAGCAGAACGAGTGCCATAACGGTTGTCCTCCCTCAAGCCACTCGACGCGGACGCTCGATGTCGAGCGTGCGGCGACGGTAGTAAGTCAGGCTCATCGGCTCACCGGAGGCCAGCCACCCGCCGAGCACGGATCCGATCAATCCGAGCAGCAGTGAGGTGACCGTCACCAGCGCCGTGTTGCGAAACGCGCGCGCGGCCTCAGCATCGACCGGCGGAACCGCGCTCATCCACGCCGGCGATCCGGCGAGGCCGCCGTACCAGCCGCCCCAGTGCCCGATCGCACCGAGCGCGGCGAAGAGCAGCATCATCGGGATCGTGACGAGCCAGACGACGCCGCCGTGCAGCATCGCCGTCTCGGCGCGGCGCAGCCCCGCGATCCGCGCGGCGACCCAGCCGCCGACGACGAACGCGAAGAAGGCGCCGCCGATGTTGAAGATGCTCGTGATCAGCCGCACGTTCTTCCAGTCCGTGAAGCGCGGAGCGGCCAGCTGATGCGCGCCGATGGCGAACCCGATGAGCCCGATGATGAGCCCGACGGCGATCGCAGCCAGCGCTCCGACCCAGACCGCGCTCCAGATCGGCCAGGGTCGCCAGTTGTCGTACTCAGCCATGGGAGTTCCTCCTCAGCCCTAAGGGATGTTGCATCGGCCATGCCGACGACTGCCGGACGCCGTTGATTTGTGCTGGGACTTCGCCTACTTTGAGCGGCACCATGAAGAGCGTTTACGACGAGGCCTACCGCCGGTCGCTCGCGGAGCCCGCGGAGTTCTGGGCGTCGGTCGCGGAGGATCTTTACTGGGATCGCCGTTGGGACCGCGTGTTCGACGATCGCCGGCCGCCGTTCTATCGCTGGTTCACCGGCGGCATGCTGAACACCTGCTACAACGCGCTCGATCTGCACGTCGATCGCGGCCGCGGCAAACAGCGCGCGCTCGTGTACGACAGCCCGGTCACCGACACGATCCGCGTCTTCACGTACACGGAGCTGCGCGACGCCGTCGCGCGCGTGGCGGGCGCGTTGCGCCGGCAGGGGATCGGGCCTGGCGACCGCGTCATCATCTATATGCCGATGGTGCCGGAAGCCGTCATGGCCATGCTCGCGTGCGCGCGCATCGGCGCGGTGCACTCGGTCGTGTTCGGCGGCTTCGCGCCCAACGAGCTTGCCAAGCGCATCGACGACGCACGGCCGAAGCTGATCGTCTCGGCATCGTGCGGGATCGAGCCCGGACGCGTCGTGCAGTACATGCCGCTGCTCGACGGCGCCATCGAGCTTTCACGCGAAAAGCCCGAGCGATGCGTGGTTCTGCAGCGCCCGCAGGCCGTCGCGGAGCTCAAGAAGGGGCGCGATCTCGAGTGGAGCGACTTCATGGCCGGGGCGGAGGCGGTCGAATGCGTCTCGGTTCCCGCCACCGATCCGCTCTACATCCTCTATACGTCCGGCACGACCGGGATTCCGAAAGGCGTCGTTCGCGACAACGGCGGTCACGCCGTCGCGCTCAAGTGGTCGATGGCCGGCGTCTACGGCATGGGCGCGGGTGAGACCTTCTGGGCGGCGTCCGACATCGGCTGGGTGGTCGGTCACAGCTACATCGTCTACGCGCCGCTGCTGAAGGGCTGCACGACGATCCTCTACGAGGGCAAGCCCGTCGGCACCCCCGATCCCGGCGCGTTCTGGCGGCTCATCGCGCAGCACGGCGTCAGCGCGCTCTTCACGGCGCCAACCGCCTTCCGCGCGATCAAGAAAGAGGACCCGGCCGGCGCGCACATGGCCAAGTACGATCTCCGGAATTTCCGCACACTATTCCTCGCCGGCGAGCGCTGCGATCCGGACACGCTGCTCTGGGCGCGCGAGCGGCTCGGCGTGCCGGTGGTCGATCACTGGTGGCAGACGGAGACGGGCTGGCCCATCGCGGCGAACTGCGTGGGGCTCGGCATGCTTCCGGTAAAGCCGGGCTCGCCGACGAAGTCGGTGCCGGGCTACGACGTCCGGGTGCTCGACGACGACAACCGCGAGGTTGCGGCGGGCACGATCGGCTCGATCGCGATCCGCCTGCCGATGCCGCCGGGCTGCCTGCCGACGCTCTGGAACAACGACGCCGGGTACCAGGCGTCGTATCTCACCAAGCATCCGGGCTTCTATCTCACGGGTGACGCGGGCTATCGCGACGACGACGGCTACCTCTACATCATGAGTCGCGTCGACGACATCATCAACGTCGCCGGCCATCGGCTCTCCACCGGCGCGATGGAAGAAGTGCTCGCCGCGCACCCGGACGTCGCCGAGTGCGCCGTGGTCGGCGTCGCCGACGAGATCAAGGGTGAGGTGCCGGTCGGCTTCGTAGTCACCAAAGCCGGTGTCACGCGCGGCGAGGCCGAGCTGGTCCGCGAGCTCGTCGAGAAAGTTCGCGCCACCATCGGGCCGGTCGCCGCCTTCAAGACGGCGGCCGTGGTCAAGCGCTTGCCCAAGACGCGTTCCGGCAAGATCCTCAGAGGCACGATGAAGAAGATCGCCGAGGGCACGGAGTACACGCTGCCCGCGACGATCGACGATCCCGCGATCCTGACCGAGATCACGGAGTCGCTCAAAACTCTCGGCTATCCGCGGAGGTCGTCATGAAATTCCCGCTCGCAGCCTCGACTCCCGAGCAGCTCGGCCTCGATCCCTCCGCACTCGAGCGGCTCCTCGAGCTGGTCACGCGCCACGTGACCGAGGGCCAGTATCCCGGCGCGCAGCTCGCCATCGCCCGTCACGGCAAGCTCGCACTCGTCCGCACCCTCGGCGACGCGCGCCTCACGCCGACGCGCGTGCCGGCCGGCGACGACACCCTGTGGCTGCTCTACTCGAACACCAAGGTCCTGACTGCGTGTGCGGTGTGGGTGCTGGCCGAGCGCGGCGCCCTCACGTTCACTGACACGGTAGCGTCGCACGTGCCGGGCTTCGAGGCCAACGGCAAGGGCGAGATCACGATCATCCAGCTGCTCACGCATCAGGCCGGATTCCCGAACGCCGACATGCCGTCGCAGGCGTGGGACGATCACGAGCTGCTCCGTAAGACCGTGTGCGAATACGCGCTGGAGTGGGCGCCGGGCAGTCGAGTGCACTACCACGGCCGCGCCGCGCACTGGACGGCGGCCGCCATGATCGAGGCCATCGCCAAGACCGACTACCGGACGTTCATCCGCGAGGAGATCGTCGTGCCGCTCGGGCTGGGCGAGGACGTCTTCGTCGGACTGCCCGACGCGCAGCACGACCGCGCGGTCGACATGCACGAGCCCGGTCCCGACGGTCGCCCGGTCAAGCGCGCGGACGAGAACAACGCGGCGTTCCGCCGGGCGGGCACACCAGGCGGCGGCGGCTACGCGACCGCGCGCGGGATGGCCGCCTTCTACCAGATGCTGCTCAACGGCGGCACGCTCGCTGGTCGGCGACTGCTCTCGCCGCGCACCGTTGCTTACGTGGTCCGCAACTACACGGGCGATCGGGTGGATGGCTACATGGGGATGCCGATGCACCGAGGGCTGGGCCCGCATCTGCGCGGAACCACCGACACCATCCGCGGCCTGGGCTCGTTTGCCTCGCCGCGCACGTTCGGCCACGGCGGCGTCGGGTCGTCGTACTGCTGGGCGGATCCCGATTCCGGCGTGTCGTTTGGCTACATCACCAACAATCGCGTGCCCGATCCCTGGCACAGCCGGCGCATGGACCTCGTCAGCAACGCGGTCCACGCGGCGATCGACTGATTCCCAGCAGGAGGCGAATCGATGTTCCGTGACGTCGTGACTGAGGAGAAAGACCTGCGTGCGTTGCTCGGCACGCCGAGCGACATCGCTCTGCGCAAGCAGATCTCGAGGCTGGACGTGCACTGCCGGGCCGTCATCGCGCACGCACCGTTCATCGTGCTCGCCACCGCCGGCGCCGACGGCCGCTGCGACGTCTCGCCCAAGGGCGATCCCGCGGGGTTCGTGCGCGTGCTCGACGACACGCACCTGGCCATCCCGGACCGGCCGGGCAACAAGCGCCTGGACGGCATGCGCAATATCCTGGCCAACCCGCACGTCGGCCTGCTCTTCCTGGTGCCCGCGCGCGGCGAGACGCTGCGCGTGAACGGACGCGCGTGCATCACGCGCGACGCCGACCTGCTCGCCACGATGGCGGTCGACGGCAAGGTGCCGAGCCTCGCCATCGGCGTCGAGGTCGAAGAGGTGTTCCTGCATTGCGCGAAGGCCTTCAAGCGCTCCGGGCTATGGGAGCCGTCACGCTGGCCCGACCTCGCCGATCTGTGCTCCTCGGCGAAGATGTTCCACGATCAGGTGCCGACCCCGGGCATGACCGTCGAGGACTTCCAGCGACGGCTCGACACCGGCTACCGCACGGGACTCTACTGATGCGTCGCACGTCGCCGCCGCCGCCGGCGGCGGAGCCTGTGGCAACGCCCTTCACGGGTGCCGCATCGTGAGACTCCATCTCGCGCGGTTCGAGCGCCGGCTTTGCCGGCGCAATCCCCGATTCCGGGGGAGGCATCGGAGGGGGCCGTCGCGCCGGAGGCGCGCCTGTACGGCGCCCCCTCCGAAAATATGTGGCGTATAGGCATTGACGTCGGCGGGACGTTCACCGACGTCGCCGCCGTAGACGAGACCGGGCGCGTCGTCATCGCCAAGTGCGCCTCGACGCCGCGCGATCAGTCCGAAGGACTGATGGAGGGCCTCGGACTCCTCGCGGCGGAGTGCGGTACCGACCTCGCGGGACTGCTCGCGCGGACCGAGCGCATCGTGCACGGCACCACCGTCGCCACCAACGCCCTGCTCGAGCGCAAGGGGGCGCGGGTCGGCTTGCTGACGACCGAGGGCCATCGCGACGTCATCGAGATGCGCGAAGGTCTCAAGGACGACCGCTACAACGTTCGCATGCCTCCGCCGGTGCCGCTGGTGCCCCGCGCGCGCCGCCTCGGCGTGCGCGAGCGCGTCGCCGCCGACGGTCGCGTGACCGTGCCGCTGGCCAGGCGCTCGCTCGACGCGGCGCTCAAGGCGTTGGCGCGCGCGAAGGTCGACGCGGTCGCCGTCTGCTATCTGCACGCGTACCGCAATCCACGCCACGAGCGGCTCACCGCGCGCGCGCTCGCGCAGCGGCTACGCTCCGTCTACGTCTCGCTGTCGTCCGCCGTGCTGCCGCAGATCAAGGAGTACGAGCGGATCTGGACGACGGTCGTCAACGCCTACGTCGGTCCGGGCCTCGCGCGCTACTTGACCGCGCTGCGCGGTCGCCTCGCGGCGCGCGGCTACCGCGGCGACGTGCTCATCATGCAATCGCACGGCGGCGTGGCGCCGATCCGCGAGTCGGCGCGGCTCGCGGCGGGCGCGGTGCTCTCGGGTCCGGCCGGCGGCATCGCCGCCGGCCGATATGCCGCGCGCCTGCTGGACGAGGGCAGCCTGATCACGTTCGACATGGGGGGCACGAGCACGGACATCGCCCTGCTGCAGCGCGGCGAGCCGTCGCTGACGGGCGAGAAGACGGTCGGGATCGCAAAAGTCGCGCTGCCGAGCCTCGACATCCACACGCTCGGCGCGGGAGGCGGCTCGATCGCGCGCGTGGACGCCGGCGGCATCCTGCACGTGGGGCCGGAGAGCGCCGGTGCCGATCCCGGCCCGGCCTGCTACGGCAAGGGCGGCGATCGCGCGACCGTCACCGACGCCAACGTCGTGCTCGGCTTCCTCGATCCTGGCAACTTCCTCGGGGGCCGCATCGCGCTCGACAAGCGCGCCGCCGAGGCCGCCGTCGACGGCGTCGCGCGTGCCCTCGGCACCGAGCGGCTCGCCGCGGCGGAAGGCATTGCCAAGGTCGTCGACACGAACATGGCCGAGGGCATCAAGATCGTGTCCGTGCGCCGCGGCGTGGATCCGCGCAAGTTCACGCTGGTCTCCTTCGGCGGCGCCGCCGGGCTGCACGTCACCGAAGTGGCGCGGCTGCTCGAGATCCGCCGCGTGGTGATTCCGAACGTGGCGGCGGTGCTCTCCGCGTGGGGCATGCTCGCCACCGATCTGCGATACGAGCTCGTGCGCACGCACGTGAGCGAGGTATCGCGGCTGGCGCCGGCGACGCTACGCCGACTCTTCGCCGCGATGGAGGCGGACGGCCGCAAGCGGCTGGGCGCGTTCGACGGCCCGGTGCGCGTGCGCCACGCGCTCGACATGCGCTACGGCGAGCAGATCTTCGAGATTCCCGTGAGCCTCGAGGGCGTCGATCTCGCGCGGGCCGATCTGATGGACGAGATCGTCGCGCGCTTCCACCGCCGTCACGAAGATCTCTACGCCTACAGCGCGCCGGGACAAGAAGTGGTCGTCGTCAACGCGCGCGTTGCCGTCGTGGGCGAGCTGCCGCCGCTGGCCACCGGTCGCGCGGAGGCGGAGCGACGCGCGGCGCCAAAAGCATCGCGACGTCGCGTGTGGCTCGGCGAATGGGTCGAGGTGCCCGTCTTCCGCATCGATGATCTGCCCGCGGGCTGGGAGACGAAAGGGCCCGCGCTGTTCGAATCCGCGACGACGACGGTTCTCGCGCGCGCAGGCGAGCGCGTCAGCGTCACACCGCATGGCTGGCTCGACCTCCGTCTGACCTAGTCGTTGGTCTAGGCCTTGCAGCCTCTCTCGCCGGAGGAGGAGGTTTGCCATGAAGAAACTGCTCACCCCCGTGCTCGCAGTGTCGATGCTCGGGATGGCACTCACGGGCTGCGGCACCGCCACCGGTGCTGCCGTCGGCGCGGGCTCCGGCGCGGCTGTTGGCGCGGGCACCGGCTACGGCGCCGGTAAGGGCGCACTGATCGGTGCGGGCGTCGGCGCGGCTGCCGGCGCGATCTACGACATCACCAAAAAGAATTAGCGAGGCTGCCACATGAAGACGTTTACGATCACGGCGGCGCTCGTGGCCGCCGCGCTCCTGACGGGCGGGCCCGCGCTCGCCCAGGAAAAGCCGAAAGCCAACTGTCAACCGTCCGCCTCCGTGCGCGGTGACGCATCCGGCGCAAAGGCGGGCGCGCCGGAAAAGATCGACGGTCAGGTCGTCAGCGTCGATCGGAAGAAGGGGATGATGACCGTTCGCAACAAGGACGGCTCGACCCACGAGTTCAAGGGCGACGCGCAAACGCTTCGCGAATACAAGGCCGGCGACCACGTCGAGATGACGCTGCGCTCGCAGCCCTGCTGATCGGCGCGTCGTCGCGCTCTGAGCGCCCCGGGCGGTCTCGTCCGGGGCGCTCGTTGTTTTGAAGCCCTCGACACCGCGGGCACCGGCCGCGCATGCGCGCGCATCCCAACCATCGAGTACAATCCGAGCGATGCACGCCGGCGCCGGCGATGGTCGCGGCGCGGGCCTGCAGGACCGGCGCACGAGCGAGGAGGAGCGGATGCCGCCGAAGGTGACGATCTACACGAACGTCGGCTGAGGGCCCTGCCATCGCGCGACAGAGTATCTGTCGCAGAAGGGCGTAGTGTTCACTGAGCGCAACGTCGGGCGGGACGCCGGCGCGCGCGAGGAGCTGATGGAGCTGGGGCTGACGTCGCTGCCGGTGATTCTCATTGGCGAGCGGCGGCTGAGCGGCTTCAATCCCGCGAAGATCGACGAGGCGCTTGCCGCCAACTGATTTGCCGTCGGAGCGCCTTCGCAGGGCTCCGGCGCTCGATGCTCGGCGAGTCGCTCGCCGCAGGAGATTCCCATGGCGGAGGCGTCAGAGGGCAACGTCGCCAAGATGTGGGCGTACGCCCGCAAGTACGCGGACAAGTCCGGCACGTCGCTGCATCCCGACGTCAGCGTCACCGAGGCGGTGGTGCACGGGCTGGCGAAGCACATCGACGAGGTCGGCCGACCGCTCTGCCCTTGCAACTTCTATCCGGATCCCAAGGCCGAGGCGAAGCTGCGCCGGTGGATCTGCGCGTGCGACGAGATGCAGAAGTGGAAGTACTGCCACTGTCTGCTGTTCGTCACGCCGGAGGGACTGCCGATCACGGAGTACCTTCCCGAGGATCATGAGGGCCGCCACGCGTACGGCATCGTGAAGGACCCGACACCGGACAAGGGCCGCGCCACGGCGAAGGTGCTCGAGCGCCAGCAGACGGAGGGCCAGCCATGAAGCAGGCGCACCGCGAAGAGATCCGCGTGCCGGGCATGTCGGAGCCGATCAGCCACTTCACGCACGTCGTCCGCGCGGGCAAGCTCGTCTTCGTGTCGGGCTGCGTGGCCACCGACGAGAACGGCAAGACGGTCGGCGGCAGCGACATCGTCGCGCAGGCGCGGCAGACGCACGAGAACATCAAGCGCTGCCTCGCCGCCGCCGGCGCGACCTTCGCCGACGTGTGCAAAGTGACGGTCTTCCTGCGCAACGTCGCGGACCGCGAGAAGGTGAACACGGTGCGCAAGGAGTACTTCGGCGCGCACCGTCCCGCGAGCACGCTGGTCGAGATCTCGCGGCTCGTGCGCGACGACCTGCTGATCGAGATCGAGGCGACCGCCGTGCTGCCGGACGGGCGCTGATGCCGACCGTCCGCCTGCGCGACGCCTCGGAATATCCCGAGCCGGCGCGGCGGCTGTTCGAGCTGTCGCGGCAGTGGTTCGACTACGACTTCAAAGAGCCGCCGGCGATGAGCCGCGTGATGGCGTGGGACCCGCACTTCGGCGGACCGCACGGACGCGCGATGAAGCGGGCGATGGCGCCCGGCGAGTTCTCGCGCGGCGAAAAGGAGATGCTGGCGGCTGCGGTCAGCGGCGCCAACGCCTGCACCTACTGAGTGGAGGCGCATACTGCAGCCGGGAAGCTGCAGGGGATGACGGGCGATGATCGCTGGTACGAGGCCGCGTTCGTCGTCGGTATCACCAACGCGCTCAACGTCGTCGCCGACGGCCTGTCTGCCGCCGAGATGCCGCACGTCGAGGCCGCGGCGGCGCCCGCCGACGTGACGGCGATCTTCGAGGACATCCGCGCGTTCTACGGCGCTCGCGAGATTCCCGCGCCGTTCGGCCTCATCGCGCACGACGGCGCGTACCTGGCCGACGTCTGGGCCGCAGTCAAGCGCGCCTTCACGGATCGCCGGTTGACGCGGCGGCACAAGACGGCGCTCGCGTTCGGCGTGTCGCTCACCACACGCTCGCCGTTCGGCGCGGCGTTTCACCTGCGCGAGCTGCGGCGCCTGGGTGTCGGCGAGCCCGGCATCCACGAGATCGTCGGCGTCACGCAGATGTTCTCGTCCTACACGAAGATCGCCGACACGCTCCAGCTGGCCTCGGACATGGCCGACATCGCGCCGGTCGACACCTCCGGCGTACCGGACGCCGGCGCGGGCTGATCTCCCCCATGAGCGACGCGCGGGAGCGGGCAATCGAGCTCTGGCGCGAGGCGTACCGCCGGCAGATGGCCGGCGACCTCGAGGGGGCGATCGAGATCTATCGGCGCTCGATCGCGGCCTGCCCGACCGCCGAGGCGCACACCTTTCTGGGCTGGACGTATTCGTTCCAGGGACGCCTGGAAGACGCGACCGCGGAGTGCCTGCGCGCCATCGAGGTCGACCCCGACTTCGGCAACCCGTATAACGACATCGGCGTCTACCTCATGCAGCAGGGCAAGCTCGAAGAGGCGATTCCGTGGCTCGAGCGCGCCAAGCACGCGGCGCGTTACGAGCCGCGCCAATTTCCCTTCATGAACCTCGGACGGATCTATCTCAAGCAGGGCCGATGGTGGGACGCCCTTCGCCAGTTCGAGGAGGCCGTTCGGCTCGCGCCGAGCGATCCCCAGTCCGCCAAGGCGCTGCACTCGCTGCGCGGCCGCCTGAACTGATCGCGGTTCCAGTGGCATCGCATTTGTAGCTGGCGAAGCCATGAGCCCCCGTGAGCGTTCGTCAGGTGCGGTGCGCAATCGACCCGGCCGACCCTATCCCCTTGGCGCGACCTGGGACGGCTCGGGCGTCAACTTCGCCCTCTTTTCCGAGAACGCGACCGCCGTCGAGCTGTGCCTGTTCGACGCGCGCGGCCGCGAGACTCGGGTGCCGGTCGTCGAGAACACCGACCAGGTCTGGCACGTGTACCTGCCGGACGCACGGCCCGGTACCCGGTACGGCTATCGGGTGCACGGGCCGTGGGAGCCGGCCAACGGCCACCGCTTCAACCCCGCGAAGCTGCTGCTCGATCCGTACGCCCGCGCCATCGACGGCACGATCACCTGGGGCGACTCGCTGTTCGCCTACGAGGTCGGCTCCGGCGACGACGCGGATCTGAAGATCGACTCGCACGACAGCGCCGAGCACATGCCCAAGGCGATCGTCGTCGACACGGCGTTCACCTGGGGCGGCGACCGGCCCCTGCGCACGCCCTGGAACGAGACGGTCATCTACGAGCTGCACGTCAAAGGCTTTACGCAGCGCCATCCCGACGTCCCCAAGGAGCTGCGCGGCACCTACGCAGGGCTCAGCACGCCCGCCGCCGTCGAGCACCTGAAGCTGCTGGGCGTGACGGCCGTCGAGCTCATGCCCGTCCACCAGTTCGTCTCGGACCGTTACCTCAAGGACAAGAAACTCACCAACTACTGGGGCTACAACTCCATCGGCTTCTTCGCCCCGGACTTCCGGTACGCGTCTGCCAATCAATTGGGAGCTCAGGTCAACGAGTTCAAGACAATGGTCAAGACGCTGCATGAGCACGGCATCGAGGTGATCCTCGACGTCGTCTATAACCACACCGCTGAGGGCAACCAGCTGGGCCCGACGTTCGGCTTCCGGGGCATCGACAACGCCGCGTACTACCGCCTGTCGCCCGAGGACCGCCGGTACTACGTCGACTACACCGGCTGCGGCAACACCCTGAACATGACGCACCCGCGCACGCTGCAGCTGATCATGGATAGCCTCCGTTACTGGATCCAGGAGATGCACGTCGACGGGTTCCGCTTCGACCTGGCTTCCGCCCTGGCGCGTGAGCTCGCCGACGTCGACCGTCTGGGCTCGTTCTTCGACATCATCCACCAGGACCCCGTCATCTCGCGGGTGAAGCTCATCGCCGAGCCGTGGGACCTGGGCGAGGGCGGGTATCAGGTCGGGAACTTCCCCGTCCTGTGGGCGGAATGGAACGGCATCTATCGCGATAGCGTGCGCGCGTACTGGAAGGGCGACGAGGGTCAGGCGGGGGCGATGGGCCACCGGCTCACGGGCTCGAGCGATCTCTACGGCCGCGGCGGCCGCCGGCCGTACGCCTCGATCAACTTCGTCACGGCCCACGATGGCTTCACGCTGCGCGACCTCGTCTCCTACAACGACAAGCACAACGAGGCCAACGGCGAAGACAACCGCGACGGCCACGATCACAACCTGTCGTGGAATCACGGCGTCGAGGGCCCGACCGACGACGTGAAGATCAACGCGCTCCGGGAGCGCCAGATGCGCAACTTCGTGGCCACACTGCTGCTGGCGCAGGGCGTGCCGATGATCTGCGCGGGCGACGAGATCCGCCGCACGCAGCAGGGCAACAACAACGCCTACTGTCAGGACAACGAGCTCTCGTGGCTCGACTGGAATCTGGACCGGCCCAGCCGGGAGCTGCTGACCTTTACGCGGTTCGTGTCCAAGCTGCGCCGGCGTCATCCAGTGTTCCGGCGCCGTCAGTTCTTCTTCGGGCGCAAGATCCAGGGCTCGGAGGTCAAGGACCTCACGTGGTTCCGGTGCGACGGCAAGGAGATGACCGAGGACGACTGGACCAATCCGATCACGCGCTGCCTCGGCCTGCGCCTGGCCGGCGACGCCATCTCCGAGTCCGACGCCGACGGACGACGGATCGTCGATGATACGTTCCTCGTGATGCTCAACGCGCATCACGAGCCGATGGGGTTTACGCTGCCGGCGCATCCGACGTCGGTCGCGTGGGAGGCCGTGCTCGACACGCGCGAGGCCACCGGCAAGCCCAAGCGCCGCGCGCTGCGCGACGGCGACGTCTACGAGATGGAGGCGCGCTCGTTCGCCGTGCTGCGGCTGCGCCGTGAGAGTGCCAAGGGCGACACCGAAGCGCGCGGCGAGGAGCTCGGCGAGGCCGAGGCGCGCGGCGACGCCGAAGGTGTGGACGCCGGCGAGATGGAGGCAGCCATGGACACGCACCGAATCCGGGTCAACACCGCCAACCCCCAGGAGCTGCTCGAGATCCCCGGCCTGCGCGCCGAGGACGCGGACGCCATCGTGCGCTTCCGCGACGAGCACGGACCGATCGCCGACGCCGCTCAGCTCACCAGCGTGCTCGGCGGGCGCGAGCTCGACGCGGCGACGCGCGAGCACATCGACTTCGATCCCGCCAATCAGACCGCGCCGGAGGCCCCCGGCGCGTAAGACAGAGCACCGTCACGGCTTTGCCGGGACGGTTGCGAACGTTGGGGGGTATGGGGGCCATTTCGGGGCCCCCCATCATATTTTGACAGCCCGACCGGCCCAGTAGGGCTCGCGCAGAAGCCGCTTGACGAGCTTGCCCGCGGTGTCGCGCGGGAAGTCCTCGTGGAACGAAACCTCGCGCGGCGCCTTGTAGTCGGCGAGGTGCGCGCGACAGAAGTCCACGAGCTCTTGCTCGCTCGCGTGGCGGCCCGGCCGCAGCTGAATGGCCGCGTGCACGCGCTCGCCCCATTCCGGATCCGGCACACCGAACACGGCGGCGTCCTCGACGGCCGGATGGCGATGCAGCGCGTCCTCGATCTCGGCCGGATAGATGTTGACGCCACCCGAGATGATCATGTCGCGCTTTCGGTCGCAGATGTAGACGAAGCCCTCATCGTCGATCCACGCCACGTCGCCGACGGACATCCACTCGCCGCGCGACGTCTGCGCCGTCGCGGCGGCGTTGCGATAGTACTCGTCGAACACGCCGTCGTAACGGCGCACGAATAGCTCGCCCGGCGTCCCCGGCGGCGCCGGCCGACCCCCGTCGTCGAGGACCGCCAGCTCCACGCCCGGCGCCGCGCGCCCGCACGAGCCGGGCTTGCGCAGCACGTCGTCGGGATGCAGCACCGTGTTCACGCCGAGCTCCGTCGAGCCGTAGAACTCGTAGAGCACCGGGCCGAACGTCGCCAGCGCCTGCTCCTTCACGCGCATCGGGCAGGGCGCCGCCGCGATCACGAGCGAGCGCATCGACGACAGGTCGTACCGCGCGCGCACCTCGGCCGGCAGGTCGACGATGCGCTTGAGCAGTGTCGGCGCCATGAACGTCGTCGTGCAGCGATGCTGCTCGATCTGCCGTAGCGCGTCCTCGGGATCGAACTTGCGCATGACCACCACGGTGCCGCCGACCATCTGCGCGTAGAGCGCAAAGGCGCCGGGCGCCGAGTGGTAGAGCGGACCGGCGACGAGGTGCACCTGGTCGGGATCCAGGCAGTTCAGCGCGGCAAGGCGCGGCAGCGCGGCGGCGACATCCATCACGCGGCGGAGCGCGCCCTTCGGCTTGCCGGTCGTGCCCGCGGTGTAAATCATCGAGCCGCCCATCGCGGCCGGCGCCGGTGGCGGCGCATCGCTGCCGCGTGCGAGCAGTTCCGCCAGCGGCATCGCCCATGGCCGGCGCTCGGCGCCGAGGGTGACCCAGTGCTTCACACGCGAGGCGTCGCGCACGCGCTCGGCCATCGACACGAACCCGTCGCCGACGAACACGGTCGTCGCGTCGGAGTTGTCAAGGATGTACGCGACCTCCTCGGCGGTGAGCCGGTGGTTCATCGGCACGCCGACGGCGCCGAGCGCGCGCAGCGCCGCGCCGACGAGGAGGTTGTCGAGCGCGTTGTGGGCGTACACGATCGCGTGCTGGCCGACGCCGATGCCGAGGCCCGTCAGCGCGTGGGCGAGCCGATTCCGTGTACGGAAAAATTCTTCCCAGGTCAGCGACCGCTCACCCTCGATGAGCGCGACGCGATGCGGGTGCTTGGCGGCGTGAATGGCCACGATGTCCATGGTGGCGAGAGTCTACCTCCGGCTGGCCCGGCTTGTGCACCCCTCCATTGGGATGGCCGCGAGCCGCCGCGATCCGCTGCGCCGCCTACAGCCACTGCTGCAGGTCGTCATTCTCGCCTTTGCGCTGTTCTGCCTGGGCATCGCCCAGGAAGTGTTCATCCCGATCGCGCTGGCGATGCTCGTCACGTTCGTGCTGTCGCCGGTCGTGGAGCGGCTGCAGCGCCTGCGAGTGCCGCGCGTGGCTGCCGTCCTCGTGACCGTCGTGCTCGCGTTCTCGGTGGTGGGCGGCCTCGGCTGGGTGCTGGCCTCGCAAGTCACGACGCTCGCCGACGATCTGCCGCAGTACCGCAGCAACATCACCCGCAAGATCCGAGAGCTCCGCCGCGTCGGCAAGTCCGACTCGCTCGAGAAGGCGCAGTCGACGGTCAAGGAGGTGATCGGCGAGCTCCAGAAGGACGGAAGCGTGCCAGTTAAGAGGCCGCCGCAGGCGGTGGTCGTCGAAAAGCCGCCGCCGGTCGGGCTGGCCGGCCTGCGCGCGACGCTCGCGCCGATCGCCGATGTGCTGGCCATGGCCGGGTTCGTCGTCGTCCTCGTCATCTTCATGCTCATCGAGCGGCAGCGCTTGCTCGAGCGCGTCATTCGCCTGGGCGGCACGGCGCGCGTCACGCTCACCACGAAGATCCTCACCGAGGTCTCGGAGCGGATCGGCCGCTATCTGCAGATGCAGTCGCTGACCAACGCGGCGTTCGGTACGGCGATCGGCACGGGCTTGTTCCTGATCGGCGCGCCGTACGCGCTGCTGTTCGGCGTGCTCGCCGCAATCTTACGTTTCGTGCCGTACGTCGGCGCCTGGGTCGCCGCCGGCTCGGCCGCGCTCGTGAGCATCGCGGTCTTCGACGGCTGGCGTGAGCCGGTCATGGTGCTCACGCTGTTTACTCTCGTCGAG
>JBKOZH010000325.1:0-15848 GCA_046725765.1 Candidatus Methylomirabilota bacterium | reverse complement strand
GCTCGTGGGTTACGACACCGATCTCGACGACATCCGCCGCCGTGTGACGCCGAAGACGAAGGCGGTCTTCCTCTGTTCGCCGCACAACCCCGCGACGACGATCATCCGGCGCGCGCCGCTGCTCGCGTTCCTCGACGCGCTCGGCGAGGATTCGCCGCTCGTCGTGCTGGACGAGGCGTATCACGACTTCGTCGACGATCCGGACTATCCGGACGGCGTGTCGCTGCTGGCGCGCCATCCGCGGCTCGTGGTGCTGCGCACGTTCTCGAAGATCGCCGGCCTGGCGGGGCTGCGCGTGGGTTATGCCATCGGCTCGCTGGAGACGATCGACCGGCTGAACCGCGTGCGCGCCCCTTACAACGTCAACCGCGTGGGCCAGGCCGCCGCCGGCGCCGCGCTCGAGGACCCCGAGCACGCGGCGCGCACGCGCAAGCTGGTGCTGGAGGAGCGCGCGTACCTGACGGCCGGGTTCGAGCGCCTGCGCCTCGCCTTCGCGCCGTCTCAGGCCAACTTCATGCTGGTGCGCGTCGGCAATGCCGCCGAGGCGCGTGCGCGACTGCTGCGCGCCGGCATTCTCGTGCGCGACGGCGCCGCCGTCGGCTTCCCCGGCCACCTGCGCATCAGCGTGGGCACGCGGGAGATCAACGAGCGCCTGCTGAAGCTGCTGGAGGAGTAGTGGCCAAGGACGTCGCCATCGTGCATCACGCCGACCGCCGCCGCGACGTCCACATGCCGTACGCGCCCGCCATCGTCGTCACGCGCGGCCGGCTCATGTTCCTCTCCGGTGTGACGGCCGCCGCCGTCTATCACAGCCATCCGCACCGCGACGAGGAGTTCGATCTGCCGGCGACGATGCGCGAGCAGGCCGTGCTGACGATGGAGAATCTGAAGAAGACGCTCGCCGCCGCGGGCTCGAGCCTCCGCGATCTCGTCTCCGCCACGCGATTCCTCACCGACGTGCGCGAGCAGGACGAGCTCAACCGCGTCTGGGCCGAGTACCTCGAGGGACATCTGCCGACGACGACCACCGTCGAAGTCTCGCGGCTGGCCACGCATCCGCGCTGCAAGATCGAGATCAGCGCGATCGCTGTCTGTGATGATGGGGGCCACGAAATGGCCCCGATCGCTAAGCCGAAGGGGGCTACGCCCCCCTCGGACTCCCCCGGCCCCGCGCTCGGACCGCCCCGGCGAAGCCGTCGCGGTCCTCGATGACCCGCCTGGCCTTCGTCGGGCTCGGCGCGATGGGCGGCCGGCTGGCCCGGCGACTGCTCGACGCCAAGCATCCCGTCACCGGCTACAACCGCACCCCGGAGAAGGCGCGCGCGCTCGAGGCCGCCGGCCTGAAGCTCGCTTCCACCCCGCGCGCTGCGGTCGACGGCGCGGTGGCCGTCTTCAGCATGGTCACGGACGACGCCGCCCTGCGCCAGGTCGCGCTCGGTGACGACGGAATCGTGGCGGGGCTCGGTCGTGGCGCCGTGTGGGCCGAGATGAGCACGGTCAGCGCCGCCGTCACACGCGAGCTCGGCGAGCTCGTCGCGGCGCGCGGCGCCGCCATGCTGGACACGCCCGTGTCCGGCAGCACGATCACCGTCGAGCAGGGTGCCGCGTCGATCGCCGTCGGCGGCGACCGCCAGGCGCTGGAGCGCGTCCGGCCGTACCTGTCCGCCATGGCGCCCGGTGGGATCACGCACGTCGGCCCGCTGGGACTCGCCAAGACAATGAAGATCGCCACCAATCTGGGTCTCGCCGTGCAGATGCTCGCGTTCAGCGAGGCGGTGCTGCTCGCGGAAAAGGCCGGCATCGCGCGCGAGACCGCGGTGGAGGCGCTGCTGAAGTCCGTGATCGCCTCCCCCATGGTGAAGTACCGCGGGCCGTACGTCGTCGGCCGGATGCCGCGCGACGCCTGGTTCAACATCGGCATGGTGCAGAAGGACATGCAGCTGGCCCTCGATCAGGGCCACGCCACCGGCGTGCCGCTGCCGACGACGGCGCTGGTGCAGCAGTGGCTCACGACGGCACGTGGGCTCGGGCTGCACGAGCGCGACTTCGGCACGCTCTTCGATGTGCTCGCCAGTCTGAGCGGTCTGCCGCCCTCCCCCAATCGCTAGGAGCCTCGGTATGGATTTCGAGTACGCGCCCGAGCAGGAAGCGTTCCGCAAGGAGTTCCGCGCGTGGCTCGCCGCGAATTTCCCCAAGGATCTGCGCGTTGACGATCCCGTCGACGATCGCGTCGCGTCCAACCGCGAGATGTTCGAGCGGCGCGTCGCGTGGCAGAAGACGATGCACAAGGCGGGCTGGGTCGGCATCTCGTGGCCCAAGGAATATGGCGGGCGCGGTGCCTCGATCATCGAGCGCGTCATCTGGGACGAGGAGTACGCGGCCGCGCGCGCGCCGGTGCTGCCGGGCATGGGGCTGAACCTCGTGGGCCCGACGATCATTCACTGGGGCACCGACGCGCAGAAAGCGCAGTACCTGCCACGCATCCTGAACGCCGACGAGATCTGGGCGCAGGGCTTTTCCGAGCCGGGTGCGGGCTCGGACCTCGCGAGCCTCAGCACGCGCGCCGAGGACAAGGGCGATCACTTCCTCGTGAACGGCCAGAAGGTGTGGACGTCGGGCGCGCAGTACGCGGACTCGATCATCCTGCTCGTGCGAACCGATCCCAACGTGCCGAAGCACAACGGCATCTCGTGCCTGTTGGCCGACATGAAGGCGCCTGGCGTAGCGGTGCGGCCGCTGGTGCTGGCGACGGGTCACCATCATTTCAACGAGGTGTTCTTCACCGATGTCGTGGTCCCGAAGAGCCGGCTGCTGGGGCCGCTGAACGCGGGCTGGAAGGTCTCGACGACGACGCTGATGTACGAGCGGCATTCCTCGGGCGCGCGCAATCCGATCGGCCAGGTGCGCGATCTCATCGCGGTCGCGCGGCGGCTGCCGCTGGACGGCGGCACGGCGTGGGATGACCCGCGGATCCGCCAGCGCCTCTCGCAGCTGCTCATCGACTGCGAGGCCATGCGCTACACGCGCTACCGAGCGCTGACCCGTCAAATTCGCGGCGAGCCGCCGGGGCCGGAAGGGTCGATCCTCAAGCTCACGGGTACGGAGATCGGCGTGCGCATCGCGGACGCGGCCGGCGAGCTGCTCGGCATGCACGCGCTGATCAACCAGGGCACGGAGCTCGTGCCCGACGCGCCGCGCTGGTTCAACCGGCTTGTGGCGGCGCGCCAGTATACGATCTCGGCGGGGACGAGCGAGATCCAGCGCAACATCATCGGCGAGCGCGTGCTCGGGCTGCCCAAGGGCTAACGGTTATCGAGGCGCGCCACGGCTTCGCCGGGGCGTGCCGAACGCGGGGGTTTGGGGGCCATTTCGGGCCCCCATGTCGAAGGGCTAGCGGCCGGCGAGCCGCTCGACGACCGGCGCGAGCGCGTCCATGAAGGCCTCGTGCGTCATGACGTACGAGATGCCCCAGCGCTCGCGACGCGCGCGCAGGTCGTCGACCATCTGATCCACGGTCCCCACCAGCACATACGGGCTGGCAAGCAGGTCATCGGCGGTCAGCTGCGGCCAGCGCGCCACCAGCTCGTCCACGGCCTTGCCGCGCGATTCGGTCACGATCACGCGCTGCACGAGCGCATTGAGCTCGAGCTGCGCGAACCGCGGCCCGGCCGTCTCGCGCACGAGGCGCACGCGTTCGTCGACCACCGAGGCGCGAAAATCGGCGACGTCAGGCGCGGTGCCGCCACGGCGGAATGTGATCCCCGTGAGTCCGACGATGTCGGCCTCCGCGGCCGCCACGCTCAGGACGGGTGGCGCGTTGCCGCCGATGAGGAGCGGTGGCCGGGGACGCTGTTTCGGCCGTGGATGAAGCGTATGGCCGCTCACGCGATAGTGGCGGCCGGTGAACGTGACGGTCTCGCCCTCCAGCAGCCGCTTCACGATGCCAACGGCCTCGGCCAATCGCTCGATACGGGTCACGCCGGGATCGAACGCGATTCCCGCCTGCTCGTATTCCGAGCGCATGTGACCGGCCCCGACGCCGAGCTCGAGCCGGCCGTCGCTGAGCACGTCCAGCGTCGCGGCGTCCCGCGCGGTCAACACCGGGTGCCGTAAGTCGTTATTGAGCACGCCGGTGCCGATGCGCAGTCGCGTCGTCGCCGCCGCCGCCGCGGCGAGCGCGGGAAACGGCGCGAAGAGCTCGGCCAGGTGATCGGGCACCAGGAGGACCGAATAGCCGAGACGCTCGACCTTCCGCGCTTTGTCGGCCCAGTCCGCCGCCGACGCAGCCGTGCGCACGTTGACGCCGAACCGAAACGGCCTCACGACGCTCAGCGCATCAGCAGTGCTTGCACGGCGGGAAGTCGCGCGAGTACACCGGCTGCTTCAGAAATTCCTCCGGGTTGTACGTCCAGAACTGGCTCACTCGGGGATAGGTGTGGATGACCGTGTTCTGCAGCTTGCCGCCGACGCGCTCGATCTTCCGGATGTAGATGTTCTGGGTGGGGTTGCCGTAGGCATCCATCTCGACGGGCCCGCGCGGCGCATCGCCGATTTTCACCGCGCGCAGCGCGGTCATGAATGCCGCCCGGTCTTCGACGCGGCCCCCGATCGCCTTGATGGCTTCGCTGACGATCCGCGCGCCGGTGTAGCAGTTCTCGCCATAGAAGCCGGGCGTGCGCTGGTAGGCCTTCTCGTACGCTGTGCGGAACTTCTGGTTGGCGGGCGTGTCGAGCGCGGCCGAATAGTGGTGCGCGCTGACGACGCCGAGCGACTCGTCGCCGAGCTGCGGCAGCACGTGCTCGTCGGAGTACGTGCCGTTCGCGATGAGCGGCACTTTGCCCGCGAGCCCGCTCTCCGCCCACTGCTTGGCGAACAACAGCGTCCAGCGTCCGAGGCCGTTGACGAACACCGCATCGGCGTCCTTGCGGAGCTGGGCGATGTACGGCGCATAGTCCTGGACGTTGAGCGGCACCCAGATCTTCTGAATCACCTGACCGCCGTTGTCCTCGAACGACTTGTGGAAGCCGCCGACCGTCTCCCAGCCGAACGCATAGTCGAGCCCGATCATCGCGATCTTCCGGTAGCGCAGCGTCTTGACCGCGTACTCGCCGAACGGGTGCATGTTGCCGCCCGCGGAGAAGCCGGTGCGGATGAGCCACTTCGGGCGCTTGCGCTGCGTGAGATCGTCGGCGGAGTTGATCGGATAGATCGTCGGAATGCCTTGCGCTTCGACGTAGGGGACCAGCGCATACGCGACGTTCGACAGGATCACGCCCGCGAGCATGTGAACCTTGTCGTTCTCCACCAGCTTGCGCGCCTTGGTCAGGGCCGCCGCCGGCTGTCCTTCGTTGTCTTCGAGGGTGACCTCGATCTTCCGCCCGGCCGCCTGCCAGCCCGTCTCCTGCCAGTAGAGCTCGCAGCCGCTGTACATGTCCTTGCCCGCGGCGGCGATGGCGCCCGAGAGCGGCGAAATGAAACCGATCTTGATCGGTCCCTGCGCCGATACCTCGCCGGCGAGCAGCACGACGAGCAACGCCGCGAGCACCAGCCTGATCACGCGCATGAGCGCCTCCTTCGCCTTATTTGATAGGCTCGCCTCGGACGGTGGGGCCCCAGCCCCGTGACGTCCTGCGGCTCGCACGACGGGCTATACTCGGCCGCCGTGATCCTAGCAGCGCGGAGGGCTCCATGGAGATCGATCGTCCGTTGCCGAACCCGATCACGCCGGAGGCCAAGCCCTATTGGGATGGCCTCCGCGAGCAGAAGCTGATGCTGCCGAAGTGCGGCGCGTGCGGGCACGTCTTCTGGTATCCGCGCGTCGCGTGCCCGAAGTGCCACGCGCGCGACATCGGCTGGGTGCAGTCCAAGGGGCGCGGCACGCTGCACGCCTTCGAGATCGGCTATCAGTCGTTCAACAAGGCGTTCAAAGTCCCGACGCCCTACGTGCTGGCGCTGATCGAGCTCGCCGAGGGGCCGCGCATGCTGTCGAATCTGGTCGGCGTCGAGGCGGATCCGAAGAAGATCACGTGCGACATGCCGGTGGAGGTCGTGTTCTCGAAGCTGACCGACGAGGTCACCCTGCCGCTGTTCCAGCCGGTGCGGTGAGCGCCATGGCCAACCTCCGCGACCTCGCGAACGTCGCCTGCATCGTCGGCGTGGACGAATCCGACGAGATGGGAACGCTGCCCGGGAAGAGCCAGCTGAGTCTCCATGTCGAGGCCGTGACGAACGCCGTTCGTGACGCCGGACTGAAGATGTCCGACGTCGACGGCGTCTTTACCGCGGGCCAGCACTCTCCCGCCACCATCGGCGAGGCGCTGGGCATCACGCCCCGGTATGTCGACGGCACCACCGTCGGCGGCTGCTCGTTCATCATCATGGTCGGCCACGCGGTGGCCGCGCTGCACCACGGTCTGTGCGACGTCGCCGTGATCTCACACGGCGAGTCAGGACGCTCGCAGGTCGGCGTCAGCCCGCGCCGCGACACCGCGATCCCCGGGCAGTACGAGGCGCCCTATGGGTTCGGCCCCGCCCCGACGATGTTCGGCCTCATCACCACGCGCCACATGCACCGCTACGGCACCACGCTGGAGCAATGGGCGCAGGTGGCCGTCTCCACGCGCAAGTGGGCCGCCCTCAATCCCAAGGCGCTGCGGCGCGAGCCGATCACGGTGCAGGACGTGTTGAAGGCGCGGCCGGTCGTCTACCCGTTCACCGTGCTCAACATTTGCCTCCTGACCGACGCCGGGGGCGCGGTGGTGCTGACGCGCCCCGATCGCGCGAAGGATTGCGCCAAGAAGCCGGTGTACGTGCGCGGCTTCGGCGAGGGCACCGAGCACGTGAGCCTCACGCAGATGAAAGACCTCACCTTCAGCGAGGCCACGCGCATCTCGGGCGACAAGGCGTTTCGCAT
Organism: Candidatus Methylomirabilota bacterium; assembly: GCA_046725765.1. GTDB lineage: Bacteria > Methylomirabilota > Methylomirabilia > Rokubacteriales > CSP1-6 > AR12. Next base: position 8,935 of record JBKOZH010000325.1, on the reverse strand, counting down.
GGCCGGCGTCGGCCCGAACGACTTTCAGCACGTGATGCTCTACGACGCGTTCACGTCGGGGCCCCCGATCATGCTCGAGTCGCTGGGGGTCGCCAAGCGCGGCGAGGGCGTGCATTTCTTCGCGGAGGGACGCTCCACGCCGGGCGGCGTGCTTCCGATCAACACCAATGGCGGTGGGCTCTCGTACACGCACACGGGGATGTACGGCATCTTCCCCATCATCGAGGCCACCCGGCAGCTGCGCGGCGAGTGCGGCCCGCGGCAGGTGCCGACCGTGCACACGTCGCTGGTCAACGGCATGGGCGGCATGCTGTCGGCGGCGGGCACGCTCGTGCTCTCGAACGCGGTCTGAGCCGTGCGAGCGTTGCTGACGCGCGCGGCGGCGTCAGCGACGCCGGCTGCGCGCGAGCTCGCGCTCGAGGTCGTCCGCGCGCCGCACGATCGCGTCGCGCTCCGCCGTCACCCCGACCAGCTCGCGGTCACGCACGGCGTGCCGCTGCTCGCTCTGCGCCAAACGCGTCTGCAGCTCGGCCTCGCGGGCGTAGAGCTCCTTGAGCTCCCGCTCGAGACGAATGTTGCGCTGCTTGGTCGGCAGGTAGCCGGCGAAGAGTGTGTAGCCGAGCAGGGCGGCGAGCAGCACGCTCGCGGCGACGAGGAACCAGGGAACCACCGTCCGCGGAGCCTCGGGCACGACGGGATTCTAGCCGAACTTTGTTATGATGCGAATGTGGAGCTTCGGAGCTTCTTCGACCGCGCCGTGCGGGCGAGCTTCCGGGACTTGGCGCTCCACGATGAAGCCGCCGCCGGATATCTCGCCGATCTCCTCACGCGCTTCGCGCGCACGGAACAGTTGTTCCCTCGCGGCATCACCGGGCAGCGGCTCGAAAGCGTCGTCGATTTGCTTCTGGAAACGCAGGCGCTCTGGCAGGACGCCTCCTTCACGCCCGAGCGCGAAGTCGCCGTGCGGCGTCACATCGGCGACTACACGCTGTTCATGCTCGGCGTCTTTCGTGAGCGCGTAGAGCGCATGGCGTCGTCCGCGTACTACGTCACGCAGGGCCGCCGCGCCTATCGCTTCGTCTCCGAGCACGACCGCGCCAGCTCGCGTCCGGTGCGTCCGGCCGGCGGACCGCTCTTCGGCCGCCTCGCCGACCGCTTCGAAGGCTATGCGCGCGCGCTCGACTACACGCGCCGCGTCCACTTCGCCTCCGGCCCCTCGGTCCCCTTCCTGGCATGACGGATTCCGGAGCCTGCCGCGTCGTCCTCGAGACGGCGCTGGCCGATCCGGCGCGTCTCGACGCCGCCGCACGGCATACGCTCGCCGTTGCCGGCGAGGCGACGCTCGACACGGCGCTGCGTGACTTCGCGGCGGCGCACGGCGCGGCCGCGCTGCCCGTGCTGACGAGGCTGGCTGGTGACGAGGCGGCGCGCGGCGTGCGACGCGCCGCCAAGCGCGCGCTCTACCGACTGGCCCAGCACGGCGTCGCCGCGCCCGCGGCACCGGCGCGCCGTCCCGTCGTCGAGCGCCGTCCCGAGCAGGCGACGCGCGCCTGGCTGTCGGGCGTCGACGGCACCGGCTCGCGCGCGGTGTGGGTCCTGTTCGAGGGCGGGTTTGGCGCCGCCGCACTGTGCTCGCTGATCGTCAACGACGTCGCGGGCATTCTCGACGTCGCCGGCGGCGAGATCACCAAGAAGCGCCTCGAAGAGGAGCTGCGGTCGCTGCGTGCCTCGCAGAAGCTGCCGTGGATCGCCGTGCCGCCCGCCCGCGCCGTCGCCGCCGTCCTCGAGGCGCTGGAGCTGCACGCGCGGGTCGGGACGGCGCCGCCGCCGGCATTCGCGCGCTGGCGCCCGCGCTTCGAGACGGCGACGGTGGAGCCGCCACCCGCCGCGCGCCCCGACGTCGATCTCGCGCTCGCCGAGCGTGCCGGCGAGCTACTGGCGCTGCCCGAGCTGGCCTCGTGGTTTCTCGATCCCGAAGCCGTGCAGACGGACGCCCTGGCATTGCTCGAGGCGCGCGAGAGCCGCCTGGTCGTCGCCGATCACATCAAGGCCGAGCGCGAGGCAGCGATCGTCGCGGGGATCGTCGAGCGCGAGCTGACGCCGGAGGTCAGGCGGCGCTGGGCCCGCCGGCTCGAGGAGATGGCGTTCGTGTTCGACGCGACCGAGCGTCCGGAGCCGGCGCGTATCGCGCGCGCCGCCGCCGCCGCGCTGGCCGACGAGACGCGCGACATCGGCCGCCAGGCCTTCGCCACGGGGCTGGCGCGCCGAGCGCTCGATATCGCCGGCGAGGTCGCCGCCGGACGACTGCGTGCCGCCGACGTGAGCCGCAAGCCCTGATCACCGACGTCCCCGGTGTGCGCGTCGGCCATGCGACCGACGCGGCCGGCCTCACCGGCGTGACCGTCGTGCTCTGCGATCGCCCCGCCGTCGCCGGGGTCGAGCTGCGCGGCGGCGCCAACGACGTCCTCGGCCTCGACTATCTGGACCCGCGCCACCTCGTCCCAACCGTGCAGGGCGTCGTGCTCGGCGGCGGGAGCCGCTTCGGCGGCGAGGCCGTGTGGGGTGTGATGCGCTGGCTGGAGGAGCGCGGCGTCGGTTTTCGGTTTGGCCCCGGCGTCATCCCGCACGTGCCGGGCGCGTTCGTGTTCGACCTCAATGTCGGCGACCCGAAAGCGCGGCCGACGCGCGAGATGGGCTATGCCGCGTCAGCTGCCGCCGTCGCCGGCCCCGTCGCCGAGGGGAACGTCGGCGCAGGCGCGGGGGCGTCGGTCGGCAAGGTGTTCGGCCTCGAGCGCGCGATGCGCGGTGGCCTCGGGACGGCCAGCGCGCGCGTGGACGACGCGGTCGTCGGGGCTGCGGTGGTCGTCAACGCGGTCGGCGACGTGCGCGATCCCGACACCGGCGCGTTGATCGCGGGCGCGCGGGACGCGCCCGGCGGCCGTCGGCTGATCGATGCGGTGCGTGAGCTCCGCGAGGGACGTGCGCCCGCGCGCTTCGCCAGCCCGGGCCACACGACGATCGGCGTGATCGCGACGAACGCGCGGCTCGGCAAAGCGGAGGCGGGCAAGCTCGCGTCACTGGGGATGGTCGGATTCGCCCGCGCGCTCTCGCCGCCGCATACGGCGTTCGACGGCGACACGCTGTTTGCCCTCTCGGTGGGCGACGTCGGCGCGGATCTCACGCGGCTGGGGCTGGCCGCGGCCGACGCGGTGGCGCGAGCGATCGCCCGCGGCGTGCGCGCGGCGTCGTCGCTGCCGGGACTGCCCGCCGCGCGAGATTTGTGAAGTCGCGCCGCTAACGCTTGGAGCGTCCCGGGGGACTGGCGGCGCTCCTCGAGATCATGCCTGAAGCCGCGTCACGTGCGCGGAGACGCACAGCCAGCGGCCATTGCGGCGCGCCCAGACGTCCGTGTAACGGCCGCCGCCGGGGCGACCGTCCGGCAGGTTGTACGTCGTTCGCGCGTGAATGATCGCGAAGTCACCCATCAGCCGGATGTTGACGTCGCGCGCCTCGAGATTCGAGATCTTCACCGGCACCGCCGTCTGCTTCAGGAAGTCCTTGCGGTCGACCAGGGAGCCGTCGGGATTGCTGCACAGGAAATCGTCGGCGAGGATCTCGTCGAAGCGCCGCACGTCGGACGTCTGCACCGATCGGATGTAATCGCGGTTCAGCTCGAACAGCGCGTCGTGGTCGTTCATGGCGGCTCCTTGTGTCGTCTCAATCAGCCCGCGGCGGCGTGAGCGTGTCGCGCGCATCGGCGACACGCTCGGCGACTCGACGGATCTCGTCCAGGCGGTCGGCACGCCAGGTGAAGCGCGGCTCGGTCGTGTAGCCGCCCCAGGTGTCCATGTAGTCCGCGCGTCCTAGGCCCAGGGCCCACTCCGACACGCGCGTCGGATTCGCGAAGTCCGCCATCACGGCGACCTCGTTGTGGACGGCGCCGGCTTTGCCGTCCAGCCACTTCTCGATCGCGCGCGGCTTGGGGCCGTGCGGCAGCCCAACCGGATGCAGCGACACCATGCCGGGCCCAACGACGCCGCCACCGCTGAAGAAGTCGCCGAAGTGGTAGCCGACCGTCTCGAGATAGTCGAGGTTGCGATGGAAGAACGGCAGCCACATGCCTTCCTTCTCGACGGAGCGGACGGTGAACACGCACAGATAGCAGCCGGGCAGCGTGAAGACCGTGTGGCCGGAGGGCGGCACGTGCGAGCGGTCGGCCACCAGCGGACGCACGTCCTCGACGGCGAAGCGGTACGGCAGATAGTCGCCGCGCCAGCCCACGACGTCGAACGGGTGCGTGGGGTGCACGCGGCGCGTGTAGACATCGCCGACCTTGGACACGATCTCGAAGCGTCCGGCCTCGTTGCGCGTCTCGAGCGAGCGGGGATAGCGGTAGTCGCTCGCGCTGTGGGTGATGAAGCGTCCCGTGCTCGCCGCCTCGGCCTTTTCGGGATCCCCGGCGAACGACTCGTACATCCAGTAATAGTGCGCGCCGGCCCCGAGCTCGAAGCGGTGCGTGATGCCCTTGGGCACGATCAGGAAGTCGCCCTTCGCGTACTCGATCGGGCCGAACGTCGTCTCCAGCGTCCCGCGGCCCTCGTGGACGAAGTAGACCATCGTGGCTGAGTGGTGCTCGAAGAAGTACTCCATCGGCGCCGCGGGCGCCGTCACGTTCATGGCCGCGGTGGCGTTGGCGACGAGGCGCGCCATCCCGCGATACACGTCGCGAGCTGGCTGCGCCGGGCTCACGTTCAGCAGGAGGTGCGTGCCGCCGATCGGCGTGAGCGGCGACTCCCAGGCGGGCGCGAAGCCGTCGAGCGCGCGCGTCTCGCCCGGCAGCCAGTTTGTGGGCGGGTAGAGATGGTAGGTATGCGCGACCTTCCCCGCGAATCCGCCGCGTCCGTGCTCCTGCTCGTAGACGTGCCGCAGCAGCGGGCCGGCATGCGGCGCGCGCGGCACGATGCCCACCTCGGGCAGGCCCCGGAAGTACTCGTACTTGTCCACGACGCACCTCCTGCGTGTGCGGCGATTGTACGCCCGGCGCCGCCGGCAACATTTCGCGGACCTGGTATCATCATCACCGCATGGGCGACGTCATCCCGTTTCCGAGGCGTCGAGTCGAAGAGCACGATCAGTCCGCGCTCGTCGAGGTGCACCGCTGCGATCAGCGTGAGGCGCTGGTGGTGAGAGGCCTCTTCGAGAGCGAGGGCATCCCGGTGATCGTCCGCTCGCGCATCGCGCACTCCGTGCATCCGTTCACGGTCGGCGCCCAGGGCGAGGTCGTCCTGTTCGTGCCCCGCGAAGAGGCCGACCGCAGCCGCCGCCTGCTCTCCGGCTAGCTCCGCCGAGCCAGATTCGCGCGCAGCGTCCGGTAACGCCCCGGCGTCAGTCCGAACGCCGATTTGAACGCGCGTGTGAAGTGCGCCTGGTCGGCGAATCCCGCCTCGTAGGCCACGTCGGCCAGCGGCTGCGCGCGATCGATGCGCTCACGCGCAAAATCGAGGCGCCGCATCACGAGATAGCGATAGGGACTCGTGCCGAGCGCCACTCGGAACTGCCGTGCGAGCTCGTATCGGCTCAACCCGGTGATCGCTTCGAGCTCGCTGGAGCGCACGACGCGCGCTCGCTCGGCATCGAGGAACTGTCGCGCTCGCTCGACGGCTCGCACGTCGACGATGCGCGACATCGTCGGATGTCGCCCGTCGTGCGCGGCGGCGAGCAACCCCTCCGCGAGGGCGACCATGAGCCGATCGACCGCCAGCGGCTCGAGCGGCGCGCGAAACGCCTCGTGGATCGCGTGCGCCAGCGCCGCGTCCGTCACCACGGGGTCCCTCACGAACGGCAACGGTGACGAATCACCGCAAAGTCCGCGCACCGCCGCCGCGAGGTGCGCCGGCTCGACATACACGATGTGATAGCCGAAGCCGTCCGCGGTGCCGGCCCGTCCATCGTGCCGCTCGTCGGGATAGAGCACCGCGATCTGCCCGGGTCGGCTGACGCGCTTGGCTCCTCGATAATCGAAGACCTGAACGCCGCAGTCCGTCACGCCGACCGCATACGTGTCGTGGCGATGCGTCTCGTACGCCTCGCCCGCGAACCACGCGCGAAACAGCTCGACGCCGCCCGCCGGCCGCTCGCTGGCGATCCAATCGCCCAGGCGCTCGCACGATCGTTCAAGACCCTCCCCGCCTGAGCGCGCTTCTCTAGGCGTCACGGAGGTACCTCGCGCCGCATGCAGGGCGGTCGCATGACGACAGAGCAGATTCTCGCGTTTCTCGTGTTCTCCGTGGTGGCCGCCGTCACGCCCGGGCCGAGCAACGTCATGCTGACGGCCACCGGCGCAACCGTCGGCGTCGTCAGAGGACTGCCGTGCTTGTTTGGCGTCAGCGTCGGCATGGGGCTCATGATGTTCGTGGTGCCGCTCGGCCTCGCATCGCTGGTGCTCAAGCATCCCATGGTTCTGAAAGCGCTCAACTGGGCCGGCGCGGCGGTACTGGTGTGGCTGTCGTGGAAGATCGCGACGTCGAGGGGCGGCGCGGCGGACGCCTCGCGCGATCCCGTCGGCTTCGCGGGGGCGGCGATCTTTCAGTGGGTCAACCCCAAGTCCTGGCTGGTGAGCGTGAGCGCCGCGGGGACGTTCTTGAGCACCGACGCCGGCGGTGCGGTCCTACAGTCCGCCGCGCTCGGCGGGCTCTTCTTCCTCGCGGCCTGGCCGAGCGGCCTCGTCTGGCTCGCGGGAGGTGCCGCGGTTCAGCGCGTGCTGAACGGCGGCCGCCGGCGCCGGGTGTTCAACATCGCGATGGGCGCGCTGCTCGCGCTGTCGATCGTGATGATCCTCCGATGAGTCACGCGCGCGCCGTCGCCTCGGCGACGATGGCCTCGAGCGCTTGCACCACGCTGTCCAGCGCGGCGGCGTCCAGCGTCCCCAGTGCGTCGCGCGTCGTGTGGTACGTCTCGAACGGCACCGGGCGGCGCTTGACCGCGCGCAGGGCGCTCTTCATCGGGCTGAACACGAATGCGCGCAGCGCGTCGGCCTCGGCCGCGGGCACCACGGTCAACCCATAGGCGGCGACGCCGGCGGCGGCGAACGCGCGGTGATCGCTGCCGAACACGGGGATGCGGCCGACGACATGATAGCTCTCGTCCGCACGGCGGCCGACGTTGCCGAGCGCGCCGCGCATGGTCCTCAAAAATGGCGTCTCGGCGCCGGCGTCCCAGATCGCGAGCGTGTCGCCCATGCCGCACAGCTCGAGACTCAGCACGCCGGCGATCCGATCGAGCGACGTGTCGCGCACGTATGCGCGCGCGCCCAGATAGCCGAGCTCCTCGCACGCCGGGAACAAGAGCCGCACGCGCAGCCGCGCCGGCGGAGCCGAGGCCAGCCGCTCGAGCAGCGTGAGCAGGATCGCGACCGACGCCGCGTTGTCGTTGGCGCCGGGGCTGCCCGGCACCGCGTCGTGGTGCGCGGCGAGCACGAGCGTGCGGTCGCCGCCGCCGACGTCCACGATGTAGTTGTCACCGCGGCCCTCGAAGGTCCGGAACCGGTGACGCGTGTACGGCACGCCGCGCGCGTCGAGCCACGTCGCGACCGCCGCCTCGCGCGCGGCGTTGTCGCGCGCGGTGAGCAGCCGCGCCAGGGCGAGCGGCGTGCGGGGACCGGCGAGCACGTCGCGGATCGGCGCCGGTGTCTCGCTGTGCATCGGCCGCTTGCCGCGCAGCACGCGGCTCATCGCACGGTTCGCACGTCCGCGCAGGAAGAATCCGACGTCGCGCAATGACATCAGGCGATGCGCAGCAGGCGGCGCGCGTTGTCGGAAGCGCGCCGGCCAAACTCGTCGAGCGGCTCGCCGCGCAGCTCCGCCACGCGCGCGGCGGTCAGCGCCAGGTACGCGGGCTCGTTGCGCTTGCCACGGTAGCCCTGCGGCGGCAGGAACGGGCAGTCGGTCTCGATGACGAGCCGGTCCCCGGGGACGAAGCGGGCGACGTCAGGCAGCGCGCGCGCGTTGGGATACGTGACCGGCCCCGCCAGGGAGATCACCAGGCCGAGGTCGAGGCAGCGGCGCGCGACCGCGACGTCGCCCGAGAAGCAGTGCATGATGCCGCCCACCTCGCCGACACGCTCCTCGCCGAGAATCGTCAGCACCTCGTCATGGGCGTCGCGGCAGTGCACGACCACGGGCTTGCGCACGCGGCGCGCAACACCGATCAGGCGCCGGAACACGCGCGCTTGCGCGTCACGCGGTGAGAGATCGCGGAAGAAATCGAGCCCGATCTCGCCGATGGCGGCGACCCGCGCGCCGCCGGCCAGGCGCTCGATCTCCGACAGCGCCGCCTCGTCGGCCTCCGCCGCGTCGTGCGGATGGACGCCGACGGTGGCCCACACATCGGGCTCTGCCTCGGCCAGCGCCACAGCCGCGCGCGACGTCGGCACCTCGGTGCCGATCGTCAGCATGCGCGTGATACCGGCCTGCCGCGCACGCGTCATCATCTCCGCACGATCGCCGTCGAACTCGGGAAAGTGCAGGTGTGCGTGCGTGTCGAAGAGCTCCACGCTCATCTTTCACGCTGGGGGCCACGAAATGGCCCCCAGACCCCCAACGCTCGGACGCGCCCCGGCATAGCCGTGGCGCGCCTCGGGTTCCACGCAGTATCTCGCTTCTGCTGGGGGCCACGAAATGGCCCCCAGATCCCCAACGCTCGGACGCACCCCGGCGTAGCCGTGGCGCGCCTCGGATTCCACGCAGTATCTCGCTTCTGCTGGGGGCCACGAAATGGCCCCCAGACCCCCAACGCTCGGACGCGCCCCGGCATAGCCGTGGCGCGCCTCGGATTCCACGCAGTGTGTCTCACGGGACGACCCGGAAGCGCAGACGACCGATCAGCTGGCCGGTTTCCGTCGTCACGTCGACCGTCCAGCGGCCGCGCGGGTCGGCGG
>JBKOZH010000049.1:0-2623 GCA_046725765.1 Candidatus Methylomirabilota bacterium | reverse complement strand
TGGCGGAAGCGCTGGAAGAAGGAGCAGCCGTCGACCTTGGCGGCGTCCAGCACCTCGACCGGCACCGAGGTGAAGCCGGCGAGCAGCACGATGGCCGAGAACGGGAACGTGCGCCAGACGTTCACGAGGATGCACGCGATCAGTGCGAGCTTGGGATCACCGAGCCAGATGGGCCAGCCTTCCGTCCCGAACTGCCCGATCAATCCCATGCGGCTGAGCACCCAATTGATGACGCTGAACTGCGAGTCGTACATCCACTTCCAGGACAGCACGCTGATGGCGATCGGCAGCGTGAACGGAATCACCACGAGGCCGCGAATGAGCTTCTTGCCCCTGAAATCTTGAAGCAGCAGGAACGCCAGCGAGGTCCCGAGCAGGCTCTTGAGCACGGCGGCCACGACGAGGAACACCACGCTGTTGCGGAACGCGAGCCAGAAGAGGTCCATCTCCCACGCGGCGCGGAAGTTCTCGAGGCCGACGAAGCGCGCGACGGGATCGCCAACGCTGGCGTCGCTGAGTGCCAGATAAAGCGAGAAGACGAACGGCGCGGCGACGAGCAGCATCACATAGAGCGCCGCCGGCGCCAACAGCGTGTAGCCGAACATGAGCCGGCGCGCGCTGTGGCTGAGCCACGGCCGCTCGACGCGGCGCGCGGGCACAGAAACAACGGCGGCCCGGGCCACAGGGTCCGGGCCGCCGCGAAGCGAGCTCTGCGTCATGCGCGCTTGTGCTTGGCGAAGATCCGGCGGTACTCCCCCACTCCCCACTTCATGACGTCTTCGATCGCCTGGCCGCGCGCGACCCGCGTGAACATGTCAGGAAGGACGAAGAGGTTGACAACCTCCTGGATCGGCGTCGTGAACGGCCCGGGGTAGCCGTAGAACGCGACGATCTTCGGGAAGTCCTGCAGGATCTGCATCTTGGGATCGCTGCCGATGATCGGCATCGGCTTCTTGGCCTGGCCGAGCAGGTACGGCATGTTGTAGCCGCGGCTCTGCTTCATGCCCTCTGGGCTCTCGTCGATGAAGTACGTGAGGAACTCCTTGGCCGCCTGCTGGTTCTTCGAGAACTTCCACACCATGTAGACGTTGGCCGCCGAGACGCTGACGCGCTTGCCGTCGGGGCCCGCCGGCTCCATGCCGATGTGCGTGTTCTTGAACACGTCGGGGTTGGTGTCCTCGGTCGTGCGATACGCGGAGATCGCGTCGTGGATCCAGCACGCGACGCCGGACGCCAGATAGCGGTTATCGGAGGCGTCGTCCCAGGAGAACACCTCGGGGGTCATGCCCTCGTCGAAGAGCGCCTTGGCGAACTTCAACGCCTCACGCGTCTCTTTGGAGTCGATGAGGATGTTGTCGCCCTCCTCCGCTTCCCGGCCGCCGAAGCTGAAGAGCAGCGAGCGCCAGTTGAGGTTGGCGTCGGCGCACTGCGAGAACTGGATGCCGGTCGGATGCCCCTTGGCCTTCATCGTCCGGGCCGCGACGCGCGCCAGCTCCCACGTGTCGGGCGCCTTCAGATTGTTGGCGTCGAAGAGATCTTTGCGCCACAGCATCGGCAGAAGGATGTAGAACATCGGCATGCCGTAGGTGCGGCCCTCGACCTGCACGAGCGGGCCGGCACTCGGGATCCAGCCACCGTGCTTTTTCCCAGCGGCGTCGTAGACGTCGCTGATGTCCGCCAGGCTCTTGTAGTAGAGGCGTGTCAGGATCGACGACCCGTTCATGATGATGTCGTGGCCGGCGCCCGCCGCAAACTCGGCCGCCATCCGCGCCGGCAGCTCGAGGTGCGGAATGTGGTCGACGCGCACCTTCACGCCGTTCTTGTCGCCCCACTCCTTGGTGAACGTGTTGTCGAACCAGTTGTCGTAGGCCGGGATGAAATGGCTCCACTGTAAGATTCGTAGCGTCGTGCCTTTGATCTGCGCCGGAGCCTGGCGCGCATCGAGCATCGCCGCGAGCGTTCCGCCCGCCACACCCGCGCCTGTGGTCTTCAGAAAGCCGCGGCGGGTAACGGCGGTCGGGTTGGTGTCTTGAGGGTGTCCGTCAGTCATCGGGGGAACCTCCTTCGCGAGTTGCCTGGGGGTGCGGCGGTTCCGAAAAGGTTAATCTCTTTATCCGTTTGCGAGCCCCCTTGTCAAGCGGTTTTTGCTGTCATTCCCGTACAATAGCCCCATGCGCCGCGGCGTGCTCGTCCTCGTGGCGGCCGTCGCGGTGATCGGTCTGTTCGCGGGTGGCCTCGCGTGGCTGCTGACGGACGCGCGCCCGCGGGCGAATGCGCCGCGCGGCGAGCGTCTCTACTATGCGTATTGCGCCGAATGCCACGGCCTGGACGGCCGCGGCTCATGGCGCGCGTCGCTGTTCCTGCTGCGGCCCGGCGACCTCACCGACCCGCGCGTCGCCGCGCAGTCAGATCGCTATCTCTTTGATCTCATCAAGCATGGCGGTGCGACGATCGGGCGCCCCGGCATGCCGGCGTTTGGCGCGCAACTCTCCGACGATGACCTCGCGCAGCTCGTGGCCTTCGCCCGTACGCTGGCGTCCCGCGATCGGCGGCGCTGAACGCGGACGCGCGCTCAGCGCTCGCGCTCGATCCACACGAGGACGAGGTCGTCGCCCTGCGCGCG
>JBKOZH010000284.1:0-7569 GCA_046725765.1 Candidatus Methylomirabilota bacterium | reverse complement strand
TCAGCGCGGCCGAGCGCGGATGTTTCGCGCGGTATTCCTCCTGGATCGTCATGCCGCCCATGATAACGCTAGGCTCGCGCGAACGCCGCGACGCCGAGCAGCGCGACGATCGCGGCGTGCGCATCGAGCGCGAGGCCGTCCACGGTCGCCTCGCGGCGCCGGGTGACGCCGTCGCACGCCCCAGCCTTGACGCAGGCGACGACGAGCCGACGCTCGTCGTCCGGCGCGTGGAGCAATGGCCGGCCGGCCAGGCGGGCGAGATGGGCGACCATGCCGTACGCGCCCCAGTTGGACACGCCGGCAACGACGAGATGATCGGCGCGGACCACGGAACCGATGCGCGCGGCCAGGGCGTTGCCCCGCGCGAAACGCGCGCGCACGTTGCCCATGCCGACTTCGTTGCCCCCGTCTCCTACCCCGATGGTGATGACGTCGCGCTGTGCCCGGTCGAACCGAACTTTGTTGTAGCGGGGTCCGCGAGACCGCTTGTGAGCTTCTATGAATAGCTGGTCGAGCGGAGCGTTCCACTCCGACACGTCGACTCCCCGCATGTTGCGATAGCTGCCGTCGCGAGCGCGGCCCGGCCGTTCGATCGCCACCAGATGGCTTGGCCGCTCGCGGGCGAGAACCTCCCGCGCGGCGTCGGGACCGGACGGAAAGCGCACGACGTCCGCGGGCTCTCCCAAGGCGTCCAGCGCCGCCGCGAGCACGGGCGCGGTGACCTCGTCGACCACGTAGCGGACCTCGGCACCCAGGGTGCGCAGCGCGCGCCCGAGCACCGCGGCGCCGGGAGGGCCGTCCGTCTCGGCGGTGCCGGAATCGACGACAAATCCCGTCGTGACGACGACGCGTTCCGCCCGCTGGAGCGCGTGCGCCGCGCGGGCGGCAGCGCCGGGTTGGAAGAAGCCATCGATCCCTCGCGCGCCCGGATCGAGCGCGAGGAGATGGTCGACGGGATCGCGCCAGAGGTGTGGCAAGGCCTTTGCTCTATAGCAGGCCAGAGGTCCAGCATGCAACGGGTTCTCGTCCTCGTCGCCGGCGTCGCCGTCGTGGCGGGCTGCTCTACGGCGCCGATTCTCAGGAAGCAATCGTTCGACTTCAAGACCACGGCGCTCTTCAAGCTGCCCTGCGACACGCCGGAGGTGCTCGAGGCCAAGCGAGAGGTCCCAGACGACGGCCTGGAAACCGCCGATAACCAGTGCAACAGCGTCCACATGTTGAGGATGGTGGATCGCTTCATGAGCATTCGGGAGACGGACGAGGCCAAGGGCATCGCCGGCGACAGCGTCGAGGAGGTCCGCGCCAAGGGCTTCTCGATCTTTACCGACCCGCAGGGACGCAAGCGCCGCCCGAACACCAAGGCGCTCCACGGCAACGAGGCGCTGGCCGCGGTCGGTATGGGGGTCGCGCCGCCGCCGCTGCAGAAGGCGGAGGAGATCAAGGCCTACACCGACTTCATGGCCTCACACTACGGAGAGGAGTACGAGGAGCGGGACATCAAGCAGGTCGTGGACCGCTTCTGCCTCAACCGGCGCGACTCGCACGAGCTCGGCGATGCGCGGACGTTCGCCATCGTGTGGCGCAACGGTCACGTCTTCAAGCGCATCATCAAGGGCGGGCCGATCAACAATCCCAAGCAGGAGCGCGCGTTTCTCGTCTGCCCGGGCGACTTCATCATCGAGACGGTGAAGGGTGTCGGCAGCCGGGCCATCAGCACCTTCCCGATTCTTCCTTAAGGCGCCCCGTCGACTTAAGGCGCCTCGTAGAGCAGGAGCTGGAAGGGCGCGAGCGCAGCGCGGCCCTTGCCCGCGAAGCGCGGATCGTCGGAGTCGATCAGGAGCCGCCAGTCGGCGCCGATGGCTGGTGCCGGGCGCGTTTCGTTCGTGAGGTTGGCGAACAGCCGGACGCCGGGTCCGGACTGGGCATCGCGCACGAGCGTGAGCAGCGTCCCCTTGGGATCGACAGCGGCGCGCGCGCGCTCCTTACCCCGCGTGCCGAGCGCGGGATGCGAGCGCCGCAGCGCCAGCCAGCGCCGATAGTATTGATAGAGCTCGCGGTGGCGCGGCGCGCCGACCAGCGGGTGGTTGAGCCGCGAGCGCACGAACGTGCCTGGCTCGCCGGGATCCGGCACGGTGCCCTGCCAGGCGAAGCGGCTGAACTCCGCCGTGCGACCCTTGCGCACGGCCTCGGCCAGGTCGCGGTCGAGAAACGACGTAAAGAACTGGAACGGCGCGGTCTCGCCGTACTCCTCGCCCATGAACAACAGCGGAACCGCAGGCGCCGCGAGCATCAGCCCCGCCGCCAGCTTCACGGCCTCGAACGGCGCGATCGTGCTGAGCCGATCCCCCTGGGCGCGGTTGCCGACTTGATCGTGGTTCTGCACGCAGACCACGAAGCGCTCACCGGACAAGTCAGCGCACGGCGTGCCGCGGTCGCGCCCGAAGTACTCGGAGTACTCGCCCTGGAACGCAAAGCCCTCACCCAGCGCGGTCGCCAGCCGGCGCGGCTCGGTGAAGTCGGCGTAATAGCCGCCGCGCTCGCCGGTCAGGCACACGTGCACCGCGTGATGGAAGTCGTCCGACCACACGGCGTCCAGTCCGATGCCGCCGGCGTCCGCCGGCAGCACGAGGCGCCGGTCGTTGTCGTGCGATTCGGCCATGATGTGGACCGGCCGCCCGAGTGCACGCGCTTCCTCGCGCGCCGCCGCCGCGATCTCGGTGAGGATGTGCACCGGGCTCGCGTCGAAGATCGCGTGGATCGCGTCCAGGCGCAGGCCGTCCAGGTGAAACTCGCGAACCCACGCACGCGCGTTCTCGACGAAGTGGCGGCGCACGCCCTCGGCGTCCTCCCCGTCGAAGTTCAGCGCGCCGCCCCAGGGCGTGCGGTATCGATCGGTGAAGAACGGGCCGAACTCGCCGAGATAGTTTCCTTCGGGGCCCAGGTGGTTGTAGACGACGTCGAGAAGTACCGACAGACCGTGGGCGTGGCAAGCATCGACCAGCCGCCGCAGCCCGCGCGGGCCGCCATACGTCGACTGCGGTGCGAACAGGTGGACGCCGTCATAGCCCCAGTTCCGCGAGCCCGGGAACTCGGCCACCGGCATGAGCTCGATGGCGGTGATGCCGAGCTCGACCAGATGCGGCAGGTGGGCCACGATGGCCTCGAACGTGCCGGCTCGCGTGAAGGTCCCGACGTGCAGCTCGTAGATGACCAGATCGGCCGTGGCGTGCCCGGTAAAGCTCTGATCGGTCCAGGAAAACGAGGCGGGGTTCACGACCATCGAGGGCCCATGCACGCCCTCGGGCTGAAAGCGCGATGCCGGGTCGGGCCGGTAACGCTCGCCGTTGAGGCGGTACTGGTAGCGCGTGCCGTCGAGCAGCCCCGGCACGACCATCTCGAACAGGCCGTCGTCCTGCCGGTGGAGCGCGAGCGGCCGGCGTCCCTCGATGACGACGTCGAGCGTGCGGCAGCGCGGCGCCCACACCCGAAACATCACGCCGTCGTCGCGCGCAGTGGCGCCCAGATGAAGGCTTGCGCCCAACGATTTCATACGGTCCAATTGTGCGTGACCGTCGTCGCCCGGCTCGGCTCCGGCTGAAAGGTGCTCGCTGACATGGGCTATCCCTTCGCGCTCGTCCTACACACTCATCTTCCGATGGTGGTCAACCACGGTCGATGGCCACACGGCAGCGATTGGCTCAACGAAGCGGCCTTCGAATGCTACCTGCCGCTGCTGGACGTCGTGCATCGCCTCGTCGCCGACGGCATCTCGCCGAAGTGGACGCTGAATCTCTCTCCCGTGCTCGTGGAGCAGCTCGCCTCGCCGGAGTTTCAGAAGGAGCTCGCGTTCTACTACGACAACGTGCGGCGCGCGTGCGCGGAGTCGCGCGCGCACTTCGCGAAGGAGGGCGCCCCCGAGCTGCTGCCGCTCTGCGACTTCTGGCAGCACCACTACGAGCACATGTGGGAGCTGCACCGCCGCATCGGCGGCGACATTCCGGGCACCTTCGCCGACCTGCAGCGCGCGGGCCACGTCGAGATCATCACGTGCGCCGCCACCCATGGGTACCTGCCCCTGCTCTCCCGCGACGAGTCCATCCATCTGCAGCTGCGCACCGCCGTCGAGACGCACAAGCGGCATTTCGGCGTCGCGCCGCGCGGTATCTGGCTGCCGGAGTGCGCGTACCGTCCCCGCTACGAGTGGACGGCTCCGACCGGGCGTGAGCGCGGCGTCGAGCGGCGCCTGCGGCCGGGCATCGAAGAGATGCTCGCCGCGCACAACCTCGAATACTTCGTCGCCGACTCGCATCTCGTCGCGGCCGGCGAGCCGGTATTCCTCTATCGCGATTACATTCCGGCGCGCAAGGAGACGATGACGGAGCCGTCGCCGGCCATTCCTGTGAACGAGGCGCGCTCACCGTACGCGCCGTACCGCGTGGCCTCGCGCGGCGGCACCGGCTCCGCGATCGCGTTCATCCGCGATCCGCGCACGACGCTGCAGGTGTGGAGCCGCGACCACGGCTATCCCGGCGACTTCGCGTACTTGGAATTCCACAAGAAGCACTTCCCCGGCGGCCTGCGCTTCTGGCGCATCACCGACAACCGCGGCGACTTCGGCACCAAGATCCCGTACGACCCCAAGCTGGCGGCGGAGAAGACGGCCCTGCAGGCGACCCACTTCGTCGGGCTCGTGCGCGAGACCGCGGAAGCCGCCACGAAGCGCGACGGCAAGCCCGTCGTGATCTGCTCGCCGTACGACTCGGAGCTGTTCGGCCACTGGTGGTTCGAGGGGCCGATGTGGCTCGAGCACGTCGCGCGCGACATGCGCCGCGCCGGCGTGACGCCGGTCACCCTGGCCGAGGCGCTGAATGTGGTGCCGCCGCGTGCGACGCTGTCGCTGCCGGAGGGCTCATGGGGCGAGGGCGGCGACCACCGCGTGTGGCTCAACCGCGATACCGAGTGGACGTGGGACCGCGTCTACAGCGCGGAGGCCGAGTTATCCGAGCATCTCAAGGCCGGGACTGACAGCCCTCCCGACCTCGCGCGGGTGCTGGCGCAGGCGACGCGCGAGCTGCTGCTGCTGCAAGCCTCCGACTGGCAGTTCCTCATCACCACCGGCGCCGCGCGCGACTACGCCGAGCGCCGCGTGGCCGAGCATTACGCGGAGTTCAAGCGGCTGTCGGAGATGGCCACGACGCTGCGCGGTGGCGAGCCCCTGTCCGTCGAGGCGGCGAACACGCTGCGGCGTCTCGAGCGCGAAGACTTCGTCTTCCCCGACGTGAATCCGGCGTGGGCACAAGCTCCCGCCTCATGACCGCGGAGCGCAGCCACTCCGCATCGAGAACAGGCCACCCACGGTTGACCGCGGAGCGACGGTTGACCGCGGAGCGCAGCCACTCCGCATCTAGAACAGGCCACCCGCGGTTCAAACCGTTCTCCGAGCCGTCGATACCGTGAAACGTCGCGCGCGCGTCCTCGCGATGATCATGGCCGGCGGCAAGGGCGAGCGCCTCCATCCGCTGACGCGCGATCGCTCCAAGCCCGCGGTGCCCTTCGCCGGCCGCTACCGCATCGTCGACTTCGTGCTCTCGAACTTCGTGAACTCCGACATGCTCTCGCTCTACGTGCTCGTGCAGTACAAGTCGCAGTCGCTCATCGAGCACGTGCGGCTGTCCTGGCGCACTACCGGCATCGTGCCGGACTACTTCGTCACCGTGGTGCCGCCGCAGATGCGCTTCGGCCCCGCGTGGTACCGCGGCACCGCGGACGCCGTGCTGCAGAACCTGAACCTGATCGACGACTTCAATCCCGACGTGGTGGCCATCTTCGGCGCCGACCACATCTACCGCATGGACATCAACCAGATGCTGACGTTTCACGACGAGACGGGCGCCGACGTGACGGTGGCCGCGCGCTCCGTGCCGCGCGCCGAAGCCACCGCGTTCGGTGTGCTGAACGTCGACCGCCAGGGGCGGGTCGTCGATTTCGTCGAGAAGCCCAAGCAGCCTCCGGCGATGCCGAGCGATCCGGAGCGCGCGCTCGTGTCCATGGGCAACTACCTGTTCCGCCGGCACGCGCTGGTGGACGCGCTGCTCGTCGACGCGCGCCGCTCCACGGATCACGACTTCGGCCGCTCGATCATTCCCGAACTGGTGCCGAGCGGACGCGTGTACGGTTACGACTTCCAGGGCAACGAGGTGCCGGGCGTGAAGCCGTACGAGGAGCAGGGATACTGGCGCGACGTCGGCAGCATCCCCTCGTACTGGGAGGCCCACATGGACCTTCTCGGCGAGTCGCCGCGCTTCGACCTGGACAACCGCTACTGGCCGGTGCGCACGGGCCCGCACCCGGGCCCGCCCGCGCGCTTCATCGGCAGCGACGTCGACAACGCGCACGTCGGCGAAGCCTCCCTCGTGAAGCGCGCCACGATCCGCAACTCGATCCTGGGCCGCTCGGTGTGGGTCAACGAGGGCGCGGTGATCGAGGACTCGATCGTCATGGACCACACCACGGTCGGCAAGGGCGCGCGGCTGCGCCGCGTCATTGTCGACCGCTTCAACATCATCCCCGCCGACTGCGAGATCGGCGTCGATCCAGTCACCGACCGTCGGCGGCATTTCGTCGATCCCTCCGGCCTCGTCGTCGTGCCGCGCGGCGGCCGGCGCGAGTTCTTATCGGGGCTCGAGGAGTTCTAGCCGGAGGGCAACGCGTGTCGTCGGGCCGCTTCGTCGCCATTCACGGGCACTTCTACCAGCCGCCGCGCGAGAATCCCTGGCTCGAGACCGTCGAGGTCCAGGACTCCGCAGCGCCGTTCCACGACTGGAACGAGCGCGTCACCGCGGAATGCTACGCGCCCAACACTGCGGCGCGCCGGGTAGACGAGGCCAACCGCATTCTCGACGTCGTCAATAACTTCGAGAAGATCTCGTTCAACATCGGCCCCACGCTCCTGTCGTGGCTCGAGCGGCAGGCGCCGGACATCTATCGCAAGATCCTCGTCGCGGATCGCGCCAGCGTCGCCGCGCGCGGCGGCCACGGCAACGCGCTCGCGCAGGTCTACAACCACATGATCCTGCCGCTCGCTACCCGTCGCGACAAAGTCACGCAGGTGACGTGGGGCCTCGCCGACTTCCGCGCACGCTTCGGGCGTGAGGCGGAGGGGATGTGGCTGCCGGAGGCGGCCGTCGATACCGAGACGCTCGAGGTGCTGGCGGAGGCCGGGCTGAAGTTCACGATCCTCGCGCCGGAGCAGGCCAAGGGTGAGGTCGATCCGAGCCGACCCTATCGCTGGCGCGGACCGGGCGGCCACGAGCTGACGCTGTTCTTCTACGATGGTCCCGTCTCGCGCGCGATCGCGTTCGAGAACCTCCTGGAGGACGGGCGCCGCTTCGCCGCGCGCCTGCGTGGCGTCTTCCCGGATCCGCCGGCTGAGCACGCGCAGCTCGTTCACGTCGCCACCGACGGCGAGTCCTACGGCCACCACCGGCGCTTCGGCGAGATGGCGCTGGCGGCGGCCGTGCGTCAGCTCGAGAGCGCCGGCGACGTGACGCTGACGAACTACGGCGCGTT
>JBKOZH010000010.1:0-43387 GCA_046725765.1 Candidatus Methylomirabilota bacterium | reverse complement strand
GGGCTCGGTGCCGCACTGATCGGCGGCGCCGGTGCCCGGGCGCTCGCGCCACGATCGGGTGGCGATGCGGCGACGCGCGGCTCCGGGCTCGACGCCGCGGCCGCGCCGCGCGCGGGCGGACCAGGCGGCGACTCGCGGCCTGAAGGCGTCTCGGATTCCGTCAGCGTCATGTCGACGAAGAGCGCCGGCTCGGCCACCTCCCGCATGCGCCACACGCCGCCCAGCGTAGCGGCGTGGATCGCGAGCGACAGCGGTACCCAGCGCGCGAGCCGAATCATTCGAGCGCTCGGCGTTGCGAACCATCCGCGGCCACCGCGGCCGCGTTGTCGGCGAGCCACCGGCGCACGCCGGTTTCGAGCGCCGACCGCGCCGCGCGCGCCGCCGCCCAGCCGACGTCGGTCAGCGGCCCTCCATACGGGGCACGCGCTCCGCACCCCGTCGCGGCGACCACGACAGCATCACTCGAGGTGCCCGTCGCGAGGCGGCCGTCGTCGCACCGAACACCGGCCATGCGCAGAACGTCGGTCTTGACCTCCGTCAGCGTGGCCACGAGGTTCACCAGCGCCGCTGGCTCGGGGTCGGCGTCCACGACGGCGATGGTGTTGATCGTTGCAGGCAGCGGCTGCGCCCGCGGGCTCAGCCCCGCCGCGCTCGGATTGCTCAGTCCGACGGTCGCGACGACGAGCGCGCGCACGTCGCCGGCGACCGCCGTGGCGATCTCTGCGCGCTCCGTCCAGGCGCCGGTCAGAAGGCCGACCCACGGCGCGGGCACGCCGAGCCGGCGCGCGGCGGCGCTCACTGTCGCCGCCGCGTCCGCACACGGAAAATTCTTCGGCACGTGCACGTTCAGCACGGCGCGCGCGCGGGTGAAGCCCCCGCCGACCACGGCGGACGAGAGCACGAGGAGCTCACGCTCGGCCGTGACGACGACGGCCTCCGGCCCCACTCGCGTCGCGACACCGTCGATGCTCACTCGAACGCCACCCGTACCCCTCCGATCGCCGTGATACCGAGCGCGGGGAAGCCGCGCACCTCTTGATACGACTCGTTCGCGAGGTTCTGAATCCGTGCCGTGAGGTCGACGTACTTCACCAATCCCCAGCGCTCGAGGACGCGATACGTGCCGCCGACGTCCAGGCGCGTGTAGCCGCTCGCGTAGATGTTGCCGAGGGTCTCCCATTGCCTGGTCTGCACGTGCAGCTCGGTCCACAGCGACAGCGGCTTTATGGGCTGCCACGCGACGCGCGCGTTCCAGCGATGACGCGGCTCGCGCGGCAGCCACGTGCCGGTGTCGAGATCCTTCGTCTCCGTGTACGTGTAGTTCACGCCCGCCGTGAGGTTGTCGAGAAGGTCGACCTCACCCGTGAACTCGAGGCCCTGGCTACGGGCCCGGCCGACGTTCGAGGTAATGGCAAACGGCGGCCCCGCCAGCGGCACGCAGCAGCGGATCAGGTTGGTGAACGAGTTCTTGAACACAGTGGCGTCGAGGCGAATGCGATTGCCCCAAAGCTTCTGTCCGACCCCCACGTCCCAGGAAAAGCTCTCTTCGGGCTTGAGGGCGGGATTCGCGAAGCCGGGGAAGAACAGGTCGTTGAACGTCGGAGCGCGAAAGCCCGACCCGGCGCCGCCGTGGATGCGCGTGCCGGTCTCCTTGATCAGGAACGAGAGCGAGCCGCGCTCGGTCACGGAGCGGCCGAACACGTCGTTGTCTTCGACGCGCACACCGGCGGCCATGAACAGGCGATCGAAGAATCGGAACTGCTGCTGGAACAGGCCGGAGACTGTTTCCGTCGTGGGGCCGAACCCGCTCGTCCCCTGCACGTCGGCGGACTCCCAGCGATACTCGAGGCCGAAGGTGCTGGTCGACCACGTGCCGATGTGGAAATGGTTCAGCCACTCGACCTCGCGGCGCTCGACCTTGAACATGCCGGGGAAGTCACACGGCGGGCCGAAGGTGGCCGGGGGGCACGCGAACGGGTCCCGCGGGTCGACGAACTTCTGCCGATTCCAGTAGCGACCGACTCGGGCATCACTCTCCCACCAGGACACCGGACGCGTGTGCGCGGCGAGATTGATGATGACCGTCTCGGTCTCTTGCCGTGTGTTCGGATCGATGGTCGGCACGATCGGCGCGGGGTTGCCGACGAACTCGATCGGCACGCCGGTATCGGTCTTGTTCCAACGCACCGCGAGCGAGAGCGTCGTGCTGCCTGGCAGCGAGAGGCCGAGCCGGGTGTTGAGCGAATTCTGGTCGACGCCATCGTTGATCATCTGCCCGTTGGACTCGAAGTGACCGGTGGCGAACGCGTAGTCGAAGATCCCGTACGAGCCCGAGAAGCCAATCGTGGAGCGCAGGATCTCGTAGTTCCCGACCTCCTGGGTCGTCCACAGGTTGAAGGGCCCTTTGCCTTTGCGGGTGATGATGTTGACGACGCCGCCAATCGCATCCGCGCCGTAGAGCGTCGACTGCGGACCGCGAATGACCTCGATGCGCTCGATCAGGTCGGGCGAGAGATCCGAGAGATCCGCCTGCCCGAGCGTCGTGCTCTTCACGCGCATGCCGTCCACGAGCACCTGCACCTGCTGCGCGTTGGCGCCGCGGATCGAGATCGTCGTCGATTTGCCGAAGCTGCCGGAGCGTCGGACCTCCACACCGGGGACGCCGCGCAGCGCCTCGTCCACCGTCGGATATCGACGCGCGTCGATCTCGTCACCGGGCACGACCGTCACCGACGCGCCGAGCTGCTCGGCCGGCGTCTCGATCTTCGTTGCCGTCACCACCACCGGCTCTGCCTGCTTCACCTCCTGGGCCGCCGCCGTCGTCGCCAGCAGCACGACCGCCGTTACCGCCACCGCTGTCCGCACCATGCGCCACTCCTTTTGTCGCGAAAGGGTTGGACGACTGGCTCCGGCAGGTTTCCTGACTCGTGGATCGCCGCGACCGCCCATGCCTTCCCATTACCGGCCACATCCGAGGCGTGCTTTGTGCTTTGCCTGCGGCAGCGGCATGCAACAGTGGCTCCCGCTCGTGCGGGACCAGGACGGCGCTCCCCACTCACAGTGGCGCGACCGTGCCGGCTTCTCACCGGCTTCCCTCGCACCGGAGCGCATCACACGCGACCGACTTCTCGTCTCACCTCCTGTCGTACGTCAGCTGCACGCTCGGACGTCCGCTCGGGCTTGTGTTCACGACCACGCGACAGCCGAATACGTCTTCGAGCAACCTCTGTTCGAGCACGTCGGCGGGGGCGCCGACGCGGGCGATCTCGCCGGCGCGCAGGAGCAGCAGGCGATCGCACAGCTCGGCGGCCAGATTCAGGTCGTGCGACACGAGCAGGATCGTGAGACCGCGCTCGCGGTTCAGCCGCCGCAGCAGCGCCGCCGTCTCGGCTTGATATCGCAGGTCGAGATGGGCCGTCGGCTCGTCGAGGACGAGCAGCCGCGGCTCCTGCGAGAGTGCCTTGGCGAGCAGCGCGCGCTGGCGCTCGCCGCCCGACAGCTCGTCGAGCGGCAGCGGTGCGAGCTCGACCGTGTCCGTCGCGAGCATCGCGGCGCGCGCCGCCGCCGCATCCGCCGCGTCTTCAAAGAAGCGCTGCGGCGCGTGCGGATAGCGACCCATGAGCACGAGCTCGCGAACCGTGAACGGAAACGGCCGCGGCGCCTCCTGCGGCACCACGGCGATCTCTCGCGCAAGCTCCCACGGGCGCAACGCCCCGACCGGCCGGCCGTCGAGGCGGATCTCTCCGCGCTGCGCCGTCAGCACGCGCGTGAGCAGACGCAGCAGCGACGTCTTGCCCGCGCTGTTGGGTCCGATCACGCCGAACACCTCGCCGCGCTCGATGGCGAACGACAGTCCCGCGAACGCAAAGGCACGCGCGCGGCGCGCCGCGGGCTTCGCGTAGGAAAACCCGACGTCCGCGAATTCGACGAGGGCGCTCATGCCGGCCGGCTCCGCGCGCGCAGCACCCAGACGAAAAACGGCGCGCCGCAAAATGCCGTGATGACGCCGACCGAGAGCTCCGCCGGCGCGACCACGTTGCGCGCCAGCGTATCCGCGGTGAGCAGGAACGCGCCCCCCGCCAGCGCCGACGCCGGCGCGAGCAGGCGATTGTCCTGGCCCACGAGGCCGCGCAGCACGTGCGGAACGATGAGGCCGACGAAGCCGATCGGTCCCGCGAACGCGACGACGGTGCCGGTGAGCAGCGCGGCGGCTGCGAACACACGCCGCTTGAGGCGCTCGGCATCGACCCCAAGCTGGCTCGCCGCCTCCTCACCCAGGGCGAGGAT
Source organism: Candidatus Methylomirabilota bacterium (assembly GCA_046725765.1). Lineage (GTDB taxonomy): Bacteria > Methylomirabilota > Methylomirabilia > Rokubacteriales > CSP1-6 > AR12. The sequence continues at coordinate 39,100 of JBKOZH010000010.1, read as the reverse complement.
GTTGAGCTCGCGCGCGCTTCGGACGATTACGGCCACGCCGGCGGCGGCGAGCAATGCGAACAGCGCGAGTGACGTCGCGGGGATCGGGGCGAGGTTGCCGAGCAGCCAATGGATCACGCCACTCAGGCGATTGAAGTCGACGATGGAGATGATCACCGTGATCGCCGCGGTGAAGAAGATGCCGACGATGACGCCCGCCAGCAGCAGCGACTGGATCACCAGCCCGCCGGGGGCGCTGGCGACGAGATAGACGATGATGGCCGCGAGCAGTGCGCCGGCGAACGCGAACGCCGCCAGGCCGAGCGCGGCCACGAGCCCCGTCTCGAACCCGAGAATCTGTGCGAGCACGACGCCGAAGGCCGCGCCGCTGGACACGCCGAGCACCGACGGCTCGGCGAGCGGGTTGCGCGTGAGTGCCTGAAACCCGACGCCGGCGACGGCGAGACCCGCGCCGGCGAGCACGGCGGCGGCGACGCGCGGCAGCCGTAGACTGAGCGTCACGATCGCTTCGACCGAGGACGCATCCGCGCGTCCGGCGAGCGCGCGCGCGACGGCGGCGGGCGACAGGCCCGCGCTCCCCACGAAGAGCGCGGCCACGCCGAGGAGCAGCAGCATCGTGCCGAGCGCGGCGAGCGCGATCGCAAGACGCCTCGCCTCGCTCACCGGAACGCCTCGGGATGGATGATGCGCGCGAGGATCTCGAGGCCTTCGGCCAGCCGTGGTCCGTAGCGATGCAGGATCGACAGATCGACCGAGTACAGCCGACCCGCGCGGATCGCCGGCACGCTGGTGAGCGCCTGCCACTTCTCCGGCGCCGCGCGTCCGGCCGTCGAGGCTCCGCTGGAGTGATCGGCGAGCACGATCACCTCGGGCGCTCGCGCAACAGCCGCCTCGACGCTGAAGCGCACGTAGCTCACCGGCTCCGCAGCGGTGATGGAACGGCCTCCCGCGAGCTCGATCATCTCGGTCAGGTGCGAGTCGCGGCCTGGCACGAGCAGCGGGTCCGGCCACAAGACATAGAGGACGCGCGGCGTGGGCCGCGCGCGCACGCTCGCACGCACCGCGTCGATCCGCCGCTGAATGCCGCCCACGAGCGCCGCGACGCCGTCCTGCCGCCCCGTGAGCTCGCCGACGCGGTTAATCAGCTCGTACATCTCGGACACGCGGCGCGCGTGGACGACGTAGACCGGGATCCCGAGCCGTCGAAGCTGCAGGAACGTCTCCTCGCGGTTGCCCTCGTCGGTGCCGACGACCAGGTCGGGCTTCAGGGCGACGATGGCCTCGAGGCCGGGATTGATCATGCCGCCGACGCGCGGCTTGGCGCGCGCGGCCGGCGGCCAGTCGCAGAAGTCGCTCACGCCGACCAGGCGCGCCTCGCCGCCGAGCGCGAAGGCCGTCTCGGTCACGCTGGGCACGAGCGAGACGATGCGGGCCGGCGGCGCTGGCAGCGTAACCTCGCGCCCAAGCATGTCGCGCAGCATGAGCGCGTGCGCCGGCGTCGCCAGCGTCAGCATCACGAGCATGGCTGCCGCGCGGACCGCCACGAGCGGCCGGCGCGCGAGTCGGCCGAGCATATCGAGATCGAGCGCCGCCGCCACGCGATCCGCCAATCGGTCATAACGATCGGCGAGCGCATCGCTGCCCCAGCGCGGGTCGGGCGTGACACGGCGCCGCGTCGCGGCCGCGGTCAGCAACGCACGCCGCAGCACGCCGCTCGAAAAGCAGCCGTGCAGGTACGTGCCGACAACGGTTCCCACGCGCGTGCCGTCGACGGCGGGCACGCCGTCAGCGCCGCGCGTGGCGTCATCGCCGAGCGCAAAAACCGGTGCGCCGCCGTGCGCGGTCGTCCGCCCGCAGTGGATCTCGTACGCATCGACGGCAGCGCCCGCCGCGGCGTGCAGCGGGCCGCCGGGCAGCACGCGCGCGCGCGCGCGACGCGTCCTTTTCTCGCGCGCGAACGTCGTCGCCACGGGTAACAGCCCGAGCCCCGAGACGCTTTCCCGCGCCGACTCGACGTGCTCCGGATCGTCGAGCCGCTCGCCGAGCATCTGGTAGCCGCCACAGACGCCGACGACGATGCGGCCGTCGCGCGCGGCGTCGGCGATCGCCGCGTCGAGCCCGCGCTCGCGCAGCCAGTCCAGATCCGCGACGGTCGTCTTGCTGCCGGGCAGCACGACGACATCGGCGTCGAGGATTGCCTCCGGCCGCGCGACGAAGCGCACAAGGACGCCCGGTTCGGCGGCGAGCGGCTCGAGGTCGTCGAAGTTCGCGATGCGCGGCAGGCGGGGCACGGCGACGACGACGCGCGCCTCACCAACGTCGCCGAGCGTTCCTTCGAGGCCGAGAGAGTCCTCTTCCGGCAGCGGCGCCGCGCCGAGATGCGGCACGACGCCGAGGACGGGCGCCCCGCTACGCGCCGCGAGCAGCTCGAGGCCCGGCGCCAGCACCGCGGGGTCACCGCGGAAGCGGTTGATGACGAGCGCGGCAACGCGCGCGCGGTCGTTCGATGCGAGCAGCGCCAGCGTGCCGAGTAGCGCCGCGAACACGCCGCCGCGGTCGATGTCGCCGACGAGCAGCACCGGCGCGTCGGCCAGCGCGGCCACGCGCATGTTGGCGAGGTCGTACGCGAGATTGATCTCGGCGGGACTGCCGGCGCCCTCGATCACGACCACGTCGTGAGCGTGGCGCAGCCGCTCCAGGCTCTCGATGACCTCCGGCCAGAGCGTCGGCGCGTAGTCGCTGTAGCCGCGCCAGTCGAGGCTGGCTCGCGCGCGGCCGCGCACGACGACCTGCGAGCGCTGGTCGGTCTCTGGCTTGAGAAGGATCGGATTCATGTCGACGGTGGGCTCGACCCCGGCGGCCGCTGCCTGCGCCGCCTGGGCGCGGCCGATCTCGCCACCATCGGCGGTGACGGCGGCATTCAGCGACATGTTCTGCGCCTTGAACGGCGCGACGCGATACCCCGCGCGCGCAAAGATGCGGCACAGTGCCGCCGTGAGCACGCTCTTGCCCACGCCCGACGCGGTGCCCTGCACCATGAGGCACGCGGCGCGGCTCACGCGGGGCCGTCCACACCCGCGGACTTGAACGTCGCCATCTCGGCGTAGATGCGCGCGGCCGCCCGCGCGAGATGCACGAACAGGCAGGCGCCGGTCCCCTCGCCCAAGCGCAGGCCGAGTTCGAGGTACGGGACGAGGCGCAGGTGCTCGAGGGCACGCGCGTGCCCGGGCTCGGCCGACCGGTGCGAGGCGAACATCGCGTGAACCGACAGCGGTGCAAGCGTCGCGGCCACGAGCGCGGCGGCGCCCGTGATGAAGCCGTCGAGCGCCACCGGCACGCGGCGCGCCGCGCCCGCCAGGATCACGCCAACGAGCCCCCCGATCTCGAAGCCTCCGACTTTGCTGAGCACGTCGAGGCCATCGCGTGGATCCGGTCGGTTCACGGCCAGCGCCTGTCGCACGACATGCACTTTGCGGCGCCAGCCTTCGTCGTCGACGCCCGTGCCGCGTCCGGTGACCGACTCGACCGAGGCGCCGGTGAGCGCCGCGGTCATGGCGCTCGCCGCGGTCGTGTTGGCGATGCCCATGTCGCCGGTCGCCACGAGATCCGCACCGGCGTCGATCGCATCCAGCGCCAGCCGCGCGCCCTGCTCGATCGCGGCCTGCGCTTGCTCGCGCGTCATCGCGGAACCGCGCGTGATGTTCGCCGTGCCGGCGCCGAGCGGGCAACGGACCAGCGTCTCGTCGCCGCCGACCGGGTTCGCGACCCCGAAGTCGGCGACGACGACGCGGGCGCCGCAGTCGCGCGCGAGCACGTTGACGGCGGCGCCGCCGCGCACGAAGTTGTCCACCATCTGCGCGGTGACCGATTGCGGGTAGGCGCTCACCCCTTCGGCCGCGACACCGTGATCCCCCGCAAACGTGAAGACGACGGGATGCGTCACGCGCGGCGGCGCACCGGTCAACGCGACGAGCCGCGCGGCCAATTCCTCGAGACGGCCGAGGCTGCCGGGCGGCTTCGTCAGCATGTCGAGTTGCTGCTGCGCTCTCGCCGCGGCCTCCGGCGCCGGCCGACGCATGGCCTCGCACAGCGCGCGCACAGTCGTCACGCGCGGGCGTCCTTCACGGGGAGCGGCACACCGGCGACCATCAGCACGACCCGATCGACGGCCGCCGCCACGCGCTGGTTGACGCCGCCGAGCAGATCGCGAAAGTGCCGGCCGTCGTCGCTAGCGGGGTGCACGCCGAGGCCGACCTCGTTCGAGACCACGGTCACGTCGGCAGGCTGGAGCGCCAGCAGCGCGGCCACCTCATCCGCCCGCTTGAAGACCTGCTCGTCCGGCTCGCCGCGCAGCATGAGATTGGAGACCCAGAGCGTCAGGCAGTCGACGATCACCGCGTCGGCGGCGGCGCACGCGTCCCGCAGACACGGAACGAGCTCGCACGGCTCTTCGACGGTGCGCCAGTGAGGCGGCCGCTCGGCGCGGTGCTGCGCGATTCGCGCCGCCATCTCGGCGTCGTCGGCGAGCGCCGTCGCCACGAAGACGACGCGCGTCGTCGACGCGTGGCGTTCGAGCGCGAAACGGCTCTTGCCACTGCGAGCGCCACCAAGAACGAGAGTCGTGGAAGCCACGCCCGGGTCCTCCCGCGAAGACCGGAGTAGACACGTGCGCGCGCGGGCAGGTCTCCTGGCTTTCGGATCGTCCTACTCCCCGCGCCTTCCCGGCCTCACGGCCAGTGGCTCTCGCGGGTTTCGTCCCCGATCACAGTGACGGGGTCGCGGCGGATTCACACCGCCTTCCCTGGGCCCCTCCGGGCGCCCGGGCGCGAACAACGCCGGAACGGTAACAGATGACCTATGGCGGCCGCAACCGTCCCGGCGCGTCTCTCAGGCGGCGCGACGCGCGGGAGCCTTGCGGCGGCGGGCCGCCGTCTTCGCCTGCCGCGCCAGCGCCCCGCGCGATGCGGCGCGGTGACCCTCGCGCTTCAGCGCGGAGCGCGTGGCGCGCGAACGCTTTGACGAGACCTTGCGGTGGCGGCGACCGGCGCGCAACGCACGCTTGGCGCTCTGGCGTGTGCGCCGAGACGCCTGCCCCTTACGCGGCGCCGGCAGATCGACGCCGGCGCGGCGCGCCTTCGACAGGCCGATGGCGATCGCCTGCTTGGTCGAGCGTGCGCCGTGCTTGCCCTCGCGAACGTGGTGGATCTCCTCGCGCACGAACTCGCCGGCCTGGGTCGACGGCGCCTTGCCCTGGCGGCGATCACGACGCGCGCGCTCGAGCGTCTCTTTCTCTGGCATACGACACCTCCTGCGCGCGGTGGTGCGAGGCGTGTGCCAGTGAGGACGGATTTCCAGGCTACGGTTTCTGTGCCTTGTCCGCGTAGGAGACGGCGAGTCCAGCGCCGGCGTCGGCCTGTATGCCGTACGGCGGAATAGGGTAGCGCAGGCCGTTGCGGTCGAGTGCGGCGAGCCCCTCGATGACCTTCGGCAGGAACCGCGGCGGGATCGCCATCAGCAGTTCGTCGTCGGCGACGCCGCCGTAGCGGCGCTCGGCGTAGCACGGGATCGTCAGCGCCGGCTCGCCGGTCTTGAGCGCCTTGCCCCACGAGTCCGCGCACGCCGACTCGCCGACGGACGTGAACGCCATCTTGCGGTAGCCGCTCCACTGCAAGCCGTTGATGAACAGGATCATCTGCCCGGGCGTGCCATAGATGAGGCAGATGTCGGGCGGGTTCAGTCGACCGGACGTGAGCGGCGCGACGGCCATCGCGCGGTAGCGTCCGTGCGGCACGCAGTCCATCGCGTGCTGATGCGCGCTGGCGTCCTCGAGCGTCTTGAACCAGACGCCTGCCATGCGGTTGCCCGAGAGCCACTCCTCATTTTGCGGATGCAGCCCGATGACCGCGCCGCACTGCGCGCCGATGAGGTCGGCCATCGTGATCCCGACGGTCCAGCCGAGCTGTCTCGCTTGCGCAACGATCTGGTCAGTGGTGTGCCGCGCCTTCGGGCGCCGGATCTTCGGGATCGCCTCCATCGCCTCGACCGTCTCGAAGAGCTTCATGCCGATCGGGATCGAGCGCAGACGGAGATAACGGTTCAGCCCGTCGACGATCGCCTGCCAGTCGTATGTGTCGGTACTCATCACGGCCTCCGGAGCGCCCATGATACCGTCGTGCTGACGGCGACGGAGACTTTCCGTTACCCGCCGCGATTCAAGACGATGACGGCGGTCTCCGGCGTCGTGTTCTCCGTGCTCGGCATCCTGCTCTTCAAGTGGCTCGAGATCGGGCCCGTCCGGCACCCGCACCTGTTCGCGGCGATCATGCTGACGCTTTCCGTGTGGATCGTGTGGTGCGTCACGATGGTTCGGCGCGCCGACGACGAGGTCATGCTCGACGAGTGGGCATCGCGTATCGCGTGCCCAGACGGCCGACGCTGATGCTCGCGTGGGCCGAGGTCATGCGCGTGTGCGCGCGCGACCTTCGCCTATGGCGAGATCGCCGGCGTGCGGGTGAAAGAGCTCCAGGACATCCCGGACAAGGAAACGACGGGCGGTGAAGCCACGGTGATGCTCCAGACGACGCGCGCCACGTCGTCAAGCTCGCCGGTTTCAAAGACGATCGTTCGCGCTCTACCGCGCGCTCGACGACGCGGCAAGCGCGGCGGCCCGCCGCGCTAGACGTCGCGTAGCCGGTCGAGTTCGCGCCGCTCGCGCTTGGTCGGACGCCCCGCTCCGGGTGGACGGAACGGCGGGCGCGCCCAGCGCAGGCGCGGCGGCTCCGGCGGGGTCAGATCGTCGTACAGCAGCCGCGCGTGCGCCGCGCTGCCACGCCGCTCGTCCAGCCCGACCACCTTGAGGATGCGCCGGCGCCCCTGCGGCAGCGAGACCTTTATATAGTCGCCGGGGCGGACGGCCTTCGCCGGCTTGGCCGACTGGTCGTTGATGTCGACTTTCCCGCCATCGCAGGCGTCGGCCGCAAGGCTGCGCGTTTTGAACACGCGCGCAGCCCACAGCCATTTGTCGATACGCAGCGACTCCACGCGCTGACGGTATCATGGGCTCATGACTCGCCGCGTTCTCCTCCTCGCCCTCGCCGTGCTCGCGCTCGCTGCAGTCGCCGTGGCCGCCGACCTCGTCATCGAAGACTGGAAAGCCTACAAGGTCGGCGCGACCGGGCTACCCGGCGACTGGAAGCCGCAGAACTGGGGATCCCCGAATTACGGCAACCTTCGCATCGTCGACGACGACGGTCGTCGTGCACTGCACCTCAAGAGCCGCGATGACAGCACGACGCTGAACCGGGACATCAAGGGCAAGGTGCGTCTGAAGGAGACGCCCATCCTCGAGTGGGCGTGGAAGTCGATCGTCCTGCCCAAGGACGGCAACTCGTGCAAGAAGGCGACGGACGACCAGGCCGGCCAGGTCTTCGTCGTCTGGCCGCGATTTCCGGAAACGGTGCGCTCGCGCGTCATCGGCTACGTCTGGGACACGACCCAGCCCGTCGGCACGATCTGCCGCAGCGAGAAAACGGCCATGGTCACTTACGTTGTGGTGCAGTCGGGTCCCGCTGAGCTCAATAAGTGGGTCACGGAGAAGCGCAACCTCCTCGAGGATTTCAAAAAGATCTACGGCGAGGCGCCCGACGATCCGGCGGTGCTCTCGCTGTCCATCGACTCCAACGACACGCACAGCACGTCGGAGGCGATGATCGGCAGCATCCGATTCAAGGCGCCGTGACCTCCACGCGCGATTTCGTCACCGCGCTCGCCGCGGACAACGCGGCGTTCTGGCGCGGTCGCGACGTGCGGCTGGAGCCGAGCGCGCCACCGGCGGTTCGACTCGAGCAGATCCGCTACCGGATGCGCCAGGGCGTGTACAACGAGCTCCGCTCCGTCGAGCTGATTGCGGCGTGGATCCCGTACGTGGGCGAGTGCGAGATCCGCGCGCTGTTGCCGGGCCAGCTCGACGACGAGCACCGGCACTATCACCTGCTCCGACGGCGCCTGCTCGACCTCGGCGAGGATCCGGATGCGTATCGGCCGCTGCCGGAGTGGGAGGCGCTGTTCGACTGGCTCGTCGCCTGCCGCGCGCGGCCGACGCTCGAGAAGCTGGCGATGTTCCAGTTCGCCGGAGAAACGCAGTCGTGCGACGGGTTCGAGACGCTGATCGCGCTGGCGGCCGACGTCGATCCGGAGACGGCTGACCTCTATCGCAGCGCCATCCTGCCGGACGAGCGCCGCCACGCCGCAATCGGTCGTCGGGCGTTGACGCTGCTCTGCGACACGCCCCAGGAGCAGGCCCGCGCGCGAGCCGCCTGCCAGGAGATGAACGAGCGCGTGTTCGGCGCCTATCGCGCGCACCGCGCCCGCGTCGACGCGCGCGCCTGACCGCGTCTTCTGCCTGATTCGACGCGAAGTTCGAAGCGCTCGGACGATTTTGCTCGCACCCCGCCGCTGGAAAACGCCACTATGGTTTCGGGTGGTGGTTCCACCACCCGGGACACGTTTTCGGGTGGTGGTTCCACCACCCGGGGGACAGAACAATGGCTCCACCAGCGGTACGCCGGGGGGCGCGGGTTCTGGTCGTCCTGCTTCTCGCCGGCATTCTCTTCGTCGCGCTTCTCGTCCTCACGGGTGTTTCGGTGGCTCAGCTGCGTGCGAGCGCGTGCGCCCGGCTCGGCGGCGTCGTTCCCATCGACCGCATCCTCCCCGCCTGCGCCGGCCCGGCGAAGGCCGGCGTGGCGCTGCGCGCCGCTCAGGCCGCGGTTCATCGCCACGCCTTCCGGGAGGCGCTCGAGCAGTACCGCGTGGCCGCCGTCGCCGCGCCCGACGTCCTCGTCGCGCACGTGGGCCACGGCGAAGCGGCCGAGATCCTCGGCGAGTATGAGGAGGCGCTCGCGGCATTCCAGCGCGCGACCGCCCTCGCGCCGTCGGCGGACACGAGCCGGCGCGTCGCCGGCGTCGCCGAGCGGTTGGGCCGGGTGGATCTCGCGGTGCAAAGCCTCGGCACAACCGATGGGCCCTGGCGCGAGCACGCCAGTGTCGGCGTGCGGTCCGCGGCCGCGCACGTCGTGACATGCCTGCCGATGCACTGGCCGAACCCCGTTCGTGTCTGGCAGATGTGCGTGGCCGGGGCGCGCGAAGCCTATGGCTTCTCGTACGACGCCTCGCACGGGGCGGTGCAGCGGTGGGTCTTCCGGGTGCTCGTCGAAGACGGACGCCGCGACCGGGCATTGGAGTTCGCGCGTGAGCGCGGCTGGCTACGCCAGGACGCCGACTATTGCGGGCGGCACGGTCTCCCGCTCGACGACGAAACCGCCGCCCTGCTCGCAATCCTTACGCAGCCCGACCGTGCGGACTGCGCCGTGCCGATCGCGGTCGCCATCGCCGACGACGGCGGCGCGCGGCTGGCGCGCCTCATGCTGCTTGACCGAATCGCGAATTCCCCACGCCAGGAGACGCGGCAGCGCGCGCAATACTTCCTGCGCTACCGTCTCCCGGATCACAACGTTCCGCGCCTGGCGGAGGCGCTGAATATCGCCGGCTGGCGACTGCAGCACGTGCACGACGCGCCAGACGACGCAATCGTCGTCTTTCAGAAGGCCATCGATGCCGATCCGAGCTTCTCGTGGCCGCACCACAACATCGGCCGCCTCTTCATGAACCGGGGGGATTACGAGCAAGCGCGCGTGTGGCTCGAGCGCGCGGTCAAGGTGAATCCCGATCACTGGCGGGCGCTCTACAACTACGGCGTGACGAGCGCCAACCTCAAGCGGTGGCCCGATGCCCTCGGCGCCTACCGCAAGGCGCTCGCCATCAGCCCCAATGACGCGCGGCTGCACGCCAACGTAGGCTGGACGCTGATGGAGCTCGGCCAGCAGGCCGAGGGCGAGCGCGCGCTGCAGATCGCGGTACGCCTCGATCCGAGCCTGCAGGCCGAGCGCGCGTACCTCAATGCCCGTTACGGCGCCGACGCGCGGAGCGGCCCGACGCCGGTATCAACGCGATGAGCGGCGCGGCGCGGCGGCGTGTGACGGTCGCAAGCGTGGCGTTCCTCGTCTGCATCGGCGCGGTGGCCGCGAGGGCGCAGCAGCGGCCTGCGCCGCTCGGCGAGTCGGCCGCCGTGCTGGTGGAGCGCGCGCGCGCGGCATACGTGCAGGGCCGACATCAGGACGCGCTCGAGACGGCACGCCGCGCGGTGGAGGTCGCGCCGCGCTCCATCGCCGCGCAGCTCGCGCGCGGCGGCATGGCCGAGTTCATGGGCGAATTCGACGAGGCCGCGCAGGCGTACGCGCAGGCTCAGTCGCTCGCGCCGAACGACAACGCGGCCCGGTATCGGATGGCGTCGTTCGCAACGCGCATCGGCGACTATGACCGCGCATTGCGGGAGCTCGACGGCATCCTCGCCACGCAGCCCACACCGGCCCAGCTCGTGTTTCGATGGGCACCGCCGTTCGTCCAGCGGCCGCTGCTCAAGCGCACGCCAGCGCTCGAGCAGCTGGTCGAGCTCCAGATCGACATCATGATGGAGAAGGGCGACCTCACCGGCGCGCGCCGCCTCGCCTACCGCCACGCGATCGTCGAGGCGGGCCGGGATTACTGCGCGGAGGCGAATCAGAAGAAGGCCGGCCACGGCTCGTCCGATGACGTCTTCAAGGCCTTCAGGCTCGCCGCGCTGGCGCAGCCGGAGTCGGCCGACTGCATCTGGTGGTACGGCCAGTGGCTCACCGACGAGGGCTACATGCGACTCGGTCGCCTCATGGTCGACGAGGGCACGCGCGTTACGGGTTCCGCCGCCAACAAGGAATCGGGCAATCGGTTCGTCCGGATCCGTCTCGGCGGCACGCGGCCGGTATCCAAGCGGGCCGAGTCGCTGTTCATGATCGCAAAGCAGCGCTATCTGCGCGACGACGACGCCGACGGCGCGGCGCGCCTCTTCGACGAGAGCCTGCGGCTCTCGCCCGCGTTCGCCCGTCCGTACTCGTACAAGGCGCGTCTGGCGCTCGACGACGGCGACCGCGAGGCGGCGATCCGCTGGCTGCAGCGCGGCGTCGAGGCCGACCCCGACTCCTGGCGCACGTGGCACAACCTCGGTCGAGTGCTGCTTGCCGCTCAGCGCTGGGATGAAGCCGAGCGCGCCCTCACCCGCGCCGTGGAGCTGTTCCCCGACGATGTCGGCGGCCAATTGGCGCTCGCCCGCGCGCTCTATGCGCGCGGCGACTGGGATGGGTATCGCACGCATACCGAGCATGCGCTGGGCGTCGCACGCGGCGTTCGCGGCGAGAGCGTTCGAGAGCCGACGGAGTTCCTGGCGAAGTTCCAGCGCTGGGGTGCCGGCGCAGCGCTGCCGCCGACGCCGGATCCGCGCGTGATTCTCGGATGGAATCAGGACTAGGGAGGCGGTCCATGAAGCTCGTGTTCGCGCTCCTCGCCGTCGGCGCGCTGGTGGCGCCGGCGTCGGCTGGCGAAGTGTACCGCTGGATCGACGGCGCCAGCGTCGTGTACAGCGATCAGCCTCCCCAGGACGGCGTCGTCACCACGGCGATGCCTGCGCCGGAACCGCTGCCTGTCGTCACAGCGCCGGACGTCACGCCGGCGGAGCCCACTGCCGCCAGCGCGACCGCATCGGCACCGCCGCTCCAGAACGACGTCGTCATTTCCGCTGCGCCGGCCACCGTCGACGAGATTCTCGAGCTGTCCGGCGTGCGGCCGCAGCTCCCCAACCTGGTGCGCTCGATCGGCGCCGGATACTTGCCGGCGCCCGGCCAATTGTCCGAGCGTGACGGCGGCCGCGTCGCACAGATCATCGCCCGCCAGTTCGCATCCCAGCCGATCTACGCGGCAATGCGCGACGACGTCGCCAGCCGCGTGGAGGCGCGACACCTCGCGACGATGGCCGCGTGGTTCCGCTCGCCGCTCGCGCGCAAGATCAGCGCGCTGGAGATCGACGCCTCGAAGCCCGAGAGCGCGGAGAAGATTGTTGCGTTCGCGGCCGGTCTCAAAGCATCGCCGCCGACGCCGTCGCGCCTGGAGCTGGTGCAGCGGCTCGATTGGGTCACCGGCACCAGCCACGACACGACGGATCTCACGTTGGTGATCGTCGCCAGCGTCGCGCGCGCATCCGCGACGGCCGCGCCCGCCGATCGCCGCGCGCGAATCGGCGTGATCGAGCGGCGCGTCGAAGAGATGCGGCCGCAGATGACGGCCGGTGTGGCCAACAACGTCCTCGCGCAGATGCTCTACGTCTATGGCCCGCTCAGCGACGCCGAGCTCAAGGCCTACGTCGATTTCCTCGGCTCGCCGGCCGGACGCGCGTACAGCCAGCTCACGCACGCCGCGCTGCTGCGCGCGGTCGGGGATGCCGCGGACCGCACGGCGACACAAATCGCGCGCGCTGTCCCGCCCGCACGCTGGGCCGCTGCGCAACGAATTGCCGGCCCGGCGCCGGCACGCTGACGTCGCGGCCGTGGCAAACCTCTTGCACCCGAACGAGGCGGAGGAGCTGTAGCGATGAATCGACTCACGGTCGATGAGCGACGTCGCGCCAACGAGCTGAGACGACTGAGCGCGACGGCGCAGACTTCACACACTCTGACGGTCGATCACGTGCCAACGCCCTCGGACGCCCACTGGGGACGCAGCGCGCGCCTGGCAACGCTCATCACGATCGTCCTGGGCGGCGCGCTCGCGATCTTCCATTTCGCGCAGACGTTATCGCTTCAGGGCCCAGCGTCCGTCGTCGACTGGCTGCTCCCCCGCTTGTAGCGCTCAGACCGCGAGGGCGTAGCCGTCGCGGCGGGGATCGGCGCCCGCCATGAGCGCGCCCGACGCCGGGTCGCGCATCAACCCCTGCCCACCGCCCACGATCCAGGACCAGTCGTCGATCGCATTCACCTGGTGGCCGCGCTGCGCCAGGCCGTCACGGATTTCCGCCCCGATGCGTGCCTCGGCGTCAATCAGCCGGTCGCGATAGACGCGTACGCGCGGCGCCTCGATCGCCTCCTGGACGTTCATACCGAAGTCGAGGACGTTGAGTAGCATCTGCGCTGTCGTTTGCAGAATCCCGTACGAGCCCGGCGTCCCGATGGAGAGAAAAAACGTTCCATCGTGGAACACCTGGGTCGGCGACATCATCGTTCCCGCCTTGCGGCCGCCGCGCACCACGTTCGGCGACTCGGGATCGCGATCCATCCATTTGAGGATGTTGTTGAGCACCAGCCCGCTGCCAGGGATGGCAAAGCCCGAGCCGAACGGGACGCCGAGCGTCTGCGTGACCGAGACAACCATGCCGTTGGCGTCGGCGCACGCGAAGTGCGTCGTGTGCTCGTTGGCGAACTTCGCGGGATGGCCCTCGGTGATCTGATTCGGCAGGCGCTCTCGGTTGTGCCGCTCACCCTCGCTGACCGCCGCGCGCTTGGCGTCGATCCGCGCGCGCTGGCTGTCCGCGTATTTCTTGGACAGCAGACCGGTGATCGGCGCCTCTCCGGCATAGGCGTAGGCGAGACGGTCCGCCGACGCGAGCTTCACCGATTCGATCAGATGGTGCAGATAGTCGACCGAATTGTGGCCCCACGCGTCGACGTCGTAGCCCTCGAGAATGTTGAGCGTCTCCAGCATCTGGAACGCGGAGAACGGCGGCGGCATGGAGTAGATTCGCTGGCCGCGATACGCGATCGTCGCCGGCTCGCGCCATTCGGGGGTGAACGTTGCGAGATCTTCTTCGGCGAGCCAGCCGCCCGCCTCGCCGACGGCGCGCGCGATCGCCTTGGCGATGGGGCCGCGATAGAAAACCTCGGCGCCGCCCTCGGCCACCTGACGCAGCGTCGCCGCGAGCTCCTTGTAGGTCACCACCGCTCCCGCGCGGGGTCCGCCGTTGCCCAGATAGAGCCGCGTCGCCTCCGGTGAGCGCTGCAGCGTGGCGCGTGCCGCCTCGAAGAACTCGACGTTCTTGAAGGTCAGCGGCACACCGCGCTCGGCGTGCCCGATGGCGGGCCCCAGGACGCGCGCGCGATCCATGCTGCCGAAGCGCTCCAGGGCGGCCAGCCAGCCGCCGAGGTTGCCCGGTATTGCGCATGACTTCGCGCCGCCGGCCAGCTCATCCTCGGTGCAGCGCGCGGCGTCGGCGGCGCGGGGGGCGCGGCCGACGAAGTCGAGCACGTGGCGCTCGCCGCCGCGCGAGATGAGCATCAGGCCGATACCCGCGGCGCCCGACATGAACGGCTCGACGACGTTGAGCGTGGAGGCGACGGCGACGGCGGCGTCGACCGCGTTGCCGCCAGCGAGCAGCATCTCGATGCCCGCCATCGACGCCAGCGGGTGGGCGGAGGTGACGACGCCGCGGCGACCCATGACGGTCGGACGATACGCAAGGCGATGGGGCGGCATGACGGGCCCTTTCAGCTGCGCTCGCGCACGAGGCCGCGCAGCCGCGGATCCAGCAGATCACGCAGCCCGTCGCCGAGCAGGTTAAGACCGAAGATCGTCAGCATGATGGCAGCACCGGGATAGAGGACCAGCCACGGCGCCTGCTGCAGGTAGAGCCGCCCTTCGGCCAGGATGTTGCCCCACGACGGCACGTAGGGCGGGACGCCGACGCCGAGGAACGACAGCGCCGCCTCGGTGAGCACCGCCGCGGCGAACACGAACGAGCCCTGCACGATTACCGGGGAGAGGCAGTTCGGCAGCACGTGCCGCGCGACGATGACGAGGTCGGAGACGCCAAGCGCGCGCGCGGCCTCGACGTACGTCGTCTCGCGGATCACCAGCACCGAGCCGCGCACGATGCGCGCCACGCGCGGCGCGTACACGACACCGATGGCGACGATGACGTTCACGACACTCGGCCCCAGCGACGCCATCAGCGCGATCGCCAGGATGATCGCCGGGAACGCCATCAGCCCATCCATGACGCGCATAACGGGGTTGTCGAGATGCCGCCAGTAGCCCGCAGCGAGGCCGCACACGAGCCCGACCGCAAACGCGAGCAGCACGACGGCGGCGCCGACCAGCAGCGAAAGCCGCGCGCCGTAGACGACGCGGCTCCACACGTCGCGGCCGACGTCGTCGGTGCCGAACCAGTGCGCGGCGCCGGGCGCCGTGAGTCGCGCCGCCACGTCCATGCGCAGCGGGTCGCCGGCGATCACCGGCGCCAGAATACCGACGACCGTTGTCGCCGCGAGCACGACGAGACCCACCACCGTCGCGCGGCGCCGCACCAGCCGCGACAGCCACAGCGCGCGGCGACGCACGGGCTCCGCGGGTCGCGGCAGCGCCAAAACGCTCACTGGTAACGGACCCGTGGGTCGAAGACGACGTAGGAGAGGTCGACGGCGAGATTGACCAGCATGTAGATGCCGGCGATGCAGATGACGACGCCCTGGATCACCGGATAGTCGCGGCGCAGCACGGCGGAAATGATCAAGCGCCCAAGCCCGGGAATGTTGAACACCTGCTCGACGATGACCGAGCCCGAGATCAGGATCGCGAGCGAGATGCCGATGACGGTGACCGTCGGGATCATCGCGTTCTTCAGCGCGTGCTTGTACACGACGGCGCGCTCGCCCAGCCCCTTGGCGCGACCAGCGACGATGAACTGCTCGCGCAGCACGTCGAGCATCGCCGAGCGCGCGATGCGCGCGATGAGCGCCGACTGCACGACGCCGAGTGCGAACGCCGGCAGCGTGAGCGAGCGGAGCGTACCGAACCAGCCGTATTCCAGCGGCGAGTAGCCGGCGACGGGAAACCACCCGAGCCGCACGGAAAAGAACAGGATCAGCAGCAGGCCGAGCAGAAAGTTGGGAATCGAGATGCCGAGCAGCGCGCCGGCCATGAGCACCTGGTCGGTGGCGCCGTCGTGGTGGCGCGCGGCCACCACGCCCGCGGGAACGCCCAGGGCCACGGCGATGAGCGTCGCGTAGAGCGTCAAGAGGATCGTCGGCTCTGCCCGATCGAGGATCGCCTCCAGCACCGGCCGGCGCAGGAAAATCGACTGGCCCAGATCCCCCTGCGCGAGGCGTCCGTACCAGCGCAAGAGCTGCACGTGAAACGGCGCGTCGAGGCCCAGCTGGCGCTGGATGCGCGCGACGTCGTCGGGATTCGCGTCGGGGCCGGCGATGATCGACGCCGGGTCGCCCGGCGCCAGATGGATCAGCACGAACGCCACGGTGGCGACGACGAGGGCGACGGGGATGAGCGCCAGCAGCCGTCGCGCGATGTACGTCTTCACCGGTCGGGCGCGCTCGTCGTTATCGGGATAGCCAGACGTTCCAGAAATTCTTCTCGTTCGTTGGGCGGTAGCCGTGGACCTCTTTGCGGACGGCCTCGAGCCCGAAATTATCGCCGAACTTCACGCGCCCAACATCCTCGTAGAAGATCTGCTGTACCTTCTCCCACATCGCGCGCCGCTTGCGCGGATCGGTCTCGCGCGCGAGCGAGTCCAACCACTGCTCCTTGTCCTCGTGGCACCACCAGCCGGGCCAGTTGCAGTTGGTCGCCGTGCTGAAGGCGGGCTCGGGGTTGAACGTGATGCCCGTCGAGAACACGTCCCACGCCTCGGGTTTGTTGCGACGCTGCACGAGCGTCGCCCAGTCCACGACCTGGAGGTCGATCTTGAAGCCGACGGCCTCGAGCTGCTGCTTGGCGACGAGGGCGTTCTTGTACATCCACTGATATTCCTTGGTCGAGATCCACCGCACCGGCTGGCCCGCGTAGCCCGCCTCCTGCAGCAGCTTCTTTGCCTTCGCGGGATTCTTCTGATTGTAGAGATCCGCGCCGACGCGCGAATGCCACTGCGGCTGCTCGGGGAACGAGAGGCCGGGATCAAGCCGATAGAAGGCTTTGTTGCCGAATCCCGCCGCCATGATCGGCTCCATGTCGAGCGCGGCCTGGAAGGCCTGGCGGATTCGCTTGTCGGTCATCAGGCCCTGCTTGTGGTTCAGGACGGCGGTACTCCACGCTTCGGGCTTGTTCAGCGCCGCGACGACACCGGGCATGGTCTTGATCCGCTCGTACTGGTCCTGCTGGATCTGCAGCGCGAGGTGATACTCGCCGGTCTCCACGCCCGCGAGCCGCACGGCCACGTCGGGCACCGGGATGAACAGGATCTCGTCGAAGTAGGCGGTGCGCCGGCCGCCGAAGCCGTTCGGCGCCTCCGAGCGCGCCGCGTAGTCCTTGAACCGCGCGACGCGGACGTGTCGGTCGGGCTTGTGCTCGACGAAGCGATAGGGGCCGGTGCCGATGTACTCCTTCACGGGGTTGTCGCCAGCCGCGTCGACGATCTCCTTGGGATAGATGACGGCGCCGTTGTTCGGCCGCGCCAGCCCCATGAGCAGCGCGCCGGAGGAATCCTTCAGGTACATCGTGACGGTGGAGGCGTCCTTCGCCTCGACACCCTCGACGTTCTTCCAGAACTGCTTGCCCGGTGTCGCGAGGCGGCCCCAGCGCTTGAGTGAGGCGACGACGTCGGCCGCGGTCAGCTCCTTGCCGTTGTGGAACTTCACCCCCCGGCGCAACCGAAACACATAGGTGCGGCCGTTGTCGGTGACGGTATGCGTGTCGACGAGCAGCGGGATCGGGTTGTACTGCGCGTCGTATGTGAAGAGCGTCTCGTAGAAGTGCCACGTGATCTGCTGCACGATCGTGGCCGTCGTCGTGTGCAGGTCGAGCGTCGGCGGCTCGCCGATGGTCGCCACGCGAAACACCCCACCCGCGCGCGGCTGCTCGGCCGGCTGGGCGAACGCCGGGATAGCGAGGGCGAGCACGGCCGCGAGCGCGACGACGGCGATTCTCATGAGCGACTCCTTCTGCGGCCGGGCGGCCGCCTGACGCGCGAATAGTACCGCAACGGAGCGCGGCCAAGCGCCGCTCGGCGCTATTTCACGACCTGGCGAACGGCGACGACGACGTCGTCGGCGGAGGGCATCACGAACGACTCCAGCGGCGGGCTGAACGGGATCGGCACGTTCGGCGCCGCCACGCGGCCGATCGGGGCGTCGAGCTCGTCGAATGAGTCTTCCATGACGACCCAGGCCAGCCACGCGCCGGCGGAGCCGCGCATCGGCCCCTCCTCGGCGACGATCACGCGGTGCGTTCGCCGTACCGAAGCGGCCAGCGTCTCGCGGTCCAGCGGCACCAGGCTGCGTGGATCGACGACCTCTACGTCGATGCCTTCTTCCGCCAATCGCCGCGCCGCCTCGAGGCTCTCGTGCACCATGCGCGCGGTGGCGATCACCGTGACGTCCCGTCCGGCGCGCTTGACGTCGGCGGAGCCGAGCGGCACGAGCGTCTCGGCTTCGGGCACCTCACCCACGACGCGGTAGAGCGCGCGGTGCTCGAACAACAGCACCGGGTCGGGATCGCGGATGGCGGTCTTGAGCAGGCCGCGCGCGTCTGCGGGCGTCGACGGAATCGCCACCTTCACGCCGGGCAGGTTCACGAACCACGCCTCGACCGAGTTGGAGTGATGGCCGCCGCCGGACTTGCCGATGCCGTACGGCATGCGCAGCGTCAGCGGGCAGTCCAGCTGACCGCCGAACATGTACCGCGACTTGGCGATCTGGTTGGCGACCTCGTCCATCGCGCACGTGACGAAATCCGCGAAGTGCATGTCGACCACCGGCACCAGGCCGGTGGCCGCGGCGCCGAATGCGGAGCCGACGATGGCGGCTTCGGAGATCGGTGCGTTCAGCACCCGCTCGGGGCCGAACTCGTCGATCAGTCCTTTGGTGACGCCGAACGGCAGGCCGAGCACGATGTCCTCACCGATGCAGTACACGCGTCGCTCGCGGCGCATCTCTTCGCGCAGGGCGAGATTGAGCGCGTCGCCGAAGTCTAGTCTCGCCATGGGTAATAGGCGAACAGATCGGTCAGCGCGTCCTCGCCGCGCGGCAGCGCGCTCGCCTCGGCGTGCGCCACGGCATCGTCAATTTCCGCGGCGACCGACTCGCGGATCCGCGCGGCTTGCGCGGCGTCGAGCAGATCGCGCTCTGTGAGCACCTGCTCCAGACGGGCGATGGGATCGCGCCGGCGACCTTCCTCGACCTCGTCGCGGCCGCGGTACGCCTGCGGGTCGCCCTCGAAATGACCGACCCAGCGGATCGTGTGCGCCTCGATCAGCGATGGGCCGTCGCCGCCGCGGGCGCGCGCGACTGCGCGCCCCACCGCGTCGTAGACCGCGAGCACGTCGTTGCCGTCCACGCTCTCACCGGGAATGCCGTAGCTCGCCGCGCGGGCCGCAATCGAGCCGCCCGCCGTCGAGCGTGCGTGCGCGGTGGACGACGCCCAGCGGTTGTTCTCACACACGAAGACGACGGGCAGCGTCCACAGCGCGGCGAGATTCACGCCCTCGTGAAAGGGCCCGCGGTTGGCGGCACCGTCGCCGAAGAACGTGACGACGACCTGACCGGACTTGCGCTGTTTGATCGACATCCCGACGCCGGGAGCGATCACGCAGCCGGACGCGAGCACACCGTTGGCACCGAGGTAGCCGACCGACACGTCCGCGATGTGCATGGTGCCGCCCTTGCCGTGGCAGATGCCGTTGGCTTTGCCGTAGAGCTCCGCCATCAGGCCGCGGAGCGAGCCGCCTTTCGCGACGAGGTGTCCGTGTCCGCGGTGTGTCGACAGCACGTAATCGTCGGGCCGCAGCGCGGCGGCAACACCGACCGCGACGGCTTCCTGACCCACCGACGTGTGGAGAAATCCCGGGATCCGACCGTGCTGAAACAGCTCGCGCGCGCGCTCCTCGAAGAGACGGACGCGCAGCATCGACGCGTACATCGAAAGCAGCGTGTCGGGGCCGGGCGCCTGCATCGCGCCGCGCATCATAGCACCGGCCGCTCGTTGAGCCGGCAGAGCGCCCAGCCGTCATGCGCCCGCTCGAGCACGCTCAACGCGCCGTAGTCCTGGCCGAGCGCGAGCAGGCGGGCGAGCGGCAGCCCGAGCGCGCGGCACAGCAGCGCGCGATTGGTGCCGCCGTGGGCGACGATCGCAATGGCCGGGCCCGGTGCGCGCGCGACGATGGCGTCGAAGGCCGGACCAGCGCGCGCGAGCAGATCCGGCACGCTCTCGCCCTCCGGGAATGGGAACTCACCGATGCGCGCCATCCAGTCGGCGAACGCGTCGGGCTCGCGCTGCCGGATCTCATCGGCGGTGAGTCCTTCCCAGCGCCCCATGGCCATTTCACGCAGATCGGTGACGAGCGTGGGCGTGAGACCGTGCGGCGCGCCGATGATTTCGCCGCTGCGCCGCGCGCGCACGAGGTCGCTCGTGTAGAGAGCCGCGATCGCGACATCGCGCAAGCGTCGTGCCTGCGCCCGACACTGCGCCTCGCCGCGCTCCGAGAGCGGGACGTCCAGATGGCCGATGAATCGTCGCGGGTCGGCCTGCGCCACCTCACCGTGACGCAGGAGATAGATCAGACTCGCGTGTGCGTCCACGCCGAGACCGTCAACAGCACCGCGAGCTCCGCGACCTCGATGCCCGCACCCAGCACGTCGCCGCTCACCCCGCCGAAACGGCGTGCGAGAAACGCCCCGATCGCCACCGCGGCGACAACGCCGACCACCGCGGCGAGCACGCCGACCGCGCCGAGGACCACGGCGGCCGCCCCGATCGCGACGCCGAGCGCGATGGCGACGCCGGCGGGCGCCAGCCCCGCCGCGAAGGTCGCGCCCTGTCCCACCGCACGCGCCGGCCGGAACAGGCGACCGAGCAGCGCGGGCGTCGCCCGAGCCACAGCGGGCGCCGCGACCAGCGCGCGCCAGCGTGCCGCGTGCGGCAGCTCGCTCACGGCGGCCAGCTCGAGCATGAGGAAGAAGATGAGGCCGACCGCCCCGAATGCGCCGATGCGGCTGTCGCTCATGATCGCGCGGCGCTCGGCGGGGTCGCGGCCCGCGAGGCCGTCCAGACAATCGGCGAGCCCGTCCAGGTGTAGCCCGCCCGTCAGCAGCTTCCACGTCGTTACCGTCAGCAGCGCGGCAAGCAGCGGCGGGAACAGACGGATGGTGATGGTGTCGACCGCGGCAAGGACCAGTCCCAAGCCCACACCAACCACGGGGAACCACGGCGCGGCCGCGCCCAGATCTTCCAGGCCGGCATGGCTGCGACGCGACAGGGGCAGGATCGTCAGGTAGCGGACGGCCAACAGCGCGCGCGACACGGCGGCATGCTAGCACGCTGAAAGAAATTTACCGGGCCGCAAGAAGTTGTTTGACACGGCGCCATCCCACACGGACAATCGTGAACACCGGGGGGCGGATCTTCATGACGCCAGGAGTTCGTCCATGAGCGCGACCAGCGTGGCCGAGAAGTGGGTCGACGAGACCGCGGGCATGACGCGGCCCTCCGAGACCGTGTGGTGCGACGGCTCCAAGGAGGAGTACGACCGTCTGATCGAGCAGATGCTGCGTGACGGTACGCTGCTCGCTCTCAACGCCCGGACTTATCCCAACTCCTACCTGCACCGCAGCCACCCCTCGGACGTCGCGCGCACCGAGCAGCTCACTTTCATCTGCACGCGCGAGCGCGAGGACGCCGGTCCGACGAACAACTGGATGGCTCCCGCCGAGGCCAAAGCGAAGGCGGGCGCGTACTTCAAAGGCGCCATGCGCGGGCGCACGATGTACGTCATCCCGTACCTCATGGGCCCGGTCGGCTCGGCGATGAGCCGCACGGGCATCATGGTCACCGACAGCGCCTACGTCGTCGCCAGCATGCACATCATGGCGCGTGTCGGCGAGCCCGCCATCAAGGCGATGCGCCGCGATGACGACTTCATCGCCGGCGTGCACTCGCTCGGCGACCTCTCGCCCGAGCGCCGGCTCATCCTGCACTTCCCCGAAGAAAAGCTGATCTGGAGCGTCGGCTCGGGCTACGGCGGCAACGCGCTGCTCGGCAAGAAGTGTCATGCGCTGCGGCTGGGCTCGTGGCAGGCACGGCAAGAGGGTTGGCTCGCCGAGCACATGCTCATCATCGGCGTCGAGGACCCGCAGGGCGAGGTGACCTACATCGCCGCCGCGATGCCGAGCGCGTCGGGCAAGACGAACCTCGCCATGGCCGTTTCGTCGCGGCCGGGCTGGCGCGTGTGGACGGTGGGTGACGACATCGCGTGGATCCACGTCGACTCCACGGGCCAACTGCGCGCGATCAATCCCGAGCGCGGCTTCTTCGGCGTGGCGCCGAACACCAGCCCCAAGACGAATCCCAACGCGACCGCGATGGTGAAGAGCAACACGATCTTCACCAACGTCGCGCTCACGCCCTCCGGCGAGCCGTGGTGGGAAGGACTGACGCCGGAGCCGCCGGCCGGGCTCGTGGACTGGCAGGGGAAGCCGTGGAAGCCCGGCACGCCCGCCGCGCATCCGAACTCACGGTTCACGGTCCTGGCTCAGCAATGCCCTTCGATCGCACCCAACTGGGAAGAGCCGCACGGCGTGCCGATCTCGGCGTTCGTGTTCGGCTCACGCCGCACGACAGTGATTCCTCTGGTCTTCGAGGCCTTCGACTGGACGCACGGCGTGTTCCTCGGGTCAGCCATGAGCACCGAGACGACGGCGGCCATTACCGGACAGGTCGGCGTCGTCCGCCGCGACCCGATGGCGATGCTGCCGTTCTGCGGCTACAACATGGCCGACTACTTCGCGCACTGGCTCGCCACCGGCCCGCGCGCCGCGAAGCCGCCGCGTATTTTCCGCGTGAACTGGTTCCGCCGCGGTGCGGACGGGAAATTCCTGTGGCCGGGCTACGGCGACAACGTCCGCGTGCTCAAGTGGATCGTCGAGCGGGTCCGCGGCGGCGGACGTGCGCACGAGACGCCGATCGGTTGGGTTCCCACCCCGGACGCGCTGGACACCGACGGGCTCGCGCTCTCGCGCGCGCAGTTGAATGAAGCGCTGCGCGTGGACTCCGCCGAATGGTCGCAGGCGCTCGCCGACCTCGGCGACTTCTACGGCCAGTTCGGTCGGCGGCTGCCGCGGCCCATAGCCGAAACGCTCGCCGACACCCAGCGCAAGCTCGCCGGCTAACGCCGCCGCCGCGCGCGCGGCCACGACCGCGTCTCGACGGAATCCTGCCCGTCTCTCCACTCCGGGCCTTCGGGCGGAATTCCGGATCGCTGTCCCGCGCCGCGCCGAACGTCATCGGCGCGCGTGGTGTGCGCGCACTCGCCCGCGAGACCGGGTTCTCGCAGGTGGAGCAGCTGCCCATCGAGAACGGTCAACCTCTTCTTCACTGTGCTGCGCCCGTAGTACGCCGAAACGCGCGCCGGACGGAAGCAGCGTCGTCCGGGCGCGTCGCGCGGCGGCGAGATTCACGGCTCGCCGCCGCGCGTCAGCGGCGGCTACAACGCTGTGAGTCTCTAGGCGGCGGAGTCGCGCTGGCGCAGTGCGGCCTCGCGGCCGCGCTGCGCGGCAGCGAGATCAGCGTCGGCGGGGCAGCCACCGCGGCTGAGGAGCGCGATCGCCTCGTCGTAGATTGGCAGGGCGCGCCCGGGATCGCGCTCGGCGTCGGCGACGTCGATCAGCACCGCGCCCTTCGTCCGCAGCGCCTCGGGATCGTCGGGCACTTCGGCCAGCACCGACTCGACTAGGGCCAGTGCGCCTTGCGGATCACTCGGTGCCAGCGCGCGTGCGCGTGCGAGCCGATCGTCGCGGTCTTCGAGCCAGCAGACGCTCGACATCTCTAGACGGGGAACACGCCGTTGCGGCGCTGCGGAAACTCGTGCGCCTTGCTCTCGGCATAGGCCAGGCGCTTCACCAGCTCGGCGCGCAGCGACGCCCCCGGGACGATGTCGTCGACGAGCATCTCGGACGCGAGCTTGTAGACGTCCACGTCGCGCGCGTACTCATCGCGCTTGGCTTTGACGTACGCGGCGCGGTCGCTCTCCGGTAGCTCCATGATCTTGTTGTAATAGACCGCGTTCACCGCGGGCTCCGGCCCCATGATCGCGATCTGGCCCTGCGGCAAGGACAGCGTCGCGTCGGGCTCGAAGGCCGGCCCGCACATCGCATAGAGACCGGCGCCGTAGCACTTGCGGACGATCACCGAGATCTTCGGCACCGTCGCCTGCGACGTCGCGAAGACCATCTTGGCCCCGTGCCGGATGATCCCCTCGCGCTCCACCTTGCTGCCCACCATGAATCCGGCGATGTCGGCGAGATACACGAGCGGGATGTTGAACGCGTTGCAGAGCCAGATGAAGCGCGCGGCTTTGTCAGACGAGTCGACCATCAGCACGCCGCCCTTGACCTTTGGCTGATTGGCGACGATGCCGACGACGCGGCCGGCGATTCGCGCGAGCCCGACGATGATCTCCCCCGCGAACAGCTTCTTGACCTCGAACCAGGATCCCGCGTCGATCACGCGATCGATCACCTCGTACATGTCGAACCACTTGCGCTGGTCGTAGGGCACGATCTCGTCGATGGAGCGTCCCGGCTTGGGCTCGGTGGCCGACGCGCGCAGCGGCAGCTCCGCGAACGAGCCCGGCATGAACGCGAGGTAGCGCTTGGCGAGCTCGATCGCGTCCTCGTCCGACGCCGCGAGCACGTCGCCGCAGCCCGACACCTCGCAGTGCATCCGCGCGCCGCCCAGCGCCTCGAGCGTCGTCTTCTCGCCGATCGCCATCTCGACCATCCGCGGGCTGCCGACGTAGAGCGACGCCTTGCCGTCGACCATGATGACGAGATCCGTCAGCGCCGGCAGGTACGCGGAGCCCGCCGGCGAGGGACCGAAGAGGATGCAGATCTGCGGCACGACGCCCGAGAGCTGCACCTCGTTATAGAAGATGCGACCGGCGTGGAAGCGTCCGGGAAAGATCTTGATCTGCTCCGAGATGCGCCCGCCCGCGGCGTCGACGAGATACAGCATCGGCACGCGCAGCCGCGCGGCCTTCTCCTGGATGCGGACGATCTTCAGGACGGTCTTCTCACCCCAGGAGCCGGCTTTGACGGTGTAATCGTTGGCCATGATGCAGACCGTCTTGCCGCCGACCTTGCCGATGCCGGTGACGACGCCGTCCGCCGGCGTGTCGGGCTCCTGACTGCGCGCGAAGAGCCAGTCCTCCTGAAGCTCGGTGCCCGGATCGAGCAGCAGCTTGAGCCGATCGCGGACGAACATCTTGCCCTCGGCCCGCAGCTTGTCGCGATATTTCGCGTGGCCCTGCTCGATGCGCGCACGCTCGGCGTGGTAGCGCTCTTCGCCCTCGCTCATGGCGCTATTGTACGGGGCTTTCCGCGTACGGAATCGGCCCCGCGTACTCGACGCGCAGCGGCGCCCAGCGGCGTGCGCCGAGCCGTGCCAGGGTCGCGGCGAGCTGCGCCAGGTGCAGTCGGTCGTGGGTGACCCAGGCCGCGAGCAGGTCGAGCCCGGAGAGCCGCCGCAGCCGTGCCTGCGCTACCGCGTGACGCAGCCGATCGGGGGCCAGCTCGGCGAGAAAGGCGAGCGTCGCCGCGCGCCGCTCACGGAAGGCCGCGAGGACGCTCGGCCCGTCGGCGTCGCGGTAGCGCCGTTCCTCGGCCCAGCGCGCGGGATCGATCCGGATGAACGCGCTGCCGCCGGTCGCGACGACACGCAGGCGAGCGCCGAAATCCTCCGTCTCTTCGTCGCGGAGGTGACAGACAATCTCGACCGGGGACCATTCGGCCGGAGCCGGGCGCTCGCGCCAGGCCGCCGGGTCGAGGTCGGACAGCAGCGTGTCGAGGATGGGAGCAAGCCGCGCGAGCTCGGTGCGAACGCTCTGCAGCAGCGTCGCGTCGTCCGCCATGGCCGCGTATTGTAGGCTAGAGCACCCGAGGAGGCGCGATGGGCTTCGACTACGGCAAGTACTTCGGCGAGATCCGGCTGACGCACGACCTCACGACACGCGCCGACGAGCGCACGTGGCGCCTCACCGCACCCGAGCCGCGGCCGCCACGCAAGCCGATCGTTCTCTATCTCGGCTGCAACGTGCTGCGCACGTCGCACATGATCCGCACCGTCACCGCCGTCTTCGACCGTCTGGGTCTCGACTACGTCGCGGTCGGTGGGCCGACGTACTGCTGCGGCATCGTGCACCATCGCGAGGGCGACGTCGCGGCGGGCGATGGCATGGCCAAGCGGACGCTCGAGCTCTTCAAGCGCTACGAGCCGGACGAGGTCGTCATGTGGTGCCCGTCGTGCATCTATTTCTACGACGAGGTCCTGCACGCGGAGGTCCCCTATCGCGTACGGCACACGACGGAATTCCTGCTCGGGCAGGTACCGCGCATGGAATTCACCTCACGGGTCGAGCGCACGGTCGCCGTCCACGCCCATGCCGTCGGCGAGGCGCGCCAGCGCGAGGCGCACGCGTGCCGCGAGCTGCTCGCCGCCGTTCCCGGTCTGCGCGTCGTCCCCCTGGAGCCCGATCCGCGCTTCGGGCGCTCGTGCGCGCCGGCCGTTCCGCTCCAACTCGGTCAGGACGTCTGGGACGGGCTCGTGCGCGACGAGATCGAGCGCGCGCGCAGCGCAGGCGCCGACACGCTGGCCGGCATCTATCACGGCTGTCAGCGGATGATCTGCGGCTTCGAGGCCGAAGGCCGCATCACGATCGAGCACTATTTGTCCGTATTCGCGCGCGCGCTCGGCATCGAGTTCGAGGATCAGTTCAAGAAGTACCGGCTGTGGGGCGATCCCGACCGCGTGCTCGAAGACGCCACACCCTGTATGCAGGCCAACGGCGTCGATCCCGACCGCGCGCGGACGCTGGTCATGGCGACATTCGCGCGGCGGCCGGAACCCGGAGGCGCCGCCACGCCGTCTTAAGCTTCAACTCATGCGGAGGCTGCGCTCAGCGCGGCATAAATCGTGTCCGCGCGACGGGCGTCGATGCAGATGCGCGGCTATCGCCGCTCGGGGTTCGCGTTGGCCCAGACGATGATCACCAGCACACCGTCGGCGTAGCGGGGCCCGCCGATCACCGCCGGATTGCCGCGCGCGACCTCGATGTTCGTCGTGACCTCGTTCACCGAGACGCGTTGCAGGCGCACGCGCATGTACACCGTGTCGCCATGCACGCGCTCCGGGACCACCTCCAGCACCCGGTCGCCGGGCACCGGCCACTGCTGAACGGAGCCGATGGGGACCTCGGCGCGGTACCGCTCGAGCGACGTGTACTCCGGATAACCGGTCAGCTGTCGCAGTCTCGGCAAGAACGCCTGCAGCCGCTCGTCGGGCGTGGGCGGCGCCATTCGCAGCGTGGAGGACGCCGGGGGCTTGTCGGTCGCGAGCAGGACGCGCGCGCCGAAGCGCACGACCTGTTGCGCATCGCTGACCAGCGGCACGAGGAGCGCGGCGAGCGCCAGGACGACGACCAGCAGCGGGCCGAGCGCCGCCTTCAGCCGCTTGCGTGCGTTGTGCAGTCGCGACATCACCGTTCCCATGGGAATCTCCAGCACGTCGGCGATCTCCTTGTACGACAGCCCCTCGATGTCACTCAGCACCACGATACGCCGATGGTCGGCCGAGAGCGTGGCCAGTGCCTTCTCGATCCGAGCACGCTGTTCCGAGCCCGCCGCCGCCGCGTCCGGTTTGGCGTCGGCCGGCTGGTCGACGAGGACGCGGTCCCAGTCTTCTTCGGGGATCCGCTCGGTGCCGAACGCGCGGCCGCGCGCGGCGCGCGCCCGCACACGATCGGAGGCCACGTTCATGACGATCCGGAACAGCCACGTGTAGAACGCCGACTGGCCGCGGAAGTTCGGCAGCGCCTGCCAGGCCCGCACGAATCCTTCCTGCGCCACGTCCCACGCCTCCTCCCGATCGCGCACCACGTTGTACGCAAGGCGCCACACGCGCTGGCGATACTTCTCGACCAGCGGCTCGAAGGCCGCGATGTCGCCGGCGCGGCATCGCTCGATGAGGGCGGCGTCGTCGGTTGTCACGGTCTCTGGGCGGCGCCCCGCCGCATCAGGCCGTTAGACGCACGCGCCGCCGCGATTATTGTCGGGACGTCGAGCGCTCGGCCGGAGTGGTTGGGCGACCCGGCCTATTGTAGCGGGACCGTCAGCGTCGGCGACCCGCGCGAGCGCGCGTGAGCGTCAGCAGCGCGTCGAGGCCGAGCAGATAACTGTCGGGCCCGAACCCGGAAATCTGCCCGCGCGCGGCGGCGGCGATGACCGAGACACGGCGGAATTCCTCGCGCGCGTGCACGTTGGAGAGGTGCACCTCGACGACGGGCACGTCGATACCGGCCACGGCGTCGCGCAGCGCGATCGAGTAGTGTGTGAACGCGCCCGGATTGAAGACGACGCCCATGAACCCCTCACTCCGGGCGGCCTGCAGCCAGTCGATGAGCTGGCCCTCGTGATTGGACTGGCGGCACTCGACCCGCAGACCACGCCGTCGCCCGTGATCTTTGACGAGACGATCGACGGCGGCGAGCGAGGTGCGGCCGTAGACGCCCGGCTCGCGCGTGCCGAGCAGATTGAGGTTGGGACCGTGGAGGACGAGTGCGGCCGCGGCCATGGCCGGCTCAGGATAGCGCAGCGGCTAGTGCGTCAGAAACTTCGAGAACGCCCAGTCCACCGCGATGAAGAACAGCAACCCGCCAAAAACGGTGTACGCGAGGCCCGGGGCGTTGTCCTCCCGGTTGACCTCCGGAATGAGGTCCGACGCCGCGACGTAGATGGTGACGCCCGCCGACAGCGCCAGCGCGTAGGCCACGTGCTGCTGCGCGATGAGACTGGTGGCGAGCGCGCCGGCGATGGTCAGCACGCCGAGCCCGGTTCCCGCGGCCAGCGCCGCGCCGCGCGAGTGGCCGCCGGCCAGCATGATGGACGCAACCGTGAAGCCCTCGGGCAGCTTGTGAAGGATGACCGCGATGAACAGGATCGCGCCGAGCGAGGCGCTGACCATGAACCCGGCGGCGATCGCGACGCCGTCGAAGACGGTGTGCACCCCCAGGCCCAGCACCGCCAGCCATCCCGCCGAGGGATGCAACAGGGCGTCGCGATGCACCTCTTCGCCGAAGTGGAAGTGTGGGGCCACGGTGTGCTCGAATAGATGTACGCCGAAGTACCCGAGCAGCACGAACACGAAGGCGTGTGGCAGGTGCGTACTCTCCGGAAGCATCCGGACGAACGCCGCGGCGAGCATGAACCCCGCCCCGGCGGCGACGAAATACCTCAGCCGCGCGTGACCGTGTTTATGGGCGGTGGTGACGATCACCGCCCCCGCGACATCCGCGGCGGCGGCGACGGCCGCGAACGCCAAGTATGCTAACATCGACGGGAGCATAGCATGGCCATAGGAGCTCCTCCGCGGCTCCTCGGCGAGATCCTCGTGGCCGAGGGCATCACCACCGTCGACGCCGTCAACCGGGCGCTCACCCGTCAGCGGAACACGGGCGAGCTCATCGGTGAGGCGCTCGTCGGCATCGGCGCCGTGAACGAAGACGACGTCGCGCGCGCGCTGGCCGTGCAGCAGGACCTGCCCTACGTCTGGCGCGAAGAGCTGCCATCCACGGTGCCGGTGCTCAAGAACGTCTCCGCGAAGTACCTGCGGCAGTATCGGGTGTGCCCCCTCACCATCGAGGGCGGCATCCTGACCGTGGCCGCCGCCGATCCGCTCAACGCCATCGTCGAGGACGATCTCCGCCAGGCCACCGGCCTCGCGGTGAAGTTCGTGGTGAGCTCGGCGACCGGAATTCTTGAGACGATCGACAAGAACTACGACGGCGCCAACGCCAGCGCGCTGCAGCGGATCGTCGAGGGCATCGACGAGGAGCGTGGCCCCGACGGCGACGAGGACGTCAACCACCTGCGCGACATGGCGTTCGAGGCGCCCGTCGTGCGCCTCGTCAACCTCTTGATCGAGAACGCGATCACGGCCGAGGCCTCCGACATCCACATCGAGCCGTTCGAGGACACGCTGCGCATCCGGTATCGCATCGACGGCATCCTCTACGACCAGGAGGCGCCACCGCGGCGCCTGCAGGCGGCCGTCACCTCGCGCATCAAGATCATGGCCGAGATGAACATCGCCGAGCGGCGCCTGCCACAGGACGGCCGTATCCGCGTCAACCTGCACGGCTCGCGCGTCGACATCCGCGTGTCCACCATCCCGACCGTGCACGGCGAGTCGATCGTGATGCGGCTGTTGCAGCGCTCCAGCGTCTTCCTGCCGCTCGATCGGCTCGGGTTCCCCGCCGACACGCTCAAGCACTTCGAGTCGCTCATCAAGCGGCCGCACGGAATCGTCCTCGTGACGGGCCCGACGGGCTCTGGCAAGACGACGACGCTCTACGGGGCGCTGGACAAGATCAACTCGCCCGACCGCAAGATCATCACCGTCGAGGATCCGGTCGAGTATCAGCTCAAAGGCGTCAACCAGATCGCGGTGAAGCCGAAGATCGGCCTCACCTTCGCGACCGGGCTGCGCCACATCGTGCGACAGGACCCGGACGTCATCCTCGTCGGCGAGATTCGCGACCTGGAGACCGCGGAGATTGCGATCCAGGCCTCGCTCACCGGCCACCTCGTGTTCTCGACGCTGCACACCAACGACGCCCCGGCGGCCATCACGCGGCTGCAAGACATGGGCGTCGAGCCCTACCTCGTCGCCTCCGTGCTCGAGGCCGTGCTGGCGCAGCGGCTCGTGCGCCGCATCTGCCTGAGCTGCCGCGTAACGGACAGCGCGAGCCAGGCCGATCTGGACGCGCTCGGCGTCGCCGCTCCGCCGGGCACGCAGCTCTACCGCGGCAAGGGCTGCGACGACTGCCGCGGCACCGGCTACCGCGGGCGCATGGGCATCTACGAGCTGTTCCCGATCACCGAGGACGCGCGCAGCCTGATGCTGCGCCGCGCGACGGCGCGCGACATCCGGCAGCACGCGATCGCGGTCGGCATGATGACGCTGCGGATGGACGGCTGGCGGCGAGCCTGCGAGGGGCTGACGACCGTCGAAGAGATCTTGAGAGTCACCCAGGAAGACGCCTGAGACGATGCCGGTCTTTGTGTACAAGGCCGCGGACCGTCGCGGCCAGACGATCGACGGGGTCATGGATGCGCCGGACGCCCGCGCCGTCGTCGAGCGACTGCAAAAGGACCGCTACTACCCGATCAAGGTCAGCGCGCACGGCGAGCGTGCTCCGCTGCGGCTCGGTGGCTCGCGTGTCCGTCAGCGGGATCTGCTCGCGCTGACCCAGCAGCTCGCCACGCTGTTCGAAGCCGGCCTGCCGCTCGACCGCGCACTCAGCATCCTCGAGGAGCTCGCGACCAACCCGCGTGTGAAGGCCATCGTCAGCGACCTGTTGCGCAGCGTCCGCGGCGGCACCTCATTGAGCGAAGCGCTGGCCAAGCACCATCCGCGGCCGTTTTCGCGGCTCTACATCAATATGGTGCGCGCCGGCGAGAAGGGCGGCGTGCTCGAGGTCGCGCTGCGACGCCTGGCGGAATTCCTCGAGGCGCGCGCCGCGTTCAACGAGGCCGTCGTATCCGCCCTCATCTATCCGGCGGTGATCACGTTGGTCGGCGCGGGCGCCATCGTGTTTCTGATGACGTTCGTGATTCCGCGCTTCGCCACGATCTTCCGCGACCTGAACCAGGCGATTCCCCTGCCGACGCAGATCCTCCTCACCGTGAGCGCGGGGCTGCAGCAGTACTGGTGGGTCGGGATGGTCCTGGGGCTCGCCGGGGTGCTCGCGTGGCGCATGTGGACAGCGACACCCGAGGGCCGGATGTCGTGGGACCGCTCCATCCTCAAGGCGCCGCTGTTCGGCGGCATCGCGCTCAACGTGGAGACGGCGCGCTTCGCCCGTACGCTGGGTACGATGCTGCGCTCGGGCGTGCCGGTGCTCGGCGCGCTGACCGTCGTCGGCGACATGATGTCGAACCAGGCCGTCGGCGCCGCGGTGGCGCGGTTGTCCGACGGCGTCAAACGCGGCGGGACGATCGCGTCGGGCATGCAGGAGCAGGGCATGTTTCCCACACTTGCGGTGCACATGGTGCGCGTGGGCGAAGAAACTGGACGGATGGAGGAGATGCTGCTGAAGGTGGCCGACACGTTCGAGACGGACGTACGGGTCGAGATGAAGCGCACGCTGGGTTTGCTCGAGCCGACGATCATCGTCGTGATGGGGGTACTCGTGGCATTCATCGTCGTCGCGATGCTCATGGCGATCTTCTCGATCAATGAGGTGGCACTGTGAGGCGCCGCCTGTTCCGCAACGAGCGAGGGTTTACGCTCGTCGAGCTGCTCGTCGTCATCATCGTTCTGGGGCTGCTCGTCGGTCTCGTCGGACCGCGGCTCTTCGGTCACGTCGGCACGTCGAAGCAGGCGGCGGCGAAGGCGCAGATCGAGCTGTTCGGTACGGCACTCGATGCGTATCGCCTCGACGTCGGTGCGTATCCCAACAGCAACCAGGGGCTGCAGGCGCTCGTCGCCAACCCAAACGTACCGAACTGGAACGGCCCGTACCTCAAGAAGCGTGAGATCCCACTCGACCCGTGGGACTCGGCGTACAAGTACGCGTGCTGCCCGGGTCAGCACGACGATTACGATCTCTGGTCGGAGGGCGCCGACAAAGCGCCCGGCGGCGAGGGCGAGAACGCCGACGTCTCGTCGTGGGCGTCGCTCAAATCCCGAAAGGCGGCGCAGCAGTAAGCGCGCGACGCCGTTCGCGATACGCCGAGCGAGGCTTCACCCTCCTCGAGCTGATCGTGACGCTGCTGATCCTCATGGTGGTGGTCGGCATCTCCGTGCCCGTGGTCGGCCGTAGCAGCGATGCGGTACGCAGCCGCGCCGAGGTCGCCGGCTTCTCGGCCGTCCTGCGTCACGCGCGCGAGCGCGCGATCACCAGCCGGGTGTCGCACACCGTCGTGATCGACACCACGAACCGCATGATGTCGGTGCTCGCCGGGCCGGATGCGGACGTCCGGGAGACGCGTCCACTTCCCGAGCGGCTCACCGTCGAAGCGACGCCGCCGCAGGCGCTCACGGTTCAGTTCGAGCCTCAGGGGACGTCGAGCGGCGCCGACTACCGCGTCAAGGTCGGCGAGATCGTCTATCGCGTGACGGTCGACCCCATCACCGGACGCGTCAAGAACGCGCGGCAATGAACCTCCGCCTGCGACCCAGAAGCTACGGGTCTCGTCGGAGACCCCGGCGTGCCAGCCACGCCGGCGTAGCACACCGGGCACGCGTGCAGGCGGGCTTCACGCTGCTCGAGGTGCTGGTGGCGCTCGCCATCCTCGGTCTGGCGATCGTGGTGTCGATCCAGGGCTTCGCCTCGGGACTGCGCCTGCTGAAGCTCTCGGGCGAGCACCAGGAGGCGATGCTGCTCGCCGATCTCAAGACGCGCGAAATCGGCTCGCCCTCCCAGGCCGGCCGCGACGGTGGCACGGAGGGCGCGTTCACCTGGGAGCGCGAGGTCAAGCAGGTCGTCACGCCCGACCTCGAGGTCGAAGGGCGCAGCGTGCGGTGGCGCCAGTGGGAGGTCGACGTTCGCGTCCGCTGGGGCGAGCGCCAGGTGACGGTCGCGACGCTCCGCACCGTGGCCGGCGACGGCGAGAAGAAAGAGACGAGGCGGCTGCCGTGAGGCGCTCACGCGGCTTCACGCTGGTCGAACTGCTGATCGCGCTGGCCATCGTTGGCTTGTTGCTCACCATCGCCTTCAGCGGCCTGCGAGTTGCGCTGGCGGCGTGGACCCGCGGCGAAGATCGCGCCGAGGCGCATCAGCACGTGCGCGCGATCGCGTTCACAATGGCGCGCGCACTGGGCGCGGCCTATCCGTATCGTGCGGCGAAGAGCGAGGCCCCGGAGGTCGTCATGCTGTTCAACGGCGCCGCGCAGCGCCTGGAGTTTGTCACACAGGCGCCGCCGCTGCCGCTGCGCACGCCGGTCGCCTTCACGGCGGTCGTGATCTCGCTCGAGTCGGGCGACGAACAGGGCCTCGTCGTGCGCGAGCGTCCGCTGCCCAACCGCGATCCGTTCACGAAGGGCGAGATCGTCATGCGGGATCCATCGGTCACATCCTTGACGTTCAAGTTTCAGAACGAGGACAGCGAGTGGGTCGAGACCTGGGACGGCCAGGAGATGAAGGCGATCCCGCAGGGCGTTCAGCTCAGCGTCGGCACCACGGTCAACGGCCGGACGCAGACGCTGCCGCCGATCAGCGTGTCGTTGCGGGTCACGGGGGCGCCGCGATGAGCCACCCGCGCGGCTTCGCCCTCATCGCAGTGCTGCTGGTCCTCGCCATGCTCGGCGTGCTCGGCGCGGAGTTCGCGTACTCGATGCGGCTGGAGGCGACCTCGGTGCGCGCTTACAAGGACACGCTGATGGCGGCCCACCTCGCCGAGGCCGCCGTCGAGCAGGCGATCCGCGAGATCGCCGGCGACGTCGCGCACGCGGTGCTCGCGGAGGACGGCGTGCTGACGTTCTACGATCGGGCACGCCGCGAGCTCAAGCGGCTGCCGCGCACGAATGTGCCGCTGGGGGCGGGCCACTTCTCCTACCGCATCACCGACGAGGAGGCGCGCGTCAACCTCAACGCCGCGCCGCCCGATCGGGTCGAGCGACTCCTGCTCGCCTTGGGCATCGAGAAGTCCGAGCGCGACACGATCAACGACAGCTTGCAAGACTGGCGCGACGCGAACGACGACCACCGGCTCAATGGCGCCGAGAGCGATGACTATTATTTGAAGCTCCCGGTACCCTACCGGGCCAAGAACGCGAATCTGGACTCCATCACCGAGCTGCTTCAAATCAAGGGCGTGACTCCGATCATCTACCACGGCGCTGCGGGCAAGCCCGGGCTGGCGGCCTACGTGACGGTGAAGTCGCCCGGGCAGATCAATCTGAACACCGCCTCGTGCGTCGTGCTGCGCGCGCTCACCATCGGTGACGCCGAGTGCTCGGCGATCGAGCAGGCACGCCGCGACGGCCCGTACACGAGCGTGCCCGGACAATTCGGCGGGCGCGGGCTGAGCCTGACGACGCGAACGTATCGCATCGAGGCCGATGGCATCATCGACGGCCAGGTGCGCGCACAGCTGACGGCGATCATCCAGCGGCGCACGGATACCTCGGGCGACAACGTCGCGGTGCTCGAATGGTCGGGCGTCCGGTAGGGGGGAAAAGTTTTGCGGCACGCGGGTTTGTCTCGTAGGCTAGCGGAATGAACTTCAGGCCACCTCGGGTGGGGTGCGTCCTGCTCGGCGACCGGCTCGCGATCGTCGCGCTACGCGGCGCACGCGTCGAGGCCTTCACCGTCGAGGCCGAGAACCCGGGCGCCGCGCTCCGCGCGGAACTGGACGCGCGCGGAGTGCCGGCGCGCAGCATGTTCCTCGCGCTCGCGCGCAGCGCCGCGACCGTCAAGCCGATCGACTTGCCTCCCGTCGCGGGCGACGTTCGCGAGATGGTCGGCTTCGAGCTTGAGCGCCATCTGCCGTTCCCCGCCGAGGACGCGTCGTACGACTTCGCCGTGCTGCCGACAGATTCCACGACCGAGCGACCCGCGGGTGCCGACCAGCGCGTCCTCATCGCCGCCGCGGACCGACGCATGGTCGAGGGGGCGCTGCGTCTGGCGGAAGAGGCGCGGCTACGGGCCCTGTCGCTGACCGTCGCCTCCCACAACCTGCCCGCGCTCGCTCGCGCGCCGCGTGGCGCGCACGTCGCTTGGGTCCACCGTGCCGGGGGCGTCACCGATCTCCTGCTACTCGCCGGTGACACGGTCATGCTGAGCCGCAGCGTCGCGGCCGTCGACGACGCGCTCGTCGCCGACGAGCTGCGCCGCTCGCTGCTCGCGCTGCGCTGGCGGGAATGCGACGCCGTGTGGATCTCCGGCGACGCCGTACCGCCTGCGCCCGGCGCCGACCCACTGGCCGAGCTGGGCGCGCCGCTGACGGAACCGGCGTGGACGCCGCGCGCGGCGCGCTATCTCGACGCGCTGCCGGTCGAGCATCGTGGTGCGCTGCAGCTCGCCCTCGCCGTCGCGGCGGGACGCGGTGTGCGTCCGCTCGAGCTGCTGCCATCGGCCGTTCGTCCGCGGCGCCTCACGCGCGCGCAGACCATGACCGTCGGCCTCGCGGCGGCGACGGCCGTCCTCGGGCTCATCGCCTTGCTCGCGCCGGCGTGGCGCGAACAACGCTACCTCAGCCGCATCGACGCGCAGATGGCGCGGATGGACCCCGACGTGAAAGCGGTGGACCGCGTGCTGCGCGAGCTCGAGCGCAAGCGCAAGCTGCTGGCGATCGTCGACGGCGTCGAGACCGCGGGCGTTCGGCCGCTGCCCGTGCTGCGCGAGCTCACGGAGGCGCTCCCCAACGACGCCTGGCTCACGACGCTCTCGCTCGACGCCAAAGGCGTCGAGCTCACGGGCGCGGCCTCCGCGGCCAGCACACTGATTCCGCTGCTCGAGAACTCACCGCGTCTGGAGCGCGTGGAGTTCTCCTCGCCCGTCACGCGCGGGCGCGACAACCGAGAGCAGTTCCGAATCCGCGCCGCGTGGGAAGCCGGCGGCGCGGTCGCAGCGACGGCCGCCGCAGCGGCACCCCCGGCCGTGGTACCACCGCCGCCGGCCGCAGGCGCGGTCCCTCCGCTAGCCGCACCACCCGCGGTGATAGGGCCGCCGGCACCCGCGGTCGGCGCCCCCGCTCCACAGGTGCCGAGTACGATTCCCCCACTTCCGCCGCCGCCGGCGCGAGGCGTTCCCGGGACGGCGACACCCGGAGGACCTCGACAGTGATGCACTGGCTCGGCCGCCTATCGCCGCGCGAGCGCATGATCGTCATGGGCGGCGCCGCGATCCTCGCCGTTGTCGCCGTGTGGCTGATCGTGATCGCGCCGCTGCGCGAGCGAACGCAAGCCGCCGCGGAGATGGTCCCGGAACGGGAGCGCTTGCTGATCCGCCGCATGGATCTGCTCGCACGCCGCGGCCAGATCGCCGCCGAGCTCGAAGCTGCCAACGCACGTCTGGACCGCCTCAACGCGCGGTTCTTGACCGCCGCCGCGCCCGCCGTCGCGGCCTCGGAGCTTCAGAAGCTCGTGAAGGATATGGCCGCCGAGGCCCGGACCGACATCCGCAGCGAGCGGATTCTGCCTCCCGAGGAGCGCGGCGAACTGCTGGAGATTCCGGTGGAGATCGCCGTCTCCGCGGAAATCCGCCAGCTGGTGGACCTGTTGGCCCGCGTGGAGGGCGCGCAAAAATTATTGACGGTTAAGGACTTACGGGTCAGAGTAGTGAACGTCAGCCAGCCCAAAGAGCTGCTGGCGACCCTGACCGTTTCGGGCTTCATTCTGCCGCCCGGAAAAGCAAAAGCGTGATGCCGAAAAAACTCATGGCGCTCAACCTGGCGCTCGCCGCGGCGGCGGCACTCTTCGTCGTCTATATCGCGCGGCAGGTCCTCGCGCCGATGCCGATGCCTGTTGGCAGCCGACGCACTCCTCCACCGGCGACGGCCGCGGCCGCGACCGAGACGCCGCGCGCGCCTGCGGGCGCGTACAACGTCGTGGCGGCGCGCAATCTGTTCAGTCCGGCGCGCGCCGAGGGGCCGTCCAGCGGTATGGCCATGGCGGGCGGGCCGCTGGTGCGGCCGAATCTCTACGGCGTCGTGGTCCGTGAGAGCGGCTCGATCGCCTATCTCGAGGATCCGACGACGAAGCGCGTCGCGGGCTATCGCGTCGGCGATCGCATCTTGGGCGGGACCGTACAGGCGATCAAGTCGGACGCGGTGACCATCGACGCACCGGGTGGCGCGATGGACGTGCGGCTGCACGATCCGGGCAAGCCGCGGGCGACGCCCGCCGCCGTGACCGGCGTGCCACAGCCGGCCGCCACGCCGCTTCTGCCGGGCATGATTCCACCGCTGCCGCCGCCTGCGGTCACCGCGGCTCCGCCTCAGGCGATGCAGCAGCCGCCGATGCCGGCCGCCCAGCCCCCGATGGTCATCCCGGGACAGCCGCCGACGGTCGCGGTGCCCGGCCAGCCTCCCGTCGTCAATCCGCCGGTGGTTCCGGGCCGGCGGGCGTTGCCGCCAAACCTGCTGCGCCGCGTACCACCCGGCATGGGCGATGCGCCGCAACAATAATCTGAATCGCGTCATCGCCGGCGCTCTCGCACTCTGGCTCCTGGCCGGATGTGCGACGACGCGCAAGCCGACGCCGAAGATCGCGACCCCGCCCGACGGTCCCGTCCCCTCGCCGACGACGGTGACGGTCCAAACCGAAACGACGCCGCCGGGGGTGCCGCCCGTGTCCGTGGGACCGCGCGCGCCCGAGCCGGGGCCGCCGGCCCCGCCGCCGGTGGTGCCGCAGCCGCGACCCGCCCCGCCGCTGAGCACGCCCACGCCGCCGACATCGCCGAGCGGACGATTCATCGTGCTGAACTTCGACAACGCCGACATCGAGACGGTCGTCCATGCGGCGAGCGAGATCGTCGGCTTCAACTACGTGCTGTCGCCGGACGTGCGCGGCAAGGTCACGGTCCAGACCTCCGGCCGCATTCCGCAGGAAGACGTCTTCGGCGTGCTGCTCGGCATTCTCGAGGTGCACGGCTTCACCGCCGTGAAAGCCGGCAACCTCTACAAGATCGTGCGCGTCGAGGGCGCGCGTGAGCGCGCCGTGCCGACGGTTGTCGGCGACGTGCCGCTCGACGGGCGAACGGCGGACGAGATCATCACGCAGATCGTTCCGGTCCGATACGCGTCCGTCAACGATCTCGGCGTGCTGCTGCGCCCGTTCGTTTCCTCGCGCGGCACGCTGGTCGCCAACCGTGAGACCAACGTGCTCGTCATCACTGACTCGGCGTCGAACATCCGGCGCGTGCTCGACATCGTCCGGCTGATCGACGTGCAGGTCTCGCTCGACGAGCTGCAGATCATCCCGGTGAGCTTCGCTGACGCGACGGAAGTCGCGACGATCTTGAACCAGCTGTTCGCCGGCGGCCGTCTGCGCGCGTCGGTTGGCGCCCCCGGCATCCCGGCCGCGCCCGCGCCTGCTGCCCCCGGCGCGCCTCCGGCCGCGCCCGCCGGTCCCCCCGGCGCCACGACGACGGGTGAGCGGCACCCGCTGGTGATCGCCGAGAAGCGCTCCAACTCGCTGATCGTTCACGGCCGCAAGTCCGAGATCGAGACGGTCAAGCGCATCCTCTCGC
>JBKOZH010000097.1:0-14335 GCA_046725765.1 Candidatus Methylomirabilota bacterium | reverse complement strand
GGCAACCGCCCCGCCGAGTTTCGCGGCTACAACGTGCCGCAGCAGGAGAATCGCGATCGCTTCGAGGAAGCGGTCGAGATCATCACGCAGGCGTGGACCCAGACCGAGCCGTTTTCCTACGAAGGCCGCTTCTTCACCATTCGCGACACGCGCGTGATGCCGAAGCCGTACCAGAAGCCGCATCCGCCCGTCTACCAGGTGTGCGGCAGCAAGGAGAGCATCGAGGGCACGGCCGCGCGCGGCTGGCCGATGCTGAACTCGGTGCTGCGCGGCAACGCCGAGCAGCAGCTCGTCACGAACCGCGAGGCCTACGTCAACGCCGCGCGCAAGGCCGGACGCGCGGAGGACGAGATCGCCGACTTGCTCAAGCGCTGGGGTGTCTCGCGCCAGATCTACGTGGCGCCGACGGATGCGCAGGCGCTCGCCGAGTCGAAGGACGCCGAGCTCTGGTACCAGGAGTCCTTCCGCCGCTTCGTGATCCCCGAGCGCATCGAGGAAGCGCACCCGAGCCTGCAGCCGCACTTTCGACAGCTGGCCGAGCGGCTGGCGAAGATCAACTGGGACGATCTCGTCCGCGAGACGGTCGCCTTCGGCTCACCCGACACGGTGGCGCGCAAGATCGAGGCGATGCGCGCGGCGGGCGTCGGCCACGTGCTCTGCTGGATGAACTTCGGCGGCCTGCCTCAGGACAAGATCAGGCGCTCAATGGAGTTGTTCGCGCGCGAGGTGATGCCGCACTTTCGCGACCGATGAGGCAGCGTCGTCGCCAAGCCGGCTCACGACGGCGCACCGGGCGAGGATCGCAGCGAACGGCCGTGGAGCGGCTGCGCGCGATCTGTCTCGCCCTGCCCGACACACTGAAAAGCTCGCGTGGGGCGAGCCCACGTGGCGCGTGCGCGGCAAGCTGTTCGCGCAGCTCGACGATCATCATCACGGCGCCGACCATCTGGCGGTGTGGCTGGCGGCGCCCCTCGGCGAGCAGGAGGCGATGATTTTTACCGATCCCGCGCGGTTCTTCCGGCCGCCGTACGTCGGCGGTCGCGGCTGGGTCGGCGTCCGCATCGATCGGCGCCCGAACTGGACCGTGATCGCGAAGCTCGTCAGTCAGGCATACGGCCTGGTTGCGTCGCGGCGCCGGCGGCCGACGCGCTAAAACTCGCGCGGACGCCGGGCCACGCCGCTGACGGCGCTACTCAGCCAGCCACACCGTGTCGAGCTGCTGATTCAAGAAGTGCGACGGCGTGATCGTCCAGCCGCGCACCTTGTTGCTGTGCGGGACGATGCGATGGTTCTGCAGCGTCCAGAAGTAGTGCACCTCCTCGTCGAGCAGGCGCTTCTCGAAGGCGCGCAGATAGCGCTTGCGCTCTTCCGGATCGATCGCGCGTGACTGCTTGACGAAGAGATCGTCCAGCACGGGATCCTTGTAACGGCCGAAGTTGCGGTCGGAGATCCCCACCGACTGGAACTTGTCGATGTCCATGTCGGGCTCGATCACGAAGCCGCACTGGAAGTCCATCGCGACGTCGAAGTCGCCGCGCTGAAGCATTGGATGGTACGCGGACGCCTCGATCGTCTCCTGCCGCGCGTTGAGACCGATCTGCCGCCACTGGTCGATGAGCCAGATGCCGAGGGGCTCGTAGGGCTGCGGGATGCCGCGGTTCCTGAACACGAACGAATAGCCCTCGGCAATGCCGGCCTCGCGGAGCAGCCGCCGGGCTTCGGCGCGGCTGGCCTTGATGTCGCGCCCGTAGCCCGCCAGCTTTTCCAGGTCCGCGGGCGGCGTCGCCCACGGCGTGCCGGGCACCTGAATCCCCGCGACGTCCTTCACGACGGCGATGCGCGAAAGATTCTTCGCGCCCTCGTAGCGATCGAGCGCCAGCGTGAGCGCCCGGCGCACGCGCTTGTCGTCCCACGGTTTGCGCTCGTGGTTCATCGCGACGAGCATCGAGCAGTCCCAGGGGCTCTCTTGCACCGTGATCTTCGAGCCGAGCGCGGCCACCAGCGTGTCGCGCTCGGCCGGGCTGAAGCTCCGGAACTGAATGTGCGCGCGCTCGCCGCGAATGGCCGCGACCTGCGCGGACGACGAGCTGATGAAGAGCGCGCGGAACCCGTCGAGATACGGTTTGCCCTTGTCCCAGTAGTTCGGATTCTTCTTACCGACCCAGTGCGAGCCCTTGACGTGCTCGACGAACGTGAACGGGCCGGTGCCCATCACGTTCTTCTCGTACCAGCGAATGTCCTTGGCCAGGATGTCCGCCTTGTAGATCCAGCTGTACGGCGAGGCCAGCGTCATGAGGAATGACGCTTCGGGCCACTTCAGACGAAAGCGGATCGTCGACGCGTCGGGCGCCTCGATGGCCTCGACGACGCGGTACTGCCCTTTGCGATACGACGACGTCTCGGCCGGCGGGAAGACGATCTTGTCGTAGCTGGCCTTGGCGTCGCGCGACGTCAGGACGCTGCCGTCGTGGAAGCGCACGCCGGAGCGGAGCTTCAGCGTGTACGTGAGCCCATCGGGCGAGACGGTCCACGACTCGGCCAGGTCGCCGATGACCTTGCTGCCCGTGCGGTCGGTTGGATCGACGCGCAGCAGCGTGTTGTAGTGCGGCGCCAGCGGGTGCACGACGCCGAAGGTCCCCTCCTTGTGAGCGTCATAGGACGGCGGCTCCGAGGGAACGAGGTAGATCAGCTCGCCACCGGGGCGGGGCTTGTCCTGCGCGAGCGCGGCAGACGAAAGACCACACGTGACAAAGAAGGCGGCCATCAGGGCCGCCACGACTCTCATGTTCATGGCTCTCTCTTTCTCAGTGTGACTACTCCGCCAGCCAGACCGTATCGAGCTGCTGATTCAAGAAGTGCGACGGCGTGACGGTCCAACCTCGGAGCTTGGCATTGTGCACGACGATGCGATGCCACTGCAGCGTGTTGAGGTAGCGGACCTCCTCGTCGAGGAGGCGCTTCTCGAACGCGCGCAGGTACCGCTTGCGCTCGTCGGGATCGACGGCGCGCGACTGCTTGGTATAGAGGTCGTCGAGCACGGGGTCCTTGTAGCGGCTGTAGTTGTTGTCCGAGATGCCCGCGGACTGAAACTTCTGGATGTCGAAATCGGGGTCGATGACGAAGCTGCACTGCGCGTCGCTGGCGACTTCGAAGTCGCCGCGGCGAAGATGCGACACGTGCGCGGAGGCCTCGATCGTCTCCATCCGCACGTTGAGGCCGATCTGCTTCCACTGGTCGATCAGCCAGATGGCGATCGGCTCGTACGGCTGCGGGATGCCGCGGTTCTTGAACGTGAACGAAAAGCCTTCGGCAACGCCGGCCTCGCGCAGCAGCCGTCGCGCCTCGGCACGCGCGGCCTTGATGTCGCGCCCGTAGCCCGCGAGCTTCTCCAGCTCCGCGGGCGGCGTCGCCCACGGCGTGCCCGGCACCTGGATCCCGCCGACTTCCTTCACGACGGCGATGCGCGAGAGATTCTTCGACGCCTCCCAGCGGTCGAGCGCCAGCGTCAGAGCGCGTCGCACGCGCCGGTCGTCGAATGGCTTGCGTTCGTGGTTGATCGTCACGAGCTGGCCGCAGTTCCACGCGCTCTCCTGCACGGCCACCTTCGACCCGAGCGACGCCACGAGCGCGTCGCGGTCGGCGGGGCTGACGCTGCGGAACTGGATGTGCGCGCGCTCACCCCGCACCGCCGCCACCTGCGCGGACGACGACGAGATGAACAGCGCACGGTAGCCGTCCAGGTACGGACGGCCCTTGTCCCAGTAGTCGGGGTTTTTCTTGCCGACCCAGTGCGAGCCCTTGACGTGCTCGACGAACTTGAACGGGCCGGTCCCCATCACGTTGGTCTCGTACCAGCGGGTGTCCTTGGCGAGGATGTCGGCCTTGAAGATCCAGTTATACGGCGAAGCAAGATTGGTGAGGAACGAAGCCTGGGGCCATTTGAGCCGGAACACGACCGTGTGCGGGTCGGGTGCCTCGATCACTTCGATCGCGGTGTAGGAGCCTTTGCGCATCGAAACCGCGTTCGCGGCCGGGAACACGATCTTGTCGTAGGAGGCCTTGACGTCGCGCGAGGTCATCGGACTGCCGTCGTGGAAGCGCACGCCCTGCCGCAATCGCAGCGTGTACACGAGCCCGTCCGGCGAGATCGTCCACGACTCCGCGAGGTCTGGGATGGGCCGCGTGCCCGTCTTGTCCGTCGGATCGATACGCAGCAGCGTGTTGTAGTGCGGCGCCAGCGGATGGATGACGCCGAACGTCCCCTCCTTGTGGCCGTCGTAGGACGGCGGCTCCGACGGCACCAGGAAGACGAGCTCGCCACCGGCGCGCGGGCGCTCCTGGGCGCCCGCCGGTGACACGAGCGCGAGCGCGACCAGCGCGAGGCAGATCAAGATGCGCATGCTCTCACTCCGCCAGCCAGATCATGTCGAGCTGGCCGTTGAGGAAGTGGCTCGGCGTGATCGTGAAGCCCCGCACGCGCGCATGATACG
This sequence comes from Candidatus Methylomirabilota bacterium, assembly GCA_046725765.1. Taxonomy (GTDB): domain Bacteria; phylum Methylomirabilota; class Methylomirabilia; order Rokubacteriales; family CSP1-6; genus AR12. Next base: position 9,845 of record JBKOZH010000097.1, on the reverse strand, counting down.
GGACGATCCGATGCCACCAGAGCGTCGGGATCACGTGCGCCTGCTCGTCGAGCAGCCGCTTCTCGAACTCGCGCACGAATCGCCGGCGCTCGTCGACGTCGCGCGCGCGGGCCTGGCGGTCGTAGAGCGCGTCGAGCGCGCGGTCCGTATAGCGGCCGTAGGAGGCGTCGGTGCGATCGGCGGACAGGAACTTGTAGAGATCGAGATCGGGCTCGACGATGTAGCCGCACTGCCCGTCTATGCTCACTTCGAAATCCCCGGTGCGCAGCGCGTTGAACCACGCCGCCGTCTCCATCACGCGTACCGTCGCATTGAGCCCGACCTTCTTCCATTGATCCACGAGCCAGATGGCAAGCGGCTCGAAGGGCTCCGGCAGATTGCGATTGTTGAGCACGAACGCGAATCCCTCCGGCACATTGGCTTCGCGCAACAGCCGGCGCGCTTCCGCGCGCGATGCCTCGGCGTCGCGCCAGAACCCGGCGAGCCGGACCAGCTCGGTCTCGGCGGCGGCGTAGGTCGTGCCGGGCACCTGCACCCCGCCGACCTCCTTGAGGATCGTGATCCGGGACAGCGCCTTGCTGCCACTCCACCGGTCGACAGCGAGGGTCAGCGCGCGGCGCACGCGCGGATCGTCCCACGGCTTCTTCTCGTGGTGCGGCACCACCCACAGCGCGCAGTCCCAGGGGCTTTCCTTCACGGTGATCTTGGAGCCGAGCGCGGCGACGAGCACGTCGCGCGCCGACGGATTGAACGCGCGGAACTCGATCAGCGCCCGCTCGCCGCGCACCGCCGCGATGCGAGCCGCGGTGTTCGGGATGAAGATCGCGCGGTAACCGTCGAGGTACGGCCGTCCGCGGTCCCAATAGTCGGCGAACCGCCGGCCCACCCAGTGGGAGCCCTTGACGTGCTCGACGAAGGTGAACGGCCCCGAGCCGAGAATGTTCCTTTCGTACCAGTGCGGGTCCTTCGTCAGGATGTCGGCCTTGTAGATCCAGTTCCACGGCGAGGCCAGCCCGGAGAGCAAGCCGGCCGACGGGTGCTTGAGACGGAAGATGATCGTCTCGGCGTCGGGCGCCTCGAGCGCCTCCACGACGGCGTACTGCCCCTTGCGCGGGCTCGTCAGGCCCGGCGGTGGCGAGAGGATCTTGTCATAGGAGGCTTTGACGTCGCGCGAGGTCAGCGCCGAGCCGTCGTGGAACTTCACGCCACGCCGGATCTTGAACGTGTACGTGAGCCCGTCCTTTGACACGGCCCAGCTTTCGGCGAGGTCGCCGATGATCTTCGTGCCGGTGGTGTCGTTCGGATCGACGCGTAAGAGCGTGCTGTAGTGCGGCGCCGCCGGATGGAGCAGCCCGAAGGTCTCCTCCCGATGCGCGTCGTAGGACGGGCTCTCGGAGCCCACGACGAACACGAGCTCACCGCCCGGACGCGGCACCTGCTGTGCGTACGCGGACTCGCCGAGGGCCAGAGTGAGCGCGATGGTCAGGACGAGGCGTGGACGCATCGTCGAGTCCTCCTGATCGGAGACTGGGGCCTGAGTCTAGCCCAGGCGCCCGTCCTGTGCTCATCTATGGCGCATGACACCGACCATCGTGCAAGGTCCGATTCCGCCAACGGCCGCCAACGCCACCTGGCCGAACGTGTTGCACACCCGCATCGCCGACGTCATCGCGCAGATGAAGGCGCCGCCGTGGTCCAAGCGCATCATCGCCGACGATCGGCAGCTGGTGACGCTCATCGCGAGCCCGCCCGGCGGCGGCAACCGTCCGCACTGGCACGCCGACTTCGACGAGTGGTGGGTGGTGCTGGCCGGCGTGCTGGAGTGGGAGCTCACCGGCGGCACGATCGTTCGCGCGAGCAAGGACGACATCGTGTGGGTACCGCGCGGCACCGTCCATCACATCAAGAACGTCGGCACCGAGCTGTCGCTGCGCCTGGCCGTGGCGATGCCGCCCGCCATGCACTACTTCCATCCGTGCGAGCAGTGCGGCTTCACCGACGAGGGCCCGCGCCAGTGGACGGCGTGAGCGCGCGATGAACGTCGAGCTGCCGTACGGTGCCGGCGCGCTGACGGCGACGCTACCGTCCGGCACGCGGCGGTTATCGAGCGAGCCCGCCCGCGACCTCCCGCCGCTGGCCGATCTCGACGCCGCCGTGCGCGAGGCGCTGGCCACGCCGCTCGGGCTGCCGCGCATTCGCGATCTCGTCAAGCCGGATGCGCGCGTGACGATTGCCTTCGACGATCACACCACGGGCTCGTTCGGTCGGATCCGTCCGGTGGCGATTCGGGCGGTGCTCAACGAGCTCGCGGCATCCGGCGTGTCACGCTCGCAGGTGCGGCTGGTGTGCGCCAACGCACTGCACCGCATGTGCCGGCCGGCGGAGCTCGGGCGCCTGCTCGACCCCGCACTGGTCGCCGAGTTCGGAACACAGCTCTCGTGCCACGACGCCGAAGACTCCGAGCAGATCGTCGATCTCGGCGTCACGCCGGAGCACGGCTATCCCGTTGAGGTCAGCCGGCGCGTCACCGACGCCGATCTCACGGTCTACGTCAACACCAACTACATCCGCGGCTTCACCGGCGGGTGGAAATCGGTGTGCATCGGGCTCTCGACGTGGCGCTCGATCCGCGTCACGCACGACCCGGACGGCATGTCGATGTCGCTGCAGCGCAACCGCATGCACGCGGTGCTCGACGAGATGGGCCATCACCTCGAGGCGCGCCTGGGGCGGCGCATCTTCAAGATCGACACGCTGCTGGCCGATCCGTTTCACGCCGCACGCGTGTTCGCGGGCGCCGTGGACGACACACGGCGCGCGGCACTCGACGTCCTGACCGCCCTCTTTCCGCCGCGGCGCGCCGTCGCCACGGAGCCCGTCGACATCCTGGTCTATGGGGTGCCCGACTCGAGCCCGTACGCCATCTGGGCGTCGCTCAATCCAATTCTCACGCTCATCTCGATGGGGCTTGGCTATCTCGGCGGGATGATCGATGCGGCGGGCAAGCCCGGCTGTACGGTGATCATGGCGGCCGCGGTGACCGATGCCTGGGACCGCGTGCATCACCCCTCGTATCCGGACGTGTGGGAGCGCGTACTGCCCAAGACGCGCGACCCGTACGAGATCAACGCGCGCTTCGAGGACGAATTCGCGCGCCACGCGGCGCACATCGACGCGTACCGCCATCGCTTCGCGTTCCACCCGATCCACGGCATTCTCGCGACGCATCCGCTCAAGCGCCTCAAGCGTGTCGGCCGCGTCATCGTCGCCGGGGCACGCGACGCCCACGTGCCGCGCCACCTGGGCTGGGACACAGCGCCGACCGTCGAGGACGCAATCGCGCAGGCGCTGGCGATCCACGGGCGCGGCGCGACGATCGGCGTCGTCGAGCAGCCCGGCATGCCGGCGAACCCGGACCGCTCGACGCAGAAGGGCTCATGCTGACCGGAAAGACCGCAATCGTGACGGGCGGCGCGCGTGGCATCGGCGCCGGGATCGCGCGCGTCCTGGCCTCGCACGGCGCACGCGTCGCCGTGCTGGATCTCGACGGCGCCGAGGCCGAGAAGACGGCGGCCGCGCTGCCCGTGCCGGGGATCGCGGTGACGTGTGACGTCGCCGTCGAGGCCGACGTGCTCAAAGCGGTGCACGCGGTGGTCGAGCGGTTCGGCGGGCTCGATATCGTCGTGAACAACGCCGGCGCCGGACGCGGCACCGGCGATCCCAACGTTCCCCGACCGAGCATCGGCCTCGAGACGATGCCGGAAACGCTCTGGGACGCATACCTGTCGCAGAACCTCAAGACCACGTTCCTGACTGCGCGTGCGGCTCTGGCGCATCTCAAAGCGCGCGGCGGCGGCGCCATTGTCAACATCGCGTCGATCGCCGCGCTCGTCGCGTCGCCACGGCTGCCGGCGTATGCAGCCGCCAAGGCCGGCGTCGTCTCACTGACGAAGAGCCTCGCGCTCGAATACGCGCCGGACGACATCCGCGTCAACGCCATCTGTCCCGGCTTTCTGTGGACGCGCGCGTGGGACGGCCTGGCTCAGGCCATCAAGCTGCAGAACCCCGATTACGCGGCGCTCGACACGCGCGGCGTCTTTCTCGAAGTCGTCAAGCGCGGGGTGCCGCTCGGCCGGGAGCAGACGCCGGAGGACATCGGTCACCTCACCGCATTTCTCGCGAGCGATGCGGCGCGAAACATCACCGGCCAGTGGATTGCCGTCGACGGCGGCATCACGCTCCAGCAGGGCGCGATCTAGACGCCGAGGTAGTACTTCTTCACCAGCTCGTTCTCGCGCAGCTCCTGAGTGGTGCGGCCCTCGAACTCGATCTTGCCGTGCACGATGATGTAGCCGCGGTCGGCGATCTTCGTCGCCTGGTTGAAGTTCTGCTCGGCCATGAGCACGGTCAGCTGCCGTCGCTCTTTCAGCTCGCGAATCTTGGCGATGACGCGGCTGACGAGGATCGGCGCCAGCCCGACCGACGGCTCGTCGACGAGCAAGATTCGCGGCGACGACATGAGGGCGCGCGCGATGGCCAGCATCTGCTGCTCGCCGCCGCTCATGCTGCCGGCGAGCTGCGCCCGGCGCCCTCGCAGCACCGGGAAGGCTTCGTAGGCAAACTCCAGATTGCGCTCGATGTCGGCGCGCGCCGCCTTGCGGTAGGCGCCGAGCAGGAGGTTCTCCTCGACGGTGAGCTTGGGAAAGAGGCGCCGGCCCTCCGGCACCAGCGCGATACCGAGGCTGACGATCTCTTCCGTCGATCGCCGCGTGAGATCCACGCGCGTGCCGTCCGTCTCGAGAAACACCTCGCCGGCTGTCGGCGCCACCATGCCCATGATGCACTTGATCAGCGTGCTCTTGCCGTTGCCGTTGGTGCCTAGCAGCGCGACCGTCTCGCCCTCGCGCACCTCGATCGACACGCCGTGCAGCACGCGCACCGCGCCGTAGCCGGCGTCGATGTTGCGGACGACGATCCTATTCGCCAAGGTAGGCCTTCTCCACGGCCGGGTTGCGCACGATCTCGTCGGGCGTGCCTTCGGCGATGCGCTCACCCGCGTCGAGGACGACGATGCGCTCGGAGAAGCGCATCACCGCACGCATGATGTGCTCGATCATGATGATCGTGATGCCCTGCGCGTTGAGCCGAAACAGGATGGTCAGGATGTCGTCCACTTCGGCGTGCGACAGGCCCGCCATCGCCTCGTCGGAGATCAAGAGCTTCGGCCGCGCCGCCATCGCGCGCGCGAGCTCGAGCTTGCGCATCTCGATCTGCGTCAGCCCCGCAGGCCGCAGATCGGCCTTGGTGGCGAGCCCGATGCTCTCGAGGATCTGCATGGCCTCCGCGCCGTCGTCGGCGCGGCCGTGCGCGGTGTTTTCGAGGGGGATCCCGAGGTTCTCGAGCACCGTCATGCTGGTGAACGGCTTGGGGATCTGAAAGCTCCGCACGATGCCGAGCCGCGTGCGCCGGTGCGCCGGCAGCGCGGTGATGTCGCGCCCATCGAATACGATGCGGCCGCCGTCGACGGGCAGCGCGCCGGACACACAGTTGATCAGCGTGGTCTTGCCCGAGCCGTTGGGGCCGATGAGGCCGAAGCGCTCGCCGGGCTTGACCGCGATGCTGACCCCGTTGAGGGCCGTGAAGCCGCCGAAGCGCTTGGTCAGGCCGTCGACGTGGAGCAGCGCGCCGAGCGTCGTCACGGCGCTCGCAGCCGGCGCACGAGACCGAGGATGCCTTCGGGGGCCAGGACGACGAACGCGACGAGCACGACGCCGACGATCAAGAGATTCAAGTCCGAGGAGATCGTCACCGTGGCCAGCTGCTGCGCGGTACCGACGAGGACGGCGCCGATGACGGGCCCCATCCAGCTCGTGGTGCCGCCGATCATCGGCATGGCCAGCGCGTTCACCGCGTAGTCGAGCGCGAACGCGGAGTCGGGCACGACGAACGTGACGTAATACGGAAACGGCGCGCCGGCCACGCCGAGCAGAAAACCGCTGATCGTGGTGGCGAACAGCTTCAGCCGCAGCGTCGGCACGCCCATGCACTCGGCCGCCTCCTCGTTGTCGCGCAGGGCCGCGAGCCCGCGGCCAATCCACGATCGCTCGATGAAGCGCGCCACGAGCACGGCGCCCACGGCCAAAGCGAGCATGACCGTGAAGAGGAACACGACGTAGTTGCCAAACGGCGGTCCGCTGGGCCGGATCACGCTGATCCCCCGCGAGCCGCCGACATACTCCCAGTTGATGATCATCGTCTGCAGCACGACCGACAGCGCCAGCGTCGCGATCGAGAAGAACGTCCCGCGCAGGCGGAGCGTGAGGTAGCCGATACCGAGGCCGAGCAGCGCGGAGACGAGTCCGCCCGCGACGATCAGCACCGGCAGCGGCGCCTTCATCAACTGGATGAGGACGACCGCGGTATACGCGCCCAGGGCGAAGAACGCGGGTGTGCCGAAGTTCACGTAGCCGCCGTAACCGCCGAGGATGTTCCAGGCGGTCGCGATGACGACGTATTGAAGAATCACGTAGCCGGCGAAATAAACGTACGGGTTCACGCGCAGCGAGGCGAGCGCGACGCCGGCGGCCACGACGGCGAGGCCGATCAGCACGCTGACCCAGGCGCGGCGCATCACCGGCCGAACAGTCCCGACGGGCGCACGGCGAGCGCCGCCAGCAAGATGCCGAACGACACCGCCAGCGACCACGACGGCCCGAAGAACGTCGCCATGATGCTCTCGACCACGCCGAGGATGACGGCGGCCACCAGGGTGCCGCCGATGCTGCCCATGCCTCCGAGCACGGTGATGGCGAACATGCGGCCGATGTAGTCACGGTCGGTCGACGGGATCACCGGCGCGATCATGATGAGCAGCGCGCCCGCGAGACTGGCCGCCGCGATGCCGATGCCGAAGGCGATCGTCTTGATCCGGATCGGATCGGCGCCCATCAGCCGCAATGCGGCCTGGTCCTGCGAGACCGCCATGATGGCGCGGCCGTAGAACGTGCGCGCGAGGAACAGGTAGAGCGCGAGCGTCATGGCCACGCCGACGAGGCAGGGCACGAGGTAGCGAAACGAGATCCCGATGCCGCCGAGGTCGATGGATTTGCCGATGTAGCCCGCCTGGACCAGCCGGTAATCGACACCGAACTTGCGGCTGAGGCTCACCTCGATGATGAACAGAATGCCGAAGAAGAAGACGAGACCGCGCAGGGACTCCTGGCCGCGGCGCTCGAAGCTGCCGTAGTACACGCGGTAGACGACGGCGCCGAGCAGATAGAACACCGGCGTGAAGGCGATGCCCGCCAGGATCGGATCGAGCCCATACGCGGAATTCATGACGTACGCCGCGTAGGCGCCCAGGATCAGGAACGCCGGCTGGGCGATGTTGGCGATGTCGAGCAGGCCGAAGATCAGGCCGATGCCGAGGCTGACGGCGGCGTAGAAGCCGCCGAGCAGCAAGCCGGCGACCACCGCGTTCGCCAGCAGGTCCCAGGAGAACACGGGCCGCGCGCTACTTCAGCGCGGCCGCGTACGGATAGATGATGTTCCCCGACTTGAACTCGTCGGGATAGAGCACGACCTTCTTGCCCGGCCCGCGGAACTGATCGATGCTGTTGCCCGAGATCTTCTGGTACTGCACCATCAGCGTCCGGCCTTTCGCCCACTCGCCGTTCTTGCCGAACTTCACTTTGCCGACGATCGTGTTGAACTCGTTGGCGCGGATGTAGTCGGCGATCTTCTGCTGGTCGAGCCCCTTCGTCGCCTCGACGGCCTGACCGAGGACCTGCACCAGCGCGTACGAGTACGGCGGCAGGTAGTAACCGAGCGGATCGACGCCCGCCTTCTCCGCGCGCGCCTGGTATTCCTTCAGGAAGTCCTTGACGCCGGCGATGGCGAGGAACGGCGGCTCCGGCGCCCAGAAGTCATAGTTCACGACACCGTTGAGCAGCGAGCCCATGCTGGTCATCACCGTCGTGAACATCAATCCGACCATGCCACCGCCGAAGATCTTCGGCTGCAGGCCGACCTCGTGGGCGGCGCGCAGCATCCCGACCGAGTCGGGTGGATATGACGCGACGAAGACGATGTCGGGGTTGGTCGCCTTGATGGCGCGCACGATCGGCGTGTAGTCGACGGTGCTCGGCGGATAGGTCTTGTCGTACACGGTCTTGAGGCCGTAGCGCTTGATCAGCTCGCGCGCGCCGACGAGCGCGTTCTGCGGATACTCCGCGTCGGCGCCGACGATGGCCACGGTCTGCGGCTTGGGATTCTGCTTGGCGGCCAGCTCGAAGAAGCCGATGGCGGTGCTCGTCTGCGGATCGGGTCCCGCCGGCTGAATCTGGAAGTAGTTCGGATATTGATACTTCTCGTTGTTCGCGAGGCCGAACATCCCCATGAGCGTCAGCTTGCGCTCCATGGCGATCGGCATGAGCGGCGCGATCAGGTTGGTGCCGTAGCCGGAGATGATGAGATCGACCTTGTCGACGTCGAGCAGCTTCGTGTAGATGCCGGGCACGGTGGACGGATTCGTCTGGTCGTCGTAGTACACGAGCTGCACGGGCCGGCCGAGGAGGCCGCCCTTCTTGTTGACGTCGTCCTTCCAGATCTCCACCGCCAGCAGCGCGGGCTTGCCGTTGGCCGACAGGCCGCCGGTGAGCGCCATGCCGAAGCCGAGCTTGATGGGATCGGCGGCGCGCGCGACGGGAACGAGCGCGGCGGCGGCGATGACGACGAGCGTCGCGACGGCGACTGCGATCAGCACACGAGTGCGGGTCATGATGGCCTCCGTGGCGACGTATATTACACGCCATTCCCCGACGGGAGGCAGCGATGGCACAGACGCGCGGCATCAAGCCAGTCGGTTACTTCGATTGCCCGGGTGGCGGGCAGGTCGTCGTCAGCGGCAGCATCGCCTACATCGCCCACATGAAGGCGCCGCACGGAACGACGATCGTTGACGTCAGCGATCCGGCGAACCCGCGCAAGCTGACCGAGGTCACCGTGCCCGCCGACACGCACTCGCACAAGGTCCGCGTCGTCAATGACGTGATGCTCGTGAACCGCGAGGCCGCGCCACGCACGACGCCCGGCGCCGGCTTCCGAGGCGGTCTCGGGATCTACGACGTCTCACGCCCCGACACGCCGCGCGAGATCGCGTTCTGGCCGTGCAAAGGCGTGCATCGGTTCACGTTCGACGGCCGTTACGCCTACCTCTCGCCCGACCTCGAGGGCTATCGCGGCAACATCGTCGGCATCCTCGACCTGGCGGATCCCGCGCGCCCGCAAGAAGTCGGCCGTTGGTGGATGCCGGGACAGTGGATCGCCGGGGGCGAGACGCCGACGTGGGAGGGCCGCGCGCATCGCTGCCATCACCCGATCCGTCTCGGCAACCGGCTCTACGTTTCCTATTGGCACGGCGGCTTCGTCATCCTGGACATCGAAGACATGGCCAAGCCGCGCTTGGTCGCCGGCCTCGACTGGAGTCCGCCGTTCAGCACGCCAACCCACACCGCGCTGCCGATTCCCTTCGCGCTGCAAGGCCGCCGCGTGCTGCTCGTCGCCGACGAAGACGTCATGCGCATCCCGCCGGGCACGCCGGCCTTTCTCTGGCTCGTCGACATCTCCGAGGAGACGCGGCCCACGCCGTTCGCCTCGTTCCAGGTCGATGGCATCGACGGCTCGCCGCAGCCGGAGTTCACCGGCTGCCATCAACCATGCGAAGAGGTTCGTGGGACCGAAATCCCGGTCGCGTGGTTCGCGTACGGCCTGCGGATCGTGGACATCGCGAAGCCGCACGCGCCGCGCGAGGTCGCCTCGTTCGTCCCCGACGCCACCGACGGCGG
>JBKOZH010000310.1:0-3964 GCA_046725765.1 Candidatus Methylomirabilota bacterium | reverse complement strand
GTCCCGACTAGCGCGCGGTGCGGTCGATGATGGCGCGCGTACCCGAGCGTGTGCCCGTCAGTGTCAACGAGCGGCTGGTCCCGCACCTGGCCACGCGCCAGGAGTGCTACGTGTTTCCGACCGGTGTCGAGCGGGCGCAGTGGGTGCTCGAGCTGGAAACGCTGATTGCACGCGAGCAGGTCACCGGCTTCGAGGTCGTCACGCGCGAGCGCGGCTGGGCATTGCTGCGGCGCGTGCCGTGAGCGAGCGCGCTCCTTATGCCAAAGCCTTCTTCGATCTCCAGCTGGAGTTTGCCGAGCGCGTCGCGCGCCTCACGGGGCTGTCACTCGAGCGTGCGGTATTGCAGTACACCAACTTCTATATCCGCTTTGGCCTCGGCGGAGACTTCGATCCCGAGCATGCCGGCTGGCGCGAGTACGCGGCCGGCCTACGAGACGCCGAGGACCGCGGCGAGTGGACCTATCTCCGGTACCTGAGCCGACGGCATGCGGTGCCCTGGCCGCCGGTGGTCGCGACCTTCGGCTGCATGTCGTACGGGCGGCTCGGTGAGGAGCGCATCCGCCTTCACTTCGCCAACGCCGACGCCGCTGGCTCACCGTTGGCGATCGAACGCCAGGCACAGCGGCGGACGGAGCTGGCCGCGCTGTTTTCGCACGTGAGGCGCGCGGGCGGACCGCTGGTGAGGGTGGTCGGCGCCTCGTGGCTCTACAACCTCGAGGCGTATCGGCGGCTGTTTCCCAAGTCGTACCTGGCGACCGCGCGCCCCGTCCACGGCCGGTTCCAGCGTATGCCGCTGTGGGGGCAGTTCCTCGATCGCCACGGAGACGTCAAAGCGAGCATGGCCGAGCGGCTCCGCGAGCGACTGGCGCGACAATCGACGCCCGACGGCCTGGACGACTGTTTCCCGCTGCAGGTGCTGCGCCTGGAAGCGCCGGTGTGCGAGTTCTACAATTTCTACGGCGTCTGAGCGGGACGACCGAGCACGTGCGAGGCGTGGTGATGGACCATGCGCCACGTGCCGCCGTCGTGCTCGAACACATTGGTCGCGAGAATCGACGTGACGCCGACGCGGCCGTCGGTCTCCGACAGGATGTTTTCGGTGCACGTCACCCACGCGAGCTCGTCGGTGCCGGCCACCAGCACGTCGGTCAGCGTGAAGCGCATTTCCTGGGTGTTGGCGAAGATCGTCTCCCACGAGGCCCGCACGGCCTCCCAGCCCGTGAGCAGCGGCCAGCCCGGATGCACGCACTTGACGTCCGGGCCGTGCGCCCACACCGCGTCCATGGCGCGCAGGTCCAGCGCCTCGAACGCGCGATAGAACGAATGGTTCGCGTCTTCGACGTCCTTCATGGGCACGCGACGATCAGCGTGTCGCCGTCGCGCGAGAGTGGCAGCCGCGTGAGCGAGTCACCCGCGCACGGGCCGGCCGTGCAGTAGCCGGTGGCCGGCTCGTAGAGCGCGCCGTGCGTGGAGCAGATCAGCGTGTGTCCGTCCTCGGCGAAGAACTCGTTCGGCCAGAGGTCGAGCGGCGTGCCGACGTGCGGGCAGCGATTGACGTACGCGTGATATTCGCCCTCGTGATTGACGACGAACGCCTCGACAACGCGGCCGCGACACGAAAGCCGCAGCTTGATCGTTCGGCCGGGCGCCAGCGCTCGCGCGGAACCGCGCCACTCCGCCGGGGCGGTCATGCGGCGCATGTTACCATTCAGCCATGCCTTCGCCCGCCGCGTCCGTCGCTATCGACGCGCGCGAAGTGGCCAAGACGTTCCGTTCCGGATGGCTTCGCCCCCGTCTGACCGAAGCGCTCCGCGGCGTGACGCTCCAGGTCCCGCGCGGCGCCATCGTCGGTCTGCTCGGGCCCAACGGCGCCGGCAAGACGACGTTCCTGTCGATCCTCGCCACGCTGCTGATTCCCGACCGCGGCAGCGCGCGCGTGCTCGGCATGGACGTCGTGCGTGATGCGCTCGCGCTGCGCCAGCGCCTAAATCTGGCGTCCGGGCGACCGTCGTTTTTGTGGAGCCTGCGCGTGGCGGAGATCGTCGCGTTCTACGGCCGCCTGTACGGGCTTTCGGGTGCACGGCTCCGCGCGCGCGTCGACGCGCTGATCGAGCAGTACGAGCTGGCGCCGTATCGGCGGGTGCCGTACAGCGAGCTGTCCACCGGCCTCAAGCAGCGCGTGGCGCTGGCGAAGTCGCTCGTGAACGAGCCGGAGCTCCTGTTCCTCGACGAGCCGACGCTCGGACTCGATCCCGACGTCTCGGTGCGCGTGCGCGCCCACATCGCCGCCCTGCGGCGCGAGCGCGGCATGACGATCGTGCTGACGACCCACTACATGCGCGAGGCCGAGGAGCTCTGCGACGAAGTCGCGTTCATCAAGGCGGGGCGCATTCTCGACGCCGGCACGCCCGCGGAGCTGAAGCGCCGCATCGGCCTGGGCGACGTCGTCGCGCTCCGTCTGGAGCCCGCGGCGCCCGCGTGGCTGGCCGGAGCACCCGGCGTGCTTCGCTGCGCCAGCGAGGACGGCTGGACGCGGTGCACCGTCGACGACGCCGAGAAGCGGCTGCCCGACCTGCTGCGGCAGCTCTTCGCCGAGGGCGTGACCGTCCGCAACGTGCGCGTGCGCGAGCCCGAGCTCGAGGAGGTCTTCGTTGAGCTGGCGCGCTGACGTGCTGGCGGTGTGGGCGGTGGTCGTGCGCAACGCGCTCATGGCGTCCCGCAACGTGTTCTTCTTCTTCGAGCTTTTCTTCTGGCCGATCGTCGGCGTGGTCTCGATCGGGCTCATGACGAAGTTCCTCGGGCTCACCGCGGCGCAGGCGTCGTTCGTGCTGATCGGCACGATCGCCCTCTCCGTCGTCAACGTCTGCCAGCTCGAGGTCGCGTACGCCGTGCTGATGGACGTGTGGTCGAAGTCGCTCAAGCACCAGTTCCTGGCGCCCATCGGGATCCGCCACCTGACCATCGGGTCCTGGGTCGTCGGCATGGTGCGGGGCGGCGCGATCTTCGCGCTGCTGGCGCTGCTGGCATGGTGGGCGTTCGGCTTTCGGGTGTTGGCGCCCGGTACCGCCGCCGTCGCCGTCTTCGTGCTCGGATGCTTTCTGACCGCGTGGATCGTCGGCGTCCTCGTGTGCGCGCTGATCACGCTCTTCGGCAATCGTGCCGAGGCGTTCGCGTGGTCCAGCGTGAATCTGGTCCTGGTGCTGGCCGGGATCTACTATCCGGTCTCCGTCCTGCCCGAACCGGCCGCCGCGATCGCGCGCGCGATTCCGCTGACGTACTTCCTCGACGCCTATCGCGCGCACTTCGGCTTTTCCGCCGAGTTCTCGGCGCCAATCGCGACCGGACTCACGCTCTCGATCGTCTACGTGCTCGTCGCGCACCTGGCCTTCTACGCGTCCGTGCAGCGTGCGCGACGCACCGGGCTGCTCCTCAAAATGTCGGAGTGAACATGGACAGCGCCTACGCGCAGATCTCGCCGTGCACGTTCGCCGAAGTCGTCACGCGCGATCGGGTCATGGACCCCGGCATCCGGCCGCTGTGGCAGCCGATGCCGCGCATGGCCGGCCCGGCCTATCCCGTCGCGTGTCCGGCGGGCGACAACCTGATGCTGCACGTGGCCATCCATCGCGCGCCGGCCGGATCGGTGATCGTGTGCGCGGCGGGCGACTCCAACTGGGCCATGGCCGGCGGCAACGTCTGCGCCTACGCGCAGCAGCGTGGCATCGCGGGTTTCGTGGTGGACGGCGTGATTCGCGACCTGGCGGACACGCGCAAGAACAAGTTCCCGGTCTTTGGCCGCGGCGTGATTCCGATTCCCGGTGTCCGCAAGACGGCGGGGCTCATCAACGTTCCCGTGGTGTGCGGCGGCGTGACCGTCGCGCCGGGCGACGTCGTCATCGCCGACGAGGAGGGGATCGTCGTGCTGCCGAAGGCGCACGCGACCGACCTGCTCGCCAAGGCGCAG
>JBKOZH010000287.1:0-19461 GCA_046725765.1 Candidatus Methylomirabilota bacterium | reverse complement strand
TGGATCCGCGCGGTCTATTTCCCGATCCTGATCTCGCACATCGTGCTGGCGGCGGTCATGGTGCCCTTCGTGCTGACCACCGTGTATCGCGCGCTCTCGGGGCGCTTCGATCGCCACGTCCCCATCGCGCGGCGCACGCTGCCGATGTGGCTCTACGTCTCGGTGACGGGCGTGCTCGTGTACCTGCTGCTCTATCACGTCGGCTGAGGTCTCGGCGATGCGTGGGATCGAGCAGATTCCGTGGCTCTACGACGCGTGCTGCGCGGTGATCGAGCGCTTCGGCCTGGGCCGCTGGCGGCGCTGGCTGGTCGCCGGCGCCGTGGGGCGCACGCTCGACGTCGGCTGCGGCACCGGCCGCAACTTGCCGCTGTTCGATGCGAACGCCCGCGTGATCGGGCTCGATCCCGAGCACGAGTCTCTGCGCGCCGCACGGCGCCGCGCGCCCCGCGTGCCGCTGGTGCAGGGCGACGCCCAGACGCTGCCGTTTCGGGAAGGCGCATTCGATACGGTGGTCAGCGGTCTCGTGTTCTGCAGCGTGCCCGATCCGGCGCGCGGCCTCGCCGAGGTCAAGCGCGTGCTGAAGCCCGGCGCCACGCTGCGGATGCTCGAGCACGTACGCGCGCGGGGTGGGTGGAAGGCGCGCGTGCAGGATCGCTGGCAGCCGCTGTGGACGCGGCTGAGCGGTGGCTGTCACTGGAATCGCGACACCGAGCGCACCGTCCAGACGGCCGGCTTCAGCATCGACCCGGCCACGCGGCGCGCCCGCGGCGACATGCGGCGCTTCGTCGCGCGGCCCGGGTGAGCCCGCGCGGCCCAGCGCTTCGCGGGCCCGGTACAATTCAGACGTGGACGCGATCTCGCGCCGCCGGTTCCTGGAGGGTGCTGCCGCGACGGCCGCCGTGCTGGGTACGCCGCTCTCGGCGTGGCCAGCGCCCGAGAAGGGCCGCGTGGTCGTCGCGCGCGAAGCCGACCGCGCGAAGGCCGTCGCCGCCTGCTTCGACGCGCTCGAGTTCCGCGCGTGCGACGGTCGCGACGTCGCCCTCAAAGCCAACTTCAACAGCGACGACGCGTTTCCCGCCTCGACGCATCCCGAGACGCTGGCCGCGCTGTTCGATCGTCTGCAGGCGCGCCACGCGACGTCCATCACGCTGGCCGAGCGCTCGGGCATGGGCGAGACGCGGCGCGTGCTCGAGCGCACAGGCGCGGCGGAGGTCGCCAAGCGCGCCGGCGTACGGGTCGTCGTACTGGACGAGGTCGGCCGCCCGGCCTGGGAGACATTCCGCGGCGAGCACTGGCCCAACGGCCTGCACGCCGCGCGTCTGTTCACCGAGGCGCCGTGCGCGGTGCAGACGATGTGCTGCAAGACGCACCGCTTCGGCGGCCACGTCACGCTGTCGCTGAAGAACAGCGTCGGCATGATCGCCAAGCGCGTGCCCGGCGACGGCCACGACTACATGCAGGACCTGCACCGCTCGCCGCACCAGCGGGCGATGATCGCCGAGGCGAACCTCACGTGGCGGCCCGCGCTCAACATCATGGACGCGCTCGAGGCGTTCGTGGACGGCGGTCCCGAGGCGGGCACGCGGGCCGCGCCCGGCGTGTTCCTCGCGAGCGACGACCGCTGCGCGCTCGACGCGGCGGCCATCGCGCTGCTGCGTCTGCACGGCATGAGGGGCCCTGCGGCGAGCGGCCCGATTGCGGCCACCGATCAGCTGGCGCGCGCGCTCGCGCTGGGCCTCGGTGCCGCGCCGCAGACGGTCGAGGTCGTGCCGGCGTCGCCGGCCGCGGCCGACGTGGCCAAGCGCCTGACCGCGGCGTTGGCGCAGAGCTGACATGGCCAAGCGCGCAGAGCCTCTCGACGACCTCAGCCGCTACGGCCGGCTCGCCGAGTACAACCGCAAGCGCCGCTTTGACGTCACGCCGGAGCCGCCCGGCCGCGCGGGCAAGAAGAAGGCGGCGCGTGGTCTGGAGTTCGTGGTGCAGAAGCACCGCGCCAGCCATCTGCACTACGACTTCCGCATCGAGCACGAGGGCGTGATGCTCTCGTGGGCGGTAGCGAAGGGACCGTCGCTCGATCCGAGCGTCAAGCGCCTGGCGATGATGACCGAGCCGCACCCCATGGACTACAACGACTTCGAGGGCGTGATCCCCGAGGGCGAGTACGGCGGTGGCACGGTGATGATCTGGGACCGCGGCACCTGGGAGCCCGAGAGCCCCGATGTTGGCAAGGCGCTCGCCAAGGGCGACCTCAAGATGCGGATCTCCGGCAAGAAGCTGAAGGGCTCGTGGGTCCTCGTGCGGATGCGCGATCGCCAGTGGCTCTTGATCAAGCACCGCGACGCGCACGCCACCGCGATCGAGGACCTCACGCTGTCCAAGCCGAAGTCCGTCGTCTCGCGCCGCACGATGGTCGGCATCGCGCGCGCGGCGGGCGCCAGCCCCCGCCAGCTCGAGCAGGCCGCCGGCGCCGATCCGCCACGCTCGACCGCGAAGCCTGCCGATCCGCCGCGGTCCACCGCGAAGCGGGCGTGACCGTCGGCCGCGGGTCCGAGCGGCGTCCCGCGGCGACGGTTCCGACCAACGTCAAGCCGATGCTCGCGACGCTCGTCGACGAGCCGTTCCACGTCTCCGGCTGGGTCTACGAGGAAAAGTACGACGGCATCCGGATCATCGCCGAGAAGGACGGCCGCCGCGTGCGTCTGATCACGCGCAATCTCATCGATCGTACGGCGGATTTTCCCGAGGCCGCCGCCGCGGTCGCGAAGCTGCCGGCACCGACGCTGGTCCTGGACGGCGAGATCGTCGTGTTCGACGTCAAGGGCATCTCGCGCTTTCAGCTTTTCGGCGCCGACACGCGGCGGCGGCCGGTGTACGTCGTGTTCGACGCTCTGTTCGCGCGCGGCCGCGACCTCCGCGGGCGGCCGTTGGCCGAGCGGCGGACCGTGCTGGAGAAAGAGGTGCGCGCCGGCGGCGCGCTGCTGCTGGCGAAACGGCTCGCGAGCGACGGGTTCAAGGCGTTCGAGGCGGCGCGCGCACGCGGCCTCGAGGGTATCGTGGCCAAAGACGCGGCGTCGACGTACGAGACCGGCAAGCGCTCGACGGCCTGGCGCAAGGTGAAGGTCCGCGCCGAGGAGGAATTCGTCATCGGCGGCTACACGGCACCTGAGGGCGCGCGCACGCACTTCGGGGCGATCCTCATCGGCGCGTACGACGACGGCACCCTGCGCTACGCGGGCAAGGTCGGCACCGGCTTTACGAGCAAGACGCTCGCCGATTTCGCGCAGCGCTTCGCGGCGCTCCGGCGCCCCAGCTCCCCATTCGTCGACGCGCCCCGCATGCGCGACGCGACGTGGCTCGAGCCGACGCTCGTCGCACAGATCGGGTTCATGGAGAAGACGGGCGACGGCCGCCTGCGCCATCCGGTGTTTCTCGGTCTCCGCGACGACAAGCCGCCGCGCGAAGTCAGGTGGGTTGCCCACGCGCGTTGAGGGGGTTTGGGGAAGCCGCAGGGGTCCCCCAATCAAACGGTATATCGCGCGCGGATCTCGTCGAGCGCGCGGCGGCGTGATTCGGCCGGCGGCAGGTTGGCCGTCTCCACCGCGGCGAGGGCGCCCGCGAGATCGTCGTCCTTGATCTGCTGGCGTGCCCACGTCGAGTAGTCGTGCTGTCCGAGGTGCCACGCCCACGTCGGCTCGTCGACGCCCTCGGCCAGCTCCACGAAGCGCACGAGATTCGCGGCGCGCAGGTTCAACGCCCCGGCCGGGCCGCGGAAGTAGAACGAGCGATCAGGCGGCAGCTCGCCCTCGGTGTACTTGCGCACGTGCCGCCGGTGCTGCACGCGGCGCTTACCCACGCGGAAGCGCTGCGCTCGCGGGGAGGTGGCGAGCCACGCGATGGCGACCTCGCCCGGCGCCAGCGGCGGTCCTGCGAGCACCGGCGCGCGGCCCGGGGCGGCGGCGCGCGTCGCCGCCGTGAAGGCGCCGAGCTCGGTCGCCGCGACGACGTTCGCAACCGCGCGTAGCTCGGGCGCCAGATCGTTCACGTCCAGCGTGCTCATGCAGAACGATTCCGCGCTGCGCAGCAGCTCCACAACCGGCGAGCCGTCGGCGGGTGCAATGTGATGCGCCTCGTCGAGGATCAGCCAGTGCGGAAGGCCGGCCGTCGACCGCACGAACGCGACCGCACCCAGCGCCTTGGTCGCATACGCGACCTTCTCGGCGCGGCTCATCGCCGAGAGGTTCAGCACGAGACTCGTGCGCGGCTGGTGCAGCAGCTGGCGCAGCTCGTCCGGCGTCGGCAGCACGCGTTCGTTGCTGCCGCCCAGCACGACCACGCGCTCGAGCTCGGCGAAGCTCTGGTAATCGCCCTCGGGATCGATAAGCAACACCGAGCGCCCGCTCTCGATGAGCCGCTCGACCAGCAATCCCGTCAGGGTGGACTTGCCGCTCGCGGAGGGGCCCACGATCAGCATGCGGACGCCGTGCGGCGATATCGTCACCGGCTCAGCGTCTGCGCCCTCGCCGACGGGCAGGCGGTGGCGCGTCAATCGCGGCAGCAGCGCGGCGAGATCGTTCACGACGTGTTCTTCAATGAACTCCATGACGCCGCGCGAGCCCGGCGCGCGGGTGACGTAGTCCGCGCGCTCGCGCAGCGCCGGGATCGCGTCGGCCACGGCGACGGCGCACTCCGACATCGCGAGAAAGGCGTGGTCGTTCTCGGCGTCGCCCACGCCGACCATGTTGTGCGGCGACAGCGCCAGCACCGTCAGCGCGGCGTCGAGACCGGTGCCCTTCGTCACCCCGCCCGGCAGCAGCATCAGCGCGCCCTTGTTGAAGACGAGGGTGCGCTCCACGCCGGTGTCGCGGATCGCCGCCAGAGCGGCGTCGGCGTAGGCCTCGCTGGTGGCGACGATCGAGGAGCCGACATCGAACGGCACTCCGCGGCGGCGCAGCTCTTCGATCAGCGCCGACTCCGGCGCGTCACCCAGCGTGCGCGCCTCGCGCGTCTCGGGGAAGTAGAGGAGGGCGCCGTTTTCCGCGACGACCGCGTCGAACATGCGGTCGACGTCGGAACAAACGCTGCGCAGGTCGGGTAGCATCCGGCCGGTCACGAGCAACACCTTGCGGCCCGACTCACGGACCCGGGCGAGGGCCTGGACCATTTCCGGTGAGCAGCGGCCGCCGTCGGCGATCGTGCCGTCGTAGTCACAGGCCAGGACGTGAACGTTCACGACAAGCGTCCAGTGCATTCACCGTACCACGGGCCTTAGGCCGCCCGTCGCGGCGCCGGTCTAGCTTCGACTGGTCGCCGGCCCGAGCGCGATCGTCCCGGCCGCCGCCAGGCGCTCGAGGTCTGGTGCCTTCACGCCGATCTCGCCGAGCACTTCGGCGGTGTGCTCGCCGAGCAGCGGGGCGGGGCGGCGAATCGTCGCGGGTGTCGCCGACGCCCGCACGGGGAAGCTCAGCATGCGGGCGGTGCCGTACGCCGGCTGCTCTATCTCGGCCACCAGCTCGAGGTGCTTGACCTGCGCGTCGGCGAAGACCTCGTCGAACTCGTACACCGGGCCCGCCGCGATCGACGCGCGCTCGAACCGTTCCTGCCACTCGGCTGTGGTCGCGCCGGCGAGCGCACGCTCGACACGCGCCCGGAAGTCGTCGTAGTGCGTCAGGCGAGCGTCATTCGTGGCGAAGCGCGGGTCGGTCGCCAGCGTGGAATCGCCGAGCGCGGCGCAGAACCGCCCGTACTGGTCGGGGTTCATCATCACGACCTGGATCATGCCGTCCTTGGTCGGATAGGCCTCGGCCGGTGTGAGATTGACGTTGCGGTTGCCGACGCGCCGCGGGCGCTGACCGGTGTCGAAATACTGCGCGACGGGATCGGGCAGCAGGCTCAGCGTCGATGCAAGCAGGTTGACGTCCAGATGCTGGCCTCTGCCGGTGCGGAAGCGGTGCACGAGTGCCGCGTTGATGGCACCGAACGCGCAGAGTGCTGCCGCGAGGTCGGAGACCGAGCCGCCGACGCGTGTTGGCGGGTGCCCGGGCATCCCGGTCAGGGCCATGAGGCCGCTCATACCCTGCGCGATCGTGTTGTACCCCGGGCGCTTGGCGTACGGCCCCGTCTGGCCGAAGCCGGTGACGGACGCGTACACGACGCTCGGGTTCACGGCGCTGACGGCCTCGTAGCCAAGGCCGAGCCGCGCGGCGACTCCGGGCAAAAAGTTTTCCACGACCACGTCGGCGCGGCCCGCCAGCTCGAACGCCAGCCGGGCGCCCTCGGGGTGTTGCAGCTCGACGGCGATCCCGCGCTTGCCGCGGTTGACCGCGGCGAAGGCGGCGCTCATACCATCGCCGCCGCGCCAGGCGCGCAGGTCGTCACCGCGGCCGGGACGCTCGAGCTTGACCACGTCGGCCCCGAGGTCGGCCATGAGGGTGGCGCAGTAGGGACCAGCGATCACGCGGGAGAGGTCGAGAACACGGATGCCGTCCAGCACGCGGGCGAGTATATAATCCCGCACCACTGTCCGCGTGGGTTCGGAGTGGAGGCGCCCCATGAAACGATTCATCGTCCGAAGGGTCGGGTACGCGTTGCTCTCGCTCGTCGTGCTCTCGGCGACGATCTTCGTGTTCGTGCGACTCACCGGTGATCCCGCGGTGCTGCTCGTCGAGCCGGGCGCCAGCAAGGCGGACATCGACGCGGTGCGCACGGATCTCGGCCTCGATCGTCCGCTCATCGTGCAATACGGACTCTTCCTCAAGGGCCTGGTGCGCGGAGACTTCGGCCGCTCGTTCTACTACCGCACACCGGTGCTCGAGCTCTACTTCGAACGGCTACCGAACTCGCTGGTGCTGGCGCTCGTCGCCATGGCGTTCTCGCTCGCCATCGGCATTCCGAGCGGAATCCTCGCCGCGGTCCGCGTCAACGGCTGGTGGGACGGCGTGGGCAAGATCTTCGCGCTGCTCGGGCTCTCGATGCCGTCGTTCTGGGTCGGGCTGCTGCTGATCCTCTTCTTCTCCGTGTATCTCGGCTGGCTGCCGTCGTCGGGCTCGGGCACGCCGTGGCACGTGCTCATGCCGGCCTTCGCCCTCGGGTGGTACTTCGCCGCCGCGCACATGCGCCTCACGCGCTCGTCGATGCTCGAGGTGCTCGGATCCGAGTACATCAAGCTCGCGCGCCTCAAGGGGCTGCCGGAGGCGCTGGTCATCTGCAAGCACGCCTTCAAGAACGCGCTGATTCCCGTCCTGACACTGGCCGGGATCAACCTCGTCCTCATGATCAATGTCGCGGTCGTCGTCGAGACTGTCTTCGCGTGGCCAGGAGTCGGGCGGCTGTTCTACGAGGGCATCGCGTTCCGCGACTTCCCCGTGGTGCAGGCGTCGGTCATCCTCAGTGGCTTCATGATCGTCATCGTCAACCTCGCGGTGGACCTCATGTACGCCGTGATCGACCCGAGGATTCGTTATGAACGGTAGCCGCGCCGCCACCATATCGACCGCCTGGCGTTGGCCCTCGCTCCGCATCGAAGGCCTGCCCATCTTCCCGGTCGCGATTCTCTTGGTGTTCGCGATCCTCGCGATCTTCGCCGACGTGATCGCGCCCCACGATCCTCAAGTGGGGCTGCTCGGCGAGCGGTTCCGACCCCCCGCGTGGCAGCAGGGCGGCAGCACGAGCCACCTGCTCGGTACCGATCACGTGGGCCGCGATGTGCTCTCGCGGCTGATCTTCGGCGCGCGCGTGTCGTTGGTCGTCGGCTTCACGGCCGTGATCTTCGCGGGCGTGCTGGGGACCATCCTCGGAATCCTGTCCGGGTATCTCGGCGGCTGGGTCGACCAGGTCATCATGCGCGTGACCGACGCGTGGCTCGCGATTCCCGGACTGACCTGGGCGATCTTTCTGGCCGCCATCGTGGGGCCGAGCGAGATGAACATCGTCGTCATCCTCGCCGCCGTGTACTGGACGCGCTACGCGCGCGTGGTGCGTGGCGAGGTGCTGTCGCTGAAGGAACGCGACTACGTGCGGCTGGCCGTCGTGGCCGGATGCTCCAAGCGCACGATCATGAAGCGCCACATCCTGCCCAACGTCGTGAACTCCGCGATCGTGCTCGGCACGCTCATGCTCGGCATCGTCATCGTCACCGAGGCGGCGCTGTCGTTCCTCGGCGTCGGCGTGCCGCCGCCGAAGCCGGCGTGGGGTCTCATGCTCGCCGACGGCAAGAAGGGGTTGATGGCGGGCTACTGGTGGCTCACCGTGCTGCCCGGCCTCTGCATCATGCTCATGGTGCTCTCCGCGAACCTCCTCGGCGACTGGCTGCGCGTGAAGCTCGATCCGCAGCTGCGGCAGCTGTGACTGTTTTGCGAGCCGCAGAACGTCGTGGGGCTGGGGCCCCACCGTTCGAGGCGAGCCTATGAATCAGGGCTCGGCTCCGCTGCTCGAAGTTCGCGGCCTCACGACGCACTACGTGAGCGCGCGCGGCACACGCGTGACGCGCGCCGTGCAGGACGTCTCGTTCACGCTGCGCGACGGTGAGACGCTCGGCATCGTCGGCGAGTCCGGCTCGGGCAAGTCCACGCTCGCGCTCTCGTTGCTGCGCCTGCTGCCGCCGGGTGCGCGCATCGTGGGCGGCGGCGTGCGCTTCGAGGGCGAGGATCTGCTGGCCAAGTCCGAGGGCGAGATGCGCCGCATCCGCGGCAAGCGGATGGCGATGATCCTGCAGGACCCGATGGCGTCGCTTAACCCGCTGTTCACCGTCGGCGACCAGGTGGCGGAGCCGCTGCGCGTGCACGAGGGCAAAAGCCGCCGCGGCGCGTGGGAGCGGGCGCGCGACCTGCTGGGCGCGGTGCGCATCTCGGCGCCGAACATGCGCGTGCACAACTATCCGCACGAGCTGTCGGGCGGTATGCGGCAGCGCATCGTGGGCGCGATCGCAATCTCTTGCGGGCCGCGCGTGCTCATCGCCGACGAGCCGACGACCAGCCTCGACGTGACGATCCAGGCGCAGTACCTGTCGCTGCTGCGTGAGCTGCAGCGCGCGCAGCACCTGGCGATGATCTTCATCACCCACAACCTCGGGATCGTCGCGCGCATGTGCGACGCGGTGGCGGTGATGTACGCGGGACGCATCGTCGAGGCCGGGCCGGTGCGCCAGATCTTCAGTGCGCCGCGCCATCCGTACACGCGTGCGCTGATCGAGTCGATCCCGCGGCTCGGCGAGTCCAACGGCCGTCTGACCGCGATCGAGGGCCAGCCGCCGGATCCGGCGTCGCTCCCCGGCGGCTGCGCCTTTCACCCCCGCTGCCCCGTGCGGCTCGAGAAGTGCGTGACCGAGCCGCCGCACGACAGCGTCGTCGGCGCCGGCCACCGCACGGCGTGCTGGTTGTCCGGATGACGCCGCTGCTCGAGGCGCGCAGTGTCGTCAAACACTTCCCGGTGCGCCGGGGCCTGTTCGGGGGGCCGCAGAAGGCAGTGCGCGCGGTCGACGACGTCTCGTTCGTCATCGAGCCGGGCACGACGGTGGGGTTGGTCGGGGAGTCCGGCTGCGGCAAGACGACGACGGCGAAAATGGTGCTACTGCTCGAGAAGCCGACGGCGGGCGAGATCCTGTTCGAGGGCGAGTCGCTTGCCGCACTGGATGCCGAGGGGCTACGACGCTATCGGCATTCCGTGCAGGCGGTCTTCCAGGATCCGTACGCGTCGCTCAATCCCCGCATGCGTGTGGGCTCGATCATCGCCGAGCCGCTGGTGACCAACGAGCGGCTGTCGCGCGCCGAGGTTGCCGCGCGGCTGCGCAAGGTGCTCGACCTCGTCAGTTTGCCTGCGCGCGCGGCGGAGCTGTTCCCGCACGAGTTCTCCGGCGGCCAGCGCCAGCGCATCGCCATCGCGCGCGCGCTGACGCTGTCGCCGCGGCTCATCGTGCTGGACGAGCCGGTGTCCGCGCTCGACGTCTCCATCCGCGCGCAGATCCTGAATCTGCTCAAGGACCTGCAGCGTGAGCTCGGGCTGGCCTATCTCTTCATCGCGCACGACCTCGCGGCCGTGGCGCACATGAGCCACGTGATCGCGGTCATGTACCTGGGGCGCGTTGTCGAGTGCGGCGTCGCGAAAACGGTGGCGACCCAGCCGCGGCATCCGTACACGAAGGCGCTCTTCGCCGCCGCGCTGCCCTCGCATCCCGACGACTCGCGTGACGACATCGTACTGGCCGGCGACGTTCCGAGCCCGCTCGATCCGCCCTCGGGCTGCCGCTTCCACACACGCTGTCCGCAAGTCATGCCGCGCTGCTCGACCGACGAGCCGAAGCTCGGCACCGTCGATGGGCGCGAGGTCGCGTGTCATCTGTTCGACCCGGCGACGATGGTGCCGGGCACCGCTAGCTCGCGCTGACCGTCGCGCGGCGACCTACAAGTCGTTGCCCGAGTACGAGAGATTGAACGATTTGTTGCAGAGCGGGAAGTCCGGAACGATGTTGTTCAGCACCGCGTATTCGAGCGCGGGCCAGTTGCGGAACGACGGATCGACGACCTTCACGCGTGCCAGCGAATCCGCGTCGCCGGCGAGCACCCACTGCCAGATCGGACCCCGCCAGCCTTCGACCAGGCCCGTGGCGTGCGCGCCGGCACGCAGCGGACCGAGCGCGGTGGAGGTGGGACCGTCCGGCATCCGATGCGCCGCGTCGGCGACCAGTAACGCCGACTGGCGCGCTTCGTCGATCCGCACCATCGTGCGCGCCCACACGTCGCCCGTCTCGTAGACCGGCACGTGCAGGGGCAGGTCGCCGTAGGCGGCGAACGGCGCGTCCCGGCGTGCGTCGGCGTCGATGCCGCTCGCGCGCGCGACGAGTCCGACCACCTGCATCTCCGTAGCGGTGCGGGTAGTGAGCCGTCCCGTGCCTTGCAGCCGCTCCAGCACCAGCGTGTTGTCGAGCGACAATCGCGCGATGTCGATGAACTCGGCGACGACGCGATCGACCTCGCGCGCCGCGCGCTCGAGATCCGCCGAGACGATCGCGCCGGTGACGCCACCCGGCACCACCGCGCCGCGGAGCAAACGGTGGCCGGTCAGGCGGGCGTTGACGCGCAGCAGCCGCTCGCGCAGCCGGAAGCAATGCGCGTGGCCGAAGGCGTAACCGGTGTCGTTCACGATCATGCCGACGTCGCCCACGTGGTTGTACAGGCGCTCGAGCTCTAGCAGCACGACGCGCAGCCAGAGCGCGCGATGCGGCGGCCGAATGCCCGCGAGCGTTTCCAGCGCCTGACAGAGCGCCAGCGCGTGCCCGACGCTCGTGTCGCCCGAGATGCGCTCGGCCAGCTCCGGCGCGCGGGCGAGCGGTAACGTCTCGAAGAGCTTCTCGGTGCCTTTGTGCACGAAGCCCAGGCGCGTCTCGAGGTTGACGATCGTCTCGCCGTCGACCGAAAAGCGGAAGTGGCCGGGCTCGATGACGCCCGCGTGCACGGGTCCGACGGTGATCTCGAAGATCCCGGGTCCCTCTACGCGACGAAATGGAAACGGGCGCCCGTCATCGACGACGTCGTCGCGCCGTACCGCGTCACGGCGCAGGGGATGGTAGCCCTCGGGCCAGAACTGATGGAGCGCGAGCCGGCGCAGGTCCGGGTGATCCGTCGGAACCAGGCCGAACAAGTCGTGGATCTCGCGTTCGAAGTGGCTGGCGGCGAACGAGCGCGTGGCGAGCGAGGGGAATGCCGACTCCACCGCGACGCGCGCGACGACGGCGGGCCGATGGGTGGGCGGCGCGAAGTGGTAGGTCAGGGTGAACGCACCGTTCGCCGTGCGCGTGTCCGCGGCGGCGATCCATTGTGGCTGGAGCCCAAGCGCAGCCAGCCGGTCAGCGAACGCCCGCAGCGCCGGCGCGGGCAGCCGGCATTCGACGCCGCCGGCCATGGCGTCGCCGACCACGTCGGCGCCGGCGTCTCGCACGGCCTGCGCCACCACCGCGAGCGCGGGCCCGCCACTCATGGCATGACCGCGCGCGTTGCGAGCTCGAGCGCGGCCGCGAGTCCCGGCGGCCAGGCAACGCCGGTGAGCAGCAGCACGGCGAGCGCGGCGAGCATCGGCACGGCGGCGAGCCAGTGACTGCCCGCGGCGGGCATGTTCGGCGCCGGACCGAAGAGCATGGCGTGCGCGGCGCGCAGCAATCCGCCGAACGCGACGACGAGCAAAACGAGGCCGGCACCCGCCGCCCACGCGTGGCCCTCGCGAAAGCCGGCGCCGAAGATCATGACCTCGCTCGTGAACAGCCCGAAGGGCGGCAGCCCCATGAGCGCCAGGACGCCGAGCAGAAAGCCGCGGCCCGTCATGGGCATCCCGCGCAGCAGGCCGCGCACGCCGCTGAGCTCCACGGTGCCGTACGCGGCGCGGATGCGCCCGGCCAGCAAGAACGCGAGCGACTTCGCGAGGCCGTGATTGAGCACGTGCAGCAGCGCGCCTGACACGCCGAGCACGCCGCCGAAGCCGAGTCCCAGCCCAACCAGCCCGATGTGCTCGACGCTGGAGTAGGCGAGCATGCGCTTGTAGTTGCGCGGACTCCACAGGAACGCTGCGGCGACGGCGAGGGAGAGCAGGCCGAGCGCAATGAGGATACGCCGCGCAAAGGCCGGGCCCGCCGCCGCGTCGACGATCGGCATGAAGCGCAGGATCGCGTACGCGCCCACGCTGAGGAGCACGCCCGACATCAGCGCGCTCACCGGCGCCGGCGCCTCGCTGTGGGCGTCGGGCAGCCACGTGTGCATCGGCGCCAGTCCCGCCTTGGTACCGTAACCAACGACGAGGAAGACGAAGGCGAGCTGCAGCACGCGCGGCGACAGCGCGGGCGCCAGCGCGAGCAGCGTGGTCCAGCGTAAGCCCCCTGGCGCGTGCTCGACGAGACCCTGCTGGCGCACCGCTTCCGCGTAGTACACGAGCACGGTGCCGACGAACGCGATCGCGATGCCGACCGAGCAGATGAGCAAATACTTGTACGCGGCCTCGAGCGAGGCGCGGGTGCGCTCGAAGTTCACGAGGAAAACCGAGGCGAGCGTCGTCCCTTCCACGGCAACCCACATGACGCCGACGTCGTCCGTGGAGACGGCGAGCAGCATCGTGAAGATCATCAGGTGAAAGAGTGGATAGAACACCCGTGGCGAGCCGTGGCCGGCGTAGCGCGGTGCCTCCACCGCGGCGAGCGCCGCGACGATGACGATCAGCGCGATCATCCAGGCGGACAGCGCGTCGACGCGCAGGACGCCATCCAGCGCCACCGCGGTGCGGCCGCTCAGGCCGGCGGCGGCGACGACGCATCCCGCCGCAAGGGTGCCTGCCGCGGCCAGCGCGTGGAGGACGATGGCGGCGCGGGCGCGTGTCAGCACGAGCAGTCCGGCCGCCGCCAGCGGCACCGCGAGTAGAAGGACGATCATCCGCGCAGTTCTTGTAGCCGATCGACGTCGAGCGAGTCGTGCTCGCGACGCATCTGCACGACGACGGCCTCCATGATCAGCACGATGACGAGAATCTCTAGGAAGACGCCCGCTTCCACGAGACCGGGCAGGCCGTAGGTCGTCACGACGCCGAGCGCGAAGATCGCATTCTCGAAGACGAGGAAGCCGGTGACCTGACCGAGGGCGTCACGGCCGGTCACGCAGACGAACAGACCGATGAGGGCCATGGCGAAGACGAGCGGGACCGCGCCGCGCGTGGGCAGCGCGCTCGAGGCAAGGCCGCTCACCGGCAGCATGATCACGTACGCCACGACCACGAGCGCGCCGGCCACGAGGACCGACATGCCGGCCGAGCGGCCGGGCCGCACCGGGCGCAACGGCGCGCCTGCGGCCATGCGGCGTAGCACACGCGGGATCAGCCACGTCTTCACGAGCACGAAGACCGCGGCGACGAGCAGCAGCGAGCGCCGGTCGGCCAACGCGCCGATCGCTGCCGTCAGCACAGCCAGCAGCACGGATTGCACGACGAACAGGCGCACTCGCCCGCGCCACGACTGTCGCCACACGAGCACGAGGGTCACGCCGAGGGCGACGAACGCGAGAAAGTTGGCGACGGTGGTCATCATCGCAGAAGGAACACGGCGCTGACGGACAGCACGCCGAGGACGAAGGAGCTCGCGAGCAGCTCCGGCACGCGAAAGAGGCGCAGCTTCGCGATGGCCGTTTCCAGCAGGGCGAGGGCAACCGTGAGCACCACGAGCTTGCCCGCCAGCGCCACCAACCCGAGGACGATCGCCAGCGGCATGACGTCGGCGGGGACGCCCCACGGAAAGAACAGATTCGCGAGCAGCGTCAGGAATACGAGCAGCTTCATGGCGGACGCCCATTCGACGAGGGCCAGATGCCGACCGGAGTACTCGAGAACCATGGCTTCGTGGATCATCGTGAGCTCGAGGTGCGTCGCCGGATTGTCGACGGGAAGCCGTCCCGTCTCCGCGAGCATGACGATGAAGAACGCCGCGAACGCCAGCAGGTGCGGCGGATCGATGGCGAGTAGCGGCTGGGCCGACACGCGCTCGACGATGCCACCCAGGTTCGTGGTGTGCGCGCGGAGCGCGAGAGCGAATACAGCGAGGATGACCGTCGGCTCGGCGAGCGCGGCCACGGCGACCTCGCGGCTGCTGCCCATGCCGCCGAAGGCGCTGCCCGCATCGAGGCCGGCCAGTGCCAGCGCGAACGTGCCGAGGAGGAAGAGCGACATTAACAAAATTATTCCGGCGAAGCCCAGCGGCGGTCGCGACGTCAGTACCGGCGTTGCCACCGCCGCCACGAGCATCGCGCCGGCCAGCACGTACGGCGTCGTGCGGAAAATCCAGGACGTCGTGTCGGAGACGACGGGCGTCTTGCCGAGCAGCTTGCGCACGTCGAGCCACGGTTGCCACGGCACCGGTCCACGGCGTCCGACCAGCCGCGCCTTAAACGTGCGTAGCGTGCCCACCAGCAGCGGCGCGCCGACCGCCACGACGATGGTCTGCAGCACCGCGAGCAGCGCCGCGTCCATCAGGCCGCCAGGAGCAGCACGAGCAGCGCCGCCAGCACGTACGCGAGATAGAGATTCGGGCTGCCCGACTGCACGAGGGCGGCGCGGCGCACCGCAGCGCGCAGCATCCGCTCAAGCGGTGCATAGAGCCACTCGTCGACGACGAAGCGGGTGGGATTCTCGTAACGGATGCGCCGCACGAAGAAGCGCGACTCCGGGTGTCGGTCGATGTCCAGCCGCTTCACCGGCCGGTAAAAGAAGTCGAAGACCCGCGTGAAGGGATCCGCGAAGGCGGTGGCGGTGTACTCCATGCGCGCGGTTTGCAGCAGACGCCCGCAGCTCCAGGTTTCGTACCGGCGCGCGCGCGGCCGCGCGCGGAAGACGGCCAGCGCGGCGAACGGCAGCAGCACGCCGGCGGCGAGCGCGACCGCCACGGTCGCCATGGAAAGGGTCGCGAACTCGCCCGAGACCTCGAGCGTCAGCCAAGCGTCGATCGTGACCGGCGGCGGTGCCGGCACGAGCGTCGCGGCCACCGCGGCCAGCGCCGGGACGACCCACGACGCTCCGAGCGCGAGCGCGCCACACGCCGCGGCCGTGATCACCATGGCCGCGCGCATCGTGAGCGGCGCCTCATGGGCGCTCGCCGCCGCGTCGCTGCGGGGCAGCGCGAGGAACGTGATCCCGAACGCCTTCACGAAGCAGGCCACGGCGAGGCCGGCTGCCAGCGCGAGGCCGGCAATCGCCAGCGCGAACACGAGATTCATCGGCGGCTGCGGCAACAGCACGTTCTGCAAGAGCGCCTGAAACGTCAGCCACTCGCTCACGAAGCCGTTGAGCGGCGGCAGGCCGGTGATGGCGACGGCGCCGACGAGGAAGCACGCCGCCGTCCACGGCTGCCGCTTGATCAGTCCGCCCAGCGCCTCCATGTCACGCGTGCCGGTAGCGTGCAGCACGGCGCCGGCGGCCATGAACAGCAGGCTTTTGAACGCGGCATGATTCACGACATGGTAGAGCGCCGCCGCCAGCGCCAGCAGCGCCAGGACCGGCAGCCCGGTGGCGGCGAAAGCCACCGCGGCGCCGGTGCCGATGAGCACGATGCCGACGTTGTCGATCGACGAGAACGCGAGCAGGCGCTTGAGATCGCGATCGACGATCGCGTAAAGCACGCCGACGACGGCCGACGTGGCCCCCAACAGCACGAGCGCCGCGCCCCACCAGGGCAGCGCCGGCGCCAGCCACACCAGGCTCGTGCGCAGCAGACCGTAGACGCCGAGTTTGATCATCACGCCCGACATCAACGCCGACGCGTGACTGGGCGCGGCGGGATGCGCGAGCGGCAGCCAGACGTGCAACGGGACCCCTCCGGCCTTGGCGACGAAGCCGAGCGAGAGCAGCGCCCAGATGAGCGAGCGCGCGCCATCGCCGAGCGCCGGCGCGGCGGCCGCCCAGTCCGCGAAGTGGCCGCTGCCCGTCCACGCCGTGAGCAGCAACAGGCCCGCCAGCAGGCACGCGAGCCCGGCGTGCGTCATGAGCGCGTACACCCAGCCGGCATGCGCCGACGCCGCCGACTCGCGGTCCGCGCGCGCGCCGTCGAGGACGAGCACGTACGACGCGAGCGACATCAGCTCCCACGCGAGCGCGAATGTCATCACGTTTCCCGCCACCGGTACGAGCACCATCGCGGCGACGAACACCGCGTACGCGAGGCAGCCGCGTCGCTCGCGTCCGGCATAGCCGATCGCGTACAGCGACACCGGTGTCGCCGTCGCGCCGACGAGCGCGACGAACAGTCCGGCCAGCGGATCCATCTCGAGCATCAACCCCCCGAGGGGGACGACCCAGGCCACGCGGACCGTCCAGGTCGCGCCGAGCATCCCGGCCACCCCCAGCGCCGCGGCCCCAGCGCTCAGGAGCGCCGTCAACGCGTACACGAGGGCGGCCATCAGCGCGGACGTCCCAGCGCGTCGAGCAGGCCGGCGAGCAACGCCGCCGGCGACGGCGGACAGCCCGGGATCAGCGCGTCGACCGGCACGACGTCCCGGACACCGCCGACGACGGCGTACGAGCCGCGGAAGATCCCCCCGTCGCCCGCGCAGTCGCCGGCCGCGATGACGATCTTGGGGTCCGGTGTGGCGTGCCAGGTGCGACGCAGCGCCTCCGCCATGTTGCGCGTGACCGGGCCCGTGACCAGTAGGCAGTCCGCGTGGCGCGGCGAGGCGACGAAGTGCACGCCAAAGCGCTCGAGATCGTAATGCGGACCGGTGAGGCCGCCGATCTCGAGCTCGCAGCCGTTGCACGAGCCGGCGTCGACCTGTCGGATCGCCAGCGAGCGTCCGAACCGCGCACGGATTTCCGCGGCCAGCTGCGTGCCCAGCCGCTCGACCTCGGTGTCGCGGGGCGGGGGCTCCGTTACGATCCCCGTGCGAAGCCCGACGCGGAGCTGGCGGAGCACCGGGTCAGCGCCGCCGGGGCGCGCGCTGCTCGCGTTGCAGCTCGCGCAGCATGTTCTGCGTGCCCTCGAGATGGCGGCTGAAGATCTGCCGGGCGACGTCGAGGAGCTCGCCGACCGCCGGGTCGCGCACCGTATAGCGGGTGGTCAGGCCGTCCTTGCGCGCCTCGACGACGTTTTTCGCGCGCAGGCGCGCGAGGTGCTGGGAGACAATCGCCTGATCGAGCTGCAGCGCCTGTTGCAGGTCTTGCACGCTACGGCCGCCATGGCGGAGGATCTCGAGGATGCGCACGCGTACCGGGTGCCCGAGTGCTTTGAAGAAGTCGGCCTTGAGGGTCTGGAGCTCGAACCGCCGGCGGGGCTCGGACACTCGAAGATTAATATAGCAATATTGCTATATAGTCAATCATCCTTAGTGCGATTTCCGCGCCGCCTCGTAGACCGTGAGCGTCCGCGCCATCGCCGCATCGATCGAGTGCTCGGCGAGCACCAGCACCTGTCCGCGGCGCGCCATCGCCCGCGCGCGCGCGGGGTCGTTCAGGAGATCGACGATGGCCGCGGCGAGCGCCGCGGAGTCGGCCGGCGGCACGAGCCGGCCGGTCTCGCCGTCGCGGACGAGCTCCGGCGTGCCGCCGACGCTCGTGCCGACCACGGGCGTGCCGACCGCGAGCGCCTGCGGGATCACCTGCGACATCGCCTCGGACTTGATCGAGGGAAGCACGAGCACGTCGAGCGCCGCCATCACCTCGGGAACGTCGCGACGAAAGCCCGTCATGACCACGCGAGACTCGAGATCCATTTCCTTCACGCGGCGCCGCACGTCGTCGAAGCCGATGCCGTCGCCGACGATGAGAAAGCGCGCGTCGGGACGGAGCACCAGCACCGTGCGCGCCGCCTCCAGGAAATACACGTGCCCCTTGCTGCCGCGAATGTTGGCGACCAGGCCGACGACGGGGCCGTGCAGGCCGAGCTCCGCGCGCACGCCGGCGCCGGAAACGCTGGGATGAAAGCGCGTCGTGTCCAGCCCGGGGCCGATGGCGACGACGCGGTCGGCGGGCACGCCGGCGCCGCGCACGATCGCCGCCACCGCCTCGCCGCTCGTGATCACGCGGTCGGCCAGCCGATAGACGCGCGCGCGACTTTTCGGAATCGGAATGCTGACGTGACGGCTGCGGACGATTGGAATACCGAGCGAGCGCGCGGCGAGGCCGCCGACCCAGGCATCCACCGACGAATGGGTGTGCACGACGCCGACCTCGTGCGCGCGCATGAGGCGTCGCAGAGCGAGCATCGCGACGACGTCCCAGGCCCCGCGCATACGGAGGGCGAGGGCAGGGACGTTCGCGCGGGCGGCTTCGGTGAGCAAGCGAGCGCCGGGTTGCCCGACGATCGTTGCGCGCCAACCGTGCGCGATCAGCCAGCGCGATTCAGCGATGATTCGGATCTCCTGCCCACCGAAGCCAACCGACGATTCGGTGTGCAGAACGCAGCCGGAAGCCATCTAGCTCAAGCCACCCACGGCTCGAGCCGGGCTGGCGGCTTCGTTAAAAACGGAGCCGGGGGCCATCCCGGCTCCGTTATAGCAAACTTACCAGCGACCTCCGCCGCCGCCGGGGCGTCCACCACCGTACCCGCCCCCCGGTCGACCGCCGCCGCCGCGGCCGCCGAAGCCGCCACGACCGCCGCCGCCACCGCCCGCGCCGGGGCTCTTGGCCTTTTCGACCTGGATGGTCCGGCCGTCGAGGCTCGTGCCGTTGAGTTTGCTGATGGCCTGCTCGGCCTCCTCGTTCGACGCCATCTCGACGAAGCCGAACCCGCGCGAGCGGCCGGTGTCGCGGTCCGTCACAACACTGGCGGACTCGACGTTGCCGCACGCGGCGAACGCCTCCCTCAAACGGTCGGTCGAGGTGGAGAAGGAGAGGCCTCCGACGAAGAGTTTCACAGCCATGGGGAGCGCTCCTTGTGGCCTTCCGACTGTGCTCGCGATCCCTGGACTCGGAAGGAGACCCGGGACGCGGCCTGAGCCCGCGGGCGGGGGTTCACGGCGA
>JBKOZH010000163.1:0-19707 GCA_046725765.1 Candidatus Methylomirabilota bacterium | reverse complement strand
CTATGCCCTCGATGTCTGCCGCAGGGCGGCGGCGCTGACCGACCAGAAATCGCCTGGCGAGAGTGCGGCGTTCAAGCGCTGGCTTCAGACCATCGCTCAGAAAGTGTCCGAGGCCGCCAAGGAAGGCGGTTTCCTCGGATTCGGCGGTACCCAGGTCAGCGAACAAGAGACGACGGCGTTGACCGATCTGAGGAAATCGCTCGGTATCGCCGCCTGAGGCGACTCAAACGGAACGTCTCAGTCTGACGCGCGGCTCGTCAGCAGCGAGATCACGCCGGCCACCGTCAGCAGCGCCCCGAGCGCCGCGGCAAGGACGACGACAGGAATCGCGGCACCGCGGAGCGCCCCAGCGACCGCCGCCCCACCCGCGCTGAATACCACGGCGGCGACGACACCGACCGCCGCGACGATGAGCCATTGGCGCAGCTGCGAGACGACGACTGGGACGGCGACCACAGCGCCCTGGACTCGGCTGGCGAAGTGGACGAGCGCCAGTGTGAGCAACAGCGTCGTCCCGAGAAACACGGCAGCGAGGAGGTCGACCGGCGCCTGAGCGACGACGAGCGCCAGCGTGTAGGCGATGAGCGCGAGCGAGGCACCCGCCGTCACGAGCGGCATCGAAAGAACGATCACACCGGTGCCGCCGACGACGAGCGCGGCCGCGGCCAGCCACGTCACCGGCGGAGCAAAGAGGACGCCGAGCGGGAACGCGACGAGGCACGTGAAGACAATGGCCGCGGCCACGCGGGTCATCGCGCAGCGAGCCGGCGAGTACGCGGGCGATGGAGCGCCGCGAACGGGACGTCGAGCGAGCCGACGCCGTCCCAGTCCACGATCATCAGACCGTCGCGGCGAAGCTCGTCGAGCTGCGCGCGGCGCTCGAGCGCCCAGAGCCGTGCGGCAACGTCGGCGACGGCACCCCGCGGCGCCATCGCGCGGGCCGCCGCGATCGGCGAAACGGCGACGATGACGAGGTCGAAGCCGCGCGCCGCGAGGTCGCGGGCGGCCCGCACGAAGCGGCGGTCGAGCAGCGGGCTCAGCGCGACCACGAGCGACTGCGGCGGCAAGATGCGCGGAGGAATCAGGTCGACGTCCCGGGTCACGTACGTGAACACGACCGTCGCGTCGAGCAGCGTGTCGAGCACGCGCTGCAGCTGAGCTCGCCCCGAGGCCGGCCTCACCCAGCGAAAGTGGCCGCCGTACTCGATCAAGCCGACGCGGTCCTTTCGCGCGAGGTAGGCGGTGGCAATGCTTGCCGCCGCGCGCGCCGCACGATCGAGCACCGTCTCGCCCTCGGGCCCGATCGCGGTCAGCGCGTCCAGGAGCAGCACGACGTCGGCGTTGCGCTCACGGTGATGCTGCGTCACGTGCAGCGTGCCGAGCCGCAGCGTGGCGCGCCAGTTGACGTGCCGCACCTGATCACCTGGCGCAAACGGCCGGATGTCGCCGGGCTCGATGCCTTCGCCCTGCGCGGGCGACACGTAGTTGCCGACGAACGGCTGCGTCCGGATCGGACGCGGCAAATGGCGCAGCGATGCGACGTGCGGGTAGACCGCGACCGCGCGCGACGCACGATGCCGCGCTTCGGCCGCCGCGAGACCAAGCGGCCCCCACCAGCGGACGTGCGGGCCGGCGAGACGCAGCCGCTGACGTCCGCGGCATCGCAGCGTGAACTCCCAGCGCACCTCTTCGTCCGGCTGCAGGCTGAAGAACGCGTGATTGGACCCGCGCTCGAGCTCGACGCCTGGTGGCAGCGGCTCCAGCAGCTCCACGAGCGGCGCGCGGCCGTTCGAGCGGACCGAAATAGTCACGCTCACGCGTTCGTTCTCGAAGACGCGCTCCGCGGAGAGCCGATGATCGATCTGCAGCGCCACCGCCGCGCTCGCCCGTCGGCCGGCGATCAGTGCGGCAAGCAGCGGAATCGCGACGACGACGACGTCCGCGCGGCCGGTAACCACGCCGAGGAAGAGCGCCCAGCCGACGAGGGTCAGGAACGAGACGTTCAGCGCGGTCGGACGCCAGCTCACGACGACGCCGCGGCCGGCGCCGGCACTTGATCGAGCAGCGTCTCGACGACCTGTGCCGCCGTCGTCCTCGACACCCAGAGCTCGGGGCGCAGGACGAGGCGATGGGCAAGCGCGGACACGGCGACGGCCTTGACGTCGTCGGGAAGGACGAAATCGCGTCCGCGAATGGCCGCCTCCGCGCGCGCAAGCTTCAGCAGCGCGAGGCTCCCCCGCGGCGACGCCCCGAGCGCCACGCGCGGATCGCTGCGCGTAGCCTGCGCGATGGCGACGATGTATGTCTCGAGCGCCTCGCTGACGAAGACGTCCTCGAGGGCTTCCTGCATCGCGAGCAGCTCCGGCCGAGTCACGAGGACGGGCACGGACACGGCATCTGTCCGCCGCTCACGACGGATCTTCAGCATCTCGCGCTCGGCGTCCGTATCCGGATAGCCGACGCCGACGCGCAGCAGAAAACGGTCGAGCTGCGCTTCCGGCAGCGGATATGTGCCTTCGAGCTCGATCGGGTTCTGGGTGGCGATCACGAGGAACGGCGGCGGGAGCGGAAACGAACGTCCTTCGACCGTGACCTGCGACTCCTGCATCGCCTCCAGTAGCGCCGCCTGGGTCTTGGGCGTCGCGCGATTGATCTCGTCGGCGAGCAGCAGGTTCGTGAAGACCGGCCCGGAACGGAACTCGAAGCGGGCCTCGCGCTGGTCGTAAAGGAAGCTGCCCGTGATGTCGCTGGGCAGCAGATCGGGCGTGAACTGGATGCGGCGGAATTCGAGGTCCAGCGCCTGGGCCAGGAGCCGCGCGGTCAGCGTCTTGGCGAGCCCGGGATAGTCCTCGACGAGAACGTGGCCGTTGGCGAGCACGCCGGTCAGGATTCGCTCGAGAACGGCATCCTTGCCCACCACGATGCGCCCCAGCGTCAGCACGACCTCGCGGACGCGCTCGGCGACGGTCGCGATCTTCACCGCTGCTGCTCGATGGCGGCGATCGTCTTACGCAGGTTCGCCAGGCTCGGGCCGCGGACACGCCGAACGGGCGGGCGAACGATCGCGCGCGGAGCGAGCGCGGCCAGACGGGGCCACAGAACTTTCTCGAAGTGATGTCGGCTGAGGACGCCGGCCCTCACGTCACGGACGAGCTGCTCGAAATGGTACGGAACGTCGGCCTCGGACCCACGACGTCTGCGTGCCTCGTCGAGCGGCGAGGCCTGGGCGTCTTCGAGCCGTTCGACCACGGCGCGCCGCAGCTGCAGCAGCGTGATGCCGACCACGATCGCGGACGCGAGACGCGCGACGCCGGGCCGCCACGACGGCTCCACCCAGACGTACGCTGGAACCGTTGCGAGAACGACGAGGCCGGCGAGCGCCGCGCAGCGCACGAAGATTGACGGTATCCGAGCGAGTGGCCGGCTTGTCACCGGGGCACCTCGAGCGCGCGCGTGATCTCGTCGACGCAATCGCAGGCCGCGTCGCGTGCGTCCGTGGGGATCGGCCGATCGCTGAACCGGGCCGTCTCGAACAGCGCCGTGAGACGCGCGACGGATGAGGCCGGCACGGGCATCCGCGCGAGCGTCATGCGCATGAACTCCCTCGGCGTCTGGCAAGGCACCCGCGGCGCGCGCGCGGCGGCCAGCGCGCGCTCGAAGCGGCGATAGGCGCGGATGATAGCCAGACGAGGATCGGGCTCGTCGCGCGGATCGTCCGCGGCGTCGGCGGCCTCGGCCGCGAGCGGCGGCGCCGGAGCGGCGTTACGGCCGCCGGCCCACCACTTTTCCAGACGCGGCGCCAAGGCGACGAGAATCAAGACGGCGAACACCGCGAGCGCGAAACCGAGGAGCAGCCCGGCGATCGTGAGATCGAAGAACGGAACCGAGATCGGAGGCTTGCGCGCGAGCGCGAAGAGGTCGAGCAGCCCCGCGATTGCCGCGAAGGCTCGGTCGATCGGATGACCGTCCTCGGCCGACCAGCCATTCCAGGCGAAATAGCAGGCGAAGGCCAGCAGCATGACGAGCGGCAGCAGCGACACGAGCGTCATCCACATTGGACGGCGCGGCTCGGCTCGAACCGGCAGCAGCTCATCGTCGGTTGAGCGGCGCCGGCGCTGCAGCGCGAGGAAGAGGAGGGACGACAGGGCGAGCAGTACGAGCACGGCCGCCTTCACGGCGTCGGGCAGACGCACCGACAAGCTCGCGCCCGGCTCACCAGCCGTGGGCATCAACGGACCGACGGTGGCGCCCAGGGCGAGCAGCAGACCGAGCGCGATCACCACGGTGGCCCCGAGAATCCTCGAACTCACGAGGAGCGATACTACGCCATTCGCGGCCGGTGACTCACGGGAGCGAGCCGCCTCATGGCAGAAAGCCGGTGACCCACGGGAGTCGGCGTGATCTCGGTGCGATACTAGGCTGCATGACGCCACGTCCCATCGCGCTGCTCCGGGTGACAGGACCGCTGCTCGCGCTCGCCATCGCCGCCTCCGCGCTGTCGGGCTGCGCATCGCTTCGGCCAACATCCGAACAGCAGGCTGCGCGCTCGGCGTGGGAGCGCTGTCCCAGGGGCGCCAACCTCGCGCTCGATTCCATCGACGCCAATGGCCGGATCCACTATCGCGCGGTGAGCAATCACTCGAGCGCGCGCGAGCTGACGGAATGTCTGGATTCGACGGGCGCTGGCGCGTCCGCAGCGCTGCGGTTGTCTGCCTCGCCGTAGGCGGCCTCGTCGCCTCGGCGTCGATAGCGCAGCCGGCGCGGCCAGCCGACGAGGTACGCCGCCGCCTCGCGACCGGTGAGATTATCGTGACCCCTGCACTGCCGCCGGGCGCGAGCAAGACGGCGCGCGGCGGTACCGCGGTCGCGCTCATGCGGGCGTCGCCGGACCAGGTGTGGCGCGTGATCGTCGACTATCCCGGCCACCCGCGCTACTACCCGCGCGTCACGCAGGCCGACGTGGTGGAGAGCGACGAACGGCACGTGCTCGTTCGCTACCAGGTTACGGTGTCCCCCTTCTCGTTCTCCTTCTACATGGACAAGTTTCCGGACCCGGCGCGGCGACGCGTGGAATGGCAGCTCGCCGACGGCCGCTCGCACGGCCTCTTCCAGGAGAACTCCGGCTACTGGCAGGTCGACGAGACGGACGCGGCCGGCACGAGCCTGGTCACGTACGCCATCGCCGTGCGCACCATGCTGCCGGGCTTCCTCACGGGTGACAGCGAGCGCGCCAGCCTCACCGACACGGTGACGGCGCTACGAAAGCTGGTCGAGCCGCAGCAGTAGCGCGCGACCTCGTCCGGGCCGTTCGGCGGCCGGCGCTGCCGTTCGGCACTGGCGACGCCGCCCGCATCGCCCGGATGATCGTCGCAAGAGATCCACGATGCATCCCATTCTCGGGGTGCGCCTCGCGAGAACGTTGCTGCTCGCGTCGATCGCGCTGGCGCTCAGCGGTTGCTTCTTGGTGTCGTGGCTTCCGGGACGGCGCGATACGACGCCGGTGGTGGCAGCGCCCGCGCCATACGTCGAGGGATGCCAGGGCTGTCACGCGGCGCCCGCCGGTTACGCGAAGAGCCTGCACGCGGCCAAAGGCATTCGCTGCGGACAATGCCATCGGCCCGCCGGCCATCCCGACTTCACGGAACCCGTGACGGATGCGACGTGCGCGGGTTGTCACCAGCCGCAGTTCCAACAGGTGGTGACGACCAAGCATTTCGCCACGCGCGATCTGCGCGCGCTGGACAGCGACCGTGCGGCCCGGCAGCTCCTGCGCGGTGAGCACTTCACGGCGGCCTCCGCCGCCGGCCGGCGGCGCTTCGTCGGCGATTCGTCCTCCGGCGGGCTCGGGGGTCGGCTGTGTTTCACGTGTCACTACGACGAGCATCGCTTCGGGCTCGCCACGGTCAACCGAGCGAATTTCTGCGTGGAGTGCCACCCGGCGCCGGCGCACGGGCCGATGCCGTCGAGCCGAGGATTGCCGAATCCGTGCATGGAATGCCACGTCCGCGTCGGTGAGACCGCCCATGGCCAGGTCGTCAACACGCACGGGCTCATGACCTCGGGGAGCGATCGTTGAGCAGCCAGCAGGCGTTCGACGCCGATCTCGCGCGCGCGATGAGTCGCCGGCAGTTCCTCGTCCGGCTCGCGCGAGCGTCGAGCGCGGCGCTCCTGGCGTCCTCGCCGCTCGGGTGCGCCACGGCGCACGGGCGGCTCCAGCGACGACTTCTCGGGGATACCGTGATCTTCACTCCCGTTCAGGAGAAGACCGTCGCGAAGATCATCGACGGCTTCAATCCACCCGACACGGAGATTCGCAAGCGGCTGAAGGCCGAGGATCCGCACTACGACCCCGTCGACGCGTACGCCGAGTTCGCCTGGGCCCACGGCGACGACTTCCTGGCCAACATGAGGTTCCTGATCGACTTCGTCAATGTGCTGCCGACGTTCACGCGGACGTTCGCGACGCGCTACGGGTTGCCGGCACGCTTCGAGCTCCAACGCTTCCACCCGCTCGACGCCAACCGCTACTTCCTGTTTCTGCGGGACAGCGGGCTGCGGCCGCTGCGCAACATCTTCAGCGGCGCGAAGTTCATCGGGACGGCGCCCATCTACATGAACGAGCGCGTGACGTGGAAGGTCATGAATTACCCGGGCCCGTGGCTGCTGGACCCGGCGAAGCGCGACGCGGACCTAGCCCACTCCACGTCGTTCGACATGGCGAAGGAGACCGACGACAACGTCATCGCCCTGCGGCGACGAGTTCTTGCGCACGATGATCTGCGTGCGGGGCTCGAGACCGCCCGCATCGCGGGCGGGCAGGACCGCCTCGTCATCGAGACCGACATCGTTGTGGTCGGCTCCGGCGCGGGCGGCTCGTTCGTGGCCGCGGAGCTGGCGGAGAAGACGAGCCAGCGCATCTTGATCGTCGAGAAGGGCGAGTTCCTCGAGCCGGCCGACTTCCTTCAGCGCGAGCGTCTGATGATGCCGCGCATCTTCGACACCGAGTTCTCGACGACTCAGGTCTTCGGGAGGGAGATTCCCACGCTGTCCACCACCGTGGTGACCGGCAAGCTGGTCGGCGGCTCGGCGACCATCAACCACGCGCTGGCCTTCGAGCCGCCGCGGCCCGTGATCCGCGACTGGCGTGAGCAGAACGGCGCCGACATCGACTACGACGACCTGGCGCCGCACCTCGACGCCATCGGCAAGCTGCTCCGCATTGCGGCCGTGCCCGAGTCACAGATCTCGGGCGGCAACCTGGCGCTCCGCCGCGGGGCTCAGGCCCTCGGCTTGCCGCATCACGGCCCGACCCGGCGCAACGCGCATGAGTGCATCGGGTGCGGCTACTGCGATCTCGGCTGCCGCTACAACCGCAAGCTGACGCCGCTCAACATCGTGCTGCCCATGGCGGCTCGCCGCGGGGCGCAGGTGCTGGCCAACTGTCGCGTGGACGCGGTGCTCCTGCAGCCGCTCGCCGGCGACGGCCGCGACGGACGCACGCACCGCGCGACGGGCGTCACCGGATACCTCACGGACGCGCGCGGCACCAAACGCGAGCGCATCGAGATCCGCGCGCGCCGCGTGGTGCTGGCGGCCGGGCCGTTCTCCTCGCCGCGCATTCTCATGGCGAGCGGAGTGCCTGATCTGCGGAGCGCGAAGGGTGCACAGCGCGCGGTGGGCGAGCGCTTCTCGACCCACGCCACCATCACGTTCTGCGGCGACTTCGACGAGCCGCTGTACCCCTCGGCCGCGACGCCGCCGATGGGCTACTTCGTGAAGAAGTACGAGGTCGACGACCAGGCGAGCGCGGATCCCGATCGGCATCATGTGCGCTACGCGCTGGAGGGCATGCTGAACCATCCCCTCGCCCATGCGCAGCTCGTGCCTTACGAGTCGGCCGAGAGCCACCAGGCATACATGAAGCGCTTCAACCAGACGATGACGCTCGCTGTCATGTTCCGCGATCGCCCGGTCGGGCGCGTCACGTCCCGGGCGTTCGAGTACGAGCTGGCGGAGGAGGACCACGCGGGCTGGCTCGACGCGCTGCGGACGGGCGCGCGTATCATGTTCGCCGCCGGCGCGCGGCGCGTGTTCTTCAACGCGCATCGGCCGCTGATCCTGAGCGAGCCGGCCCAGATCGACGAGACCCTGAGTCTCGAGCTCGTTCGCCAGCAGCGGATTCAGATCACGAGCGGCCATCCGATGGGCGGCTGTGCACTGGGTGGCGATCGACGGCGTGACGTCGTCGATTCGCGCGGCCGCTCCTGGGACGTGGACGGTCTGTACGTCGCCGACTCGTCGCTCCTGCCGACGTCACTCGGCGTGAACCCCTGCTACACGGTCTACGCGCTGGGTCGCTTCATCGGCCGGACTCTGGCCGATGAGATTCGCGCGTAGCGCGCTCGCGTCAGGCCGGCGAGGGCGGCGTGATGCTTCTGACGTGATCCTCCGCCTCGGTGATCGCCGACGCGCGGTGCATCATGTCGCGGGCGATGGCGAGCATCGGGTAGCCGTTGCGCTGCTCTTCCTGGAAGCGCCGCGCAAAGCCGCCGCTCTTGATGTCCTCGAGCACGGACCGGAAGCTTTCCGCCATCGCCGCGTGGTCCATCTCGAGCGTCCGGGTGATACCGCCGAAGAGCGCCGTCGAGCCATGGCTCTCGGAGGCGCGGAAGAACCCGGTGTCCCGAAATGATTGGAACACCGTCTCCATCTCGCCCGACATGTACATCTCGAGCACGAGCGCCTCCGGCGGAATCCCGGCCCCTCGGGCGACCTCGAACGCGATCATCATGGCCTGGCCCATCACGGCGCCGACCGTCTGCTCGATGAAGAGGTCGAGCGTCGCTTCCTGCTTGGCGCTCATCTCCACGGCGCCGGCTCGCAAGACACCGAGGGCTTCCGCCAGACCGAGCATGCGCTGCTGCGCGTGCCCGCTTCGGTCGGCTTCGACGCCGACGCAGGCCCAGAAGCCCTCGCCGCGAAGAAAGCGGGCCCGCGCCGACTCTCCGGCCATGCGGGGCGCGATGAGAAGCACGTCCACGCTGTCGGGCGGCTCGACGAGCCCGAAGGTGAGGCCATACCCCGAGGCGAAGGCGATGGCGCTTCCGGCTCTCAGGACGGGCGCGATGTCCGTCGCGAACACACTGGGAATGACCTCGTCCGGCAGCAACACGAACACGATGTCATCGCTCGCCGCGGTGGCGATCGGCACGACCTCGAAGCCTTCCGCGTGCGCGCGGGCGGCGTACTCGTCGTCCCGGTTGCCGATGCGAACCTTGACGCCCGAGTCGCGCAGATTGAGCGCCGCCGTACGTCCCATGTAGCCGTACCCGAGGACGGCCACCGCCTCGCCTGCGAGGCCCCGGGAGGGCGCGTCGGCTGCACCGTAGACCTTCACGTGGGCGTCTCGTTTGTCCATCATCTCCGATCACCTCGTGAGCGTTCGATCATCCCCGAAAAAGCTGCCGTCCCGCTCTTTTAGCATTTTTCGTTGCGGCGCGGAAACAACGTCGACGCATAGTTATCAAAGCGTCGCCCCCGGCGTCGCGGCGGACTAAGAGCCGAATGGGGGGGCGGGCTTCGGCCAGGCGGCCCTGTAGAGCGACTCGCTTACCTCGCGAGCGGATCGGGCCGCACCTGGATGTGCACCACGCGAGGCTTTGAGCCTTTGCCGCCCTCCATCAGCCACGGCGTGCGGTCGCCGTTCGTGCTCCACAGTCCGCGGCCCTTCCAGCCGGCTTTCGGGTCGTCGATGCGTCCGTCGAGACCCTTGGCGAAGAACCCCATCGGGTAGGGCACGCGCATCAGGATCATGCGGCCGCCCTGGAACGCGACAAAGCCGTCCTGGAGATTGGCCGTCGAGATCGGAACGTTGTCGCCCAGGCCCACCGTGTTGTGGTGATCGACCCACGTGTAATAGCTGGCCTCCGCGCTCGTGTACTCAAAGCCCTCGAAACCCGGGCCGGGATACTTGTGAAACGCGAAGCCCTCGGGGCAGTGATTGCCGGTGGCATTCGGTCCGTTCAGCGGGGCTTTGCACTTGCGGCGGTCGAAGCTGATCAGACTGCCGTTCGAGCCCGATCCCCACAGCACGCCCTTCTTGTCGATGTCGCCGCCGCGCACGCC
This sequence comes from Candidatus Methylomirabilota bacterium, assembly GCA_046725765.1. GTDB lineage: Bacteria > Methylomirabilota > Methylomirabilia > Rokubacteriales > CSP1-6 > AR12. Next base: position 9,582 of record JBKOZH010000163.1, on the reverse strand, counting down.
GATGCCTTCCTTCGGAATCGCGTAGAACTCCGAGAGCTTCGTCTTGGGGTCGAAGCGCAGGAAGCCCGGAGCGCCGGCGAACACGTTGAACGTGTACCAGACCGAGCCGTCGGTCGGATGCGGCATCACCGCATACGGGCCGGAGCCCGCAATGCGCGTGTCTTTGTCCGGCTGCGCGGGCTGACCCGGCTCGGTCCATTCATCGACCTTGCCGTTGCCGTTGGTATCGAGCACCCATGGCGCCCAGCCCTGGGCCTTGGCCGCGTCGCCGGTCTCGTCCCACACTTTCGTGTTGACCCAGCCGGCCACCGCGCCGGTGCCCGACAGCCACAGCGTGTTGTCGGCGTCGTAGCCGAACTGCGGGTGGTGCGTGCCGAAGCAGGTATCGATGAAGCTGTACTTCATCGTCTTCGGGTCCAGCATCGTCACCTGGCGTCCCGAGCGGTCGAGCGGGAACACGCTCGCCGAGGGGTGGTCCGAATCCTTCTTGCAGAAGGCGGGATTGTCGATGCCGCGCACGGCGGCGGCAAACCACACGCGGCCCTGCCGGTCGAACATGCCGTTGTGGTTGTTGGCCCGCTGGCTCCAGATCTTTTCCTCTCCCCAGTAGGGCGAGGGCTGCATCGGCTTCGCGACGGCGGAGGCATGGAACGGCGATCCGAACGATTCGGGCGTCTCCGGATCTTTGACCGGCATCTTGAAGAACGTCACCTTGTGCGTCAGCGGATCGAGGATCGGCATCTCGTCGCTCGAGTACTCGGGCGAGCCGTAGAGCGGACCATAGGCGTTGACGTTCGGATAGCGCCGGTCCGAGGAGATCAGGTCGTGCACGAACGTCTTCTCCGTGCCCCACTCCCAGGAGGTGACGACGACGTTGCGCTCGACGCCCTGCGGCCGCGGCGGCTTGTGCCTGGGCAGCTCACCCCGGGCGACGCGATCCGTCCACTCGCCGAAATACTTGAACGGCACGCCACCGAGCTGAACGGCGAGCCGGTTCATCATGAATTCGCCGGTCTGCCCCGAGCCGATCCGTCGGGCCCACGCCTCCGCACCGGACGTGAATTCGCCGAGCGCGGCCGGAATCGTCCGCGTCGATTCCTGGCCGAGCTGATGGCAGCCGATGCAGTCGGTGTTGTTCATCCGATGGCGCCAGGTTTCCTGCGTGATGTTCTTCGGGATGTCGGTGCTGCCGCCGAAGTCCTTCGCCGGCGGAATCTTCATCATCGTGTACCAGTAGATCGCCGGATAGTATTGCGCCGCCGCGCGCTCGTCGGGCGCCAGCAGGGCGGCGTGATTGAGAAGCTGTCCGGGCTTTGCGCGCAGTTTCGGCGAATCCACCAGGCCGTAGCCGCGGACCCAGACGCTATAGTTCGCGCGCGGCAGATCCGGAATAACGTAGCGCCCCTGGTCGTCGGTGACGACCATCTTGGCGTACTTCGTCGCAAGGTCGGTCGTTTCGGCAATCACCCATACGCCGGCTTCCGGTCCCCGCGAGCTGCGCACGACGCCGCCGATGTCGTCCTGATCGATCGCGACCTGCACGGCCTGCTGCGCGGGGAGCCGTTCGGGTGCGGTCACGAGCGCGCCAACGGCAAGGAGCGCCGCGCCCAGGTAGAACGCGTGAGTCCTGTGCATGTCGATGTCCTTTCGTCCCGTCACGGGGCGCCCGGCGGCGGGCGTGGTGCGCAAGGGTAGCAAAACGGGAGCCGAGTCACTCCTCGGCAAACTTGGGCAGGTCGCAGTCCGGACACCGCTCGGCGGTCCAGAGTGACATGCCGAATCCGCGCTGCCGACACCGAGGGCATCGCCACAAGGCTCTCATGATGGCGAGAATCACCGCCGAAGCGCCCGCGACGCCCCAGACGACGAATGCCACGACTCTCCAGGGCGAGCGAAACCACAGCGCGACCCAGCCGATGATTGTGAGCGCGGCGGCGATGTACAGGGCGTTGTTGATGCGACGATAGCCACGCCACGTGTTGGGATCGCTCATCGTCGGCCGACAAGTCGTTCCACGGACTCCGCCAGCGCATCCGCGATCTTGTCCAGATCGATCCCGGTGAGATTGCCGATCGGGTGCTGGCAATCGAGGAACGGATAGTCCGGCAATCCCCAGCTGTCGGCCATCGTCTGGCCGGTCTTGCGGAACGGCGCGGTGACGATGGCCACCGCCGGCACGCCCTGCTGCTCCATCAGAATGGCGTCGAGCACACTGCTCGACGAGCACGAGCCTCAGTCGCCGACGCCGGAGATCACCAGATCGGCGTCGCGCTTCAGCGCGGCGACGGCGTTGGCGTCGATCTCGTGGCTCGGCGAGCGCTTCATGTCGCGCACGCTCACGCGTGTGCCGTGCTTCGCGGCCAACCGGTCGGCGATCTTCTCGAGAATCGTCGCCGAGTTGACCTTGCGGTTGTCGACGAGCCCCAGCCGCAAGCCGTGAAGGCTGGCCGGACGCGGCGCGAGCGGCAGGCGCGGCGGCCCCATACGCTTCGTGGTCGGATCGAACATCTTCATGAGCGGCTCCTCATTCGATGCGGGTCGTGATCGCGCGCGTCCATTTCTTCCCCCAGCCCGGAAGCACCGCCGACCAGCTGCCGGCGCCGCCGGCGCAAACGATCAGCAGATCATCGGGCGACTCGAACGCATAGCGCCACGTGGTCTCGTCCTCGGGCGCGATGTCGTCCGGCAGCCGCGCGGCGCGCTTGAGATCCGCGACGCGGCGGCGGCAGTGCTCCATGAGAAACGTCTGCACGTCACGACGACTCCATCGGTTCGCGCGCATGACGTCGGCGTGCTCGAACCCCATGACGACCAGGCTCTGATTGAAGCCGTAGACGTTCGGCGACCCGAGATTGTAGAGCGCGTCGGCGTAGCAGCGCAGGACCGCCTCCGGCGTCGCGGCGAGCTGGTTGTAGACCTGCTGCAGGCTGTTCGATGCGTACAGCGTGAGTGTGCTCTCGTCGGCGCCGAAGCCGCGGCTCACGTGAAACGGCTCCCAGGCCGTGTCCTCGCGCTCGGCGAAGCAGAACGAGTACTTGCCGGGATTGCCGAACGTCGCACGATCGAGGAAGCCCGGCTTCGTGTTGAGCGCGTTCATCATGATGAGCCGCACCGCGCGGCCGATGGTGGCATTCGCGCGGTGGCCTTGCCCGAAGGCGTTGTGGCCGCTGTTGATGCCGAGCTCGGTCGCGATCGGCCCGCTGACGATGAGCACCATGGCGGAGCCGCCGGTGCTGCTCGCCGGCCCGTGGTACGCGAAATCTGGATGGCAGAGGCTCTTCACCGCGGCGACGAGGACCGGCGCGTATTCGGGCCGGCAGCCGGCCATGACCGCGTTGATTGCAAGGCTTTCCGCCGTCACGACCGCGTTGCGGCCGTGGATCTCGCCGACGGTCACATCGCCGCGCAGCTTGGCGCCGGCCAGCATCGCCGCGACGCTCGTGTCACTCGGCGGAACCACGGGCAATCCGTCCGTCCACCCGGCGTCGTAGTACGCCTCGATCATTGCGGCGGGGTCAGTCGCCTGGTCGATCTCACTCATCGCCGTCAACCTCGGTGGGATATGTCTAGCACATCATGGACTCCCGCCCTCCCGCTTGCGGCGCGGCCGCGCGATGCGTTTCTGCCCCCGCGCTCGGGCTTGCTCGATGAATTCGAAGACCAGATTCTGCACGTAGGTGAAGTCGGCTTCGACCTCGGCGGCGCGCGTCGCGAACCGGCCGCTGGCCTCACCCACGGCGAAGCCCATCACAAAGGTGCTGAGAAGACGCTCGACCCGCAGCACCTGATCGTCCGGCACTCCTGCATCACGCAGAGCATCGCAGACGGCGTCTCGCACGCGGCGACCGCCGGGCGTATTGGCCGCACGCTGCAGAAGCAGTGGGAAGACGTCGGGATGGCGTCGCGCTGAATCCCGAGCGGCAAGGGCCACCGCGGCCAGTCGCTCACGCCACGGGAGGCGGGCATCGGGCACCTTGATCTCCATGAGCAAGCTCTCGACGATGGCGTCGAGGAGATCGGCCTTGTTCGCGATGTGCCGGTAGAGCGCCATCGGGGTGACGCCCAGGCGGTCGGCGACGGCCCCCATCGTCACGGCCGCGAGACCACGCTCGTCCGCCAGATCGAGGCTGGCTCGTAGGATCACGGGCCGATCGATCAGCGCGCGCCGTCCCATGCTCTCCGCCGTCGACAAGTATTTGTATATATCGTACGCATACTGTATACACTTATACCATGCTCGTGGCCGAGGGCCTGGAAAAGCGTTTCGGCGCGGTCCGCGCGCTCAGCGGTTTTTCGCTTACCGTCCGTCCCGGTGAGGTCGTCGGGCTCGTCGGCGAGAACGGCGCCGGCAAGACGACGTTCGCGCGCGCCGTCGCCGGGCTGATCACGCTCGACGCGGGAGCTGTCCGAGTGAGCGGAGTGGACGTCACGCGAGCACCGCGCGACGCGCGCGCGGCGCTCGGCTGGGCTCCCCAGGAGCTGGCGCTGTACCCGACGATCACCGCGCGAGAGAATCTGCGCGCCTTCGGCGGACTCAACGGACTCAGCACTCGTCAGTCGATCGAGCGGACCGCGGAGTTGGCCGCCGCCTTGGAGCTGACGAACGTGCTGGACCGCCCGGTGGGCAAGCTTTCCGGCGGCCAGCAGCGGCGCGTTCAGGCCGCGACGGCGATGGTGCATCGGCCCGCGGTGCTGCTGCTCGACGAGCCCACCGTTGGTGCTGATCCCATCACCCGGCAGGCCGTGCTCTCGGCCGTGCGTTCAATGGCCGACGAGGGCTGTGCCGTCGTCTATACGACCCACTATCTCCCCGAGCTGGAAGTGCTCGGCGCTTCCATCGCCGTGGTGAAGGGAGGCCGCGTCATCGCGCGCGGGAGCCGGACCGATCTGCTGGCGTCGGTCCCCGGCCGCGCTCTCCTCCGATACGCGGGGACGCCGCCGCCCCTCGAGCCGCACGTGAGCGGTGCGCGCACCATCCAGATCGACGGGTCGGACGTGACGATCACCGCAACGGATCCGGCGGCCTGCGTCGCCACGTTGCTCGCATCGCACGCTGACGATGTGAATCGGCTGCGGGCGATCGAATTGTCGCCGCCCACGCTCGACGATTTGTACCGACAACTGCTGCAGCCCGCAGGTCACTCGGATGTCGCCTGACCCCAGCGCACGCTACCGGATCGCCGCGCTCGTCAGGCACGAGACCATCCTTTTGGCGCGCGCGCCGGGTCCGCTCATTGGATACACCGTCATGCCCGTGCTGCTCATGACCGTGCTGCGCCCCATGCTCGAGCGGCTCGCCGCCCTCGGCTCGACGACCGGCATGGGCGGAACCGCCCAGGCCGCCGCGGGTATGGCCGTCATGTTCTCGCTCTTTGCACTCAAGGTCGTCGGCGCTGGCTTTCTTCAGGAGCGCACATGGCATACGTGGGATCGGCTTCGCGCGAGCCCCGCACGAGCGAGCGAGATCCTCGTCGGCAAGGCGGTGCCGATGGTGATCGTGTTGCTCGTGCACCAAGCCATCATCATCGGGTTCGCGATGGCGGTATTCGGCCTTCGGCCCGCGGCGACCTGGTGGCCTCTCGTGCTCGTCGCCGTCGCGTGGACCGGATGCGTCCTCATCCTTGGGACGGCGGCTGCGACGCTCGTGCAGAGCCCGGCTCAATTGAGCGTCGCTGGCGACATCGCCGCCGTGCTCACCAGCATCCTCGGCGGAGCCCTCGTGCCGGCGGAATTACTGCCCGGCTGGATTCGCGCCGTCGGACCGCTGTCGCCGGGCTACTGGGCCATGCGGTCCTATCGGGCCGCGCTTGTCGACTCCGGCGCCTCGTCCCTGATCGGCGCTCTGGCCGGACTCGGGTGCTTCATCGCGCTGGGAATCGTCCTGAGCGCGTCGCTCGCGCGTCGGCGGCCGGACGCATGACAGGACCTTCGTTTACTTCGCGTCTTGGATCGCGAACCGCACGGCGGCCTCGGCGAGCAACGCCGCCGGGTTGATGAGGTCCGGCTGCAGACCCTCGGCGCCGAGAAGCAGTGGGATCTCCGTGCAGCCGAGGACGATCGCGTCCACCGCCTCGGATCGCAGCTCCGCGACGGCGATGCGCGCGGCGGCGCCGTGTGCCGCACCATCGCGGCCTTCCGCCACGGCGTGGATGGCTGCATCCAGCGGCGCCTGCGCCCGCGCGTCGATCGTGGCGCACTGGATGCCGCGCGCGCCGAGTGGGTCGAGGTAGACGGGCGGCGCGCCCGCAAAGCCCGTGACGCCGACGCGGCGGCAGCCACGCCGCGCGATGTCGTCGATCACGAGGTCGATCATGCTCAGCACCGGGCACCCGGCAGCGTCCCGGATCGCCGCCGCGCCGACGTGCGCCGCATTGCAAGGGATGACGATGAAATCCACGGCTTTGCCGAGCCAGCGCGCGGACTCCACCAGCTCGGGATCGATCTCACGCGGCTCGTACGGCCGGCCGTCGGCGTGAAGGCGGACCGGCGGTCGCCGGTGATACCACACCACCATCGGCGGATACCCGCGGTTCAATTGCTGTGGGATGAGCTGCTGCGACAGTCGATGCACGCGCGCCTCGAAGTCCATCGTCGCCTGCGCGCTGATGCCGCCGAGAACACCGATGCGTTTCATGCCGCGCCCTCCCAAGTAGCAAGTTCGATGGCAGAAACAGCGACGGGCACCTCGGCTCTCACCGAAGTGCCCGTCGCGATTGGTGGGCCGTCAAGGACTCGAACCTTGGACCCGCTGATTAAGAGACGAGGGCCGGCGGCGAGCCGGTCCTCAGTCTTTTTGCGCAGTTGCGCTGAAGCACGCGTTACCGTTCGCGTTCTCGTTCCTCACCTTGAGGACTGAGCAGGACTCTCGGCGCAGCCGAGCACTGAAATCGGCCTGCCTGACGGGTGCGTTCAGCGCAAATCAGCGCAAGCGCGCAGACGCCAACGACCTCCTGATCAACAGAGCGAGCTCGGTGGTTTTCGATTGTGTTCTACGTCGCACGTTTGCGGCAGATTAAATTCAAATGCGCCAACTTCGACCGCACCGATAGACGACAGGTTCCGACACGGGGCGACAACAGACGACACGCAGCTCGTTTTTCTTGAGCAAGATTGAGCAACGCGAAAACCTGAGCAACGCGCTACCGATCGCGTGGTTCAGACGCGCCCGACGTTCCGGTGGATAATGCCCATCAGTCCACCGAGGTGTCCCGACCGGGATTGACCACCAAGGTCGATCCGCGCTGGGTCCGCATTCAGGGCCAGGTGATCAGGCGCCGGCGGTAGCCACACGGCGCCACGGTAGCACGGGCGGCCCCGAGGTTCAGGCGTCCTCGGGGCCGTCGTACGTCAGGGCCAGCGCGCGGTTCGCCGCCGCGCGCTGCACCCAGTCGAGGGCGACGGGTACCGCGACGTCGGCCACTTCGGGCCTTAGCATCCGCCTAATGATCAGTTCGTCGGCGGCGACCTTGATCGCGCGGGCGGTCGAACGGTAGAGGCCGAGGCGGTTCTCACGCTGCATCCTGGCGAAGTGCAGAACGATCATGCGCCGCGCATCGTCGATCTCAGCGGACGTCATCCTGCGGATGCGGCCTGCCACCTCAACGCTCCTCGGGCCGCAACTGCAGCCGGGAGTATTCGACGCGCGCGTCAGCGACGTCCTTGGCACTCTGGAACACGCGCGCCGGCCGGATGGGCGGCTCGTTCAGGCTCTGGGCCGCGCGCACCGCCACATCCGCATCTGGACAGACGGCGACAGACCGTTCGCTCAGCGTGTCGAAGATGACGTAGCTGCCGCTGATATCGGCGTAGACGGCGAAGCGGTTCATTGCCCGCTCCTCCTACGGCGTCGGCCGGCACGTTCCCGCGTGCCGTAGCGGCAACGGCGCCTGCCTCGCGAGGTGCTCGATAACGTCGCGCGCATGGAAGTCGACACGCGAGGACGACGAAGTGCCGCCGTTGGGCACATGCTGACGTACCTCGCCGCGGCAGCCATCATCTTCGCCGCCGGTGGCTCTTGCGTGTGCCGCTCAGGCGGGCCATCGAGTGCGCGTTGGTGTGGATGGCGCCGCCGCGCTGAAGCCGACCCCGAGCGCGTCCGGCCGATTCTCAACCAGCCCCACCGATCAGGTGGGCGAACCTTCGGAGCGCCGCTGCTGGGCGGGATCGACGAGAATGCAGGCTTGGGAGACCGCCGTCGCATTCGGGATACCGTCGACGTCGACGATCCCGACGAGCGTCTTCGAAGCGCCACATATCGCGGAGGGACTCGTCCGTGGCGGCTCGGACCTTGCGGCCGGGGCCGGCGACCCAAGCCGCCGGTGGAGTGCGCGCCGACGCAGACAGCCGCCGCCGGGTCCGTGTGCGCGGTATCCGGCGTGCGCGTCCTCCGTCACGTCTAAAGAGTCAGTTTCCCGAATCGGGAAGATCGGCGAGTCCGCCTACGAGGCTCGCGATGATGGTCGTGAGTTCTCCCGGGTCGACCGGCTTCGGCACATGCATGTTGTAGCCGGCGGTGAGCGAGGCCATTCGGTCCTGGATGCGCCCGTAAGCCGTGAGCGCGACCGCCGGGATTTTCGCGTCGGCGCTTTCGAATCGCCGCACCTTTCGGATGAGTGAGTAACCGTCCTCGTCCGGCATCTCGATGTCCGAGACCAGCACGTCGGGGTGCCACTCGTGGATAGTCGCCAGCGCCGCTGCGGCCGACGGGCACGTCCGCACTCGCGCGCCCTTTGCCGTGAGAATAGCGGCAGCGAGTTCAAGCGCATCCTCGTCATCGTCGACCACGAGCACACGCACGCCGTTAAGACGCACGCCGCGTGACGGCGCGCCACGCATCGGGACGGTGGGGTGCACCCGCGGCACCGCTTCGACGATCGATGCGATGGCCACGGGCAGCTTAACGATGAATGTCGCTCCCTTCCCCGCCCCGCCGCTTTGCGCGACGACAGTGCCCCCATGTAGCTCGACTAGGTGCTTCACCAGCGCGAGCCCAAGCCCCAGGCCTCCGTGGGCGCGAGTACTCGAGCTATCCGCCTGCCGAAATCGGTCGAAGATGAATGGCAATATGTCGGGATCAATGCCTCGCCCGGTGTCGCTCGCGACGATTTCCACGTGCGAGTTGATGCGTTGGACATGCACCTGGACGCGGCCGCCCTTGCCGGTGAATTTGACTGCGTTTGTGAGCAAATTCCACACGACCTGCTGCAGACGCGCCGGATCGCCGATGATCGGGCCGGCGCGAGGATCGAGCACCGACTGGAGCCGGATACCCTTCGCTTCAGCAGCGGGCCGCACCGCATCGAGCGCATCCTCAACGACGGCTTTGAGGTGTACCGAGCGGACATCGAGACGCATCTTGCCGGCGATCACGCGCGAGACATCGAGCAGGTCGTCGATCATCTGCACCTGCGCATCGGCGTTCCGTACGATGGCATCGAGCGCTCGCTGCGATCTTTCGGCGCTGACCTGTCCGGTACGAAGCATGCGCGCCCACCCGTAGACAGCATTCAGTGGTGTGCGTAATTCGTGCGACAAGAGCGCCAGAAATTCGTCCTTGGCCCGGTTACCGGCTTCAGCGGCTTC
>JBKOZH010000247.1:0-8895 GCA_046725765.1 Candidatus Methylomirabilota bacterium | reverse complement strand
AAGAAGATGCGTAACCTCTTCGTCGGCGCGACCGGCGCCGCCGGGAACGCCTCCACCCGCCTCGAGGCCTATGCGACGAGCCGCGGGACGGGCGCGTATGGCAGCCTGCCGGAAGTCGAGGCGTTGTTTGCGCGGCAGCTGCACGAGATGGATCGCAAAAAGCGCGAAGACATGCTTCACCAGATCCAGCGCATGCTCGCCGACCACGTGGTCTTCGCGCCGATCTGGGAGAACGGCTTCATTCGCGCCTACGGTCCGCGTCTCGATGAGGCCGGGCTCAAGCTGATCCCGTCGTTCCCCTACTCGGGGCCGCTCGAGGATCTCCGGCTCAAGCCCTCGGCGCGCTGACGGCTCGCGCCAGCGCGCGGTCTGACCAGCACGCGCGCAGACAATCGTTCAACGCGTGCGGAAATTGTTTTCACGAATTGTGCGACGGCCCGTAGCCCGGTAGGCTGAGCGCCGCCGAAAAGGCAAGGAGGCGGATATGCGCAAAGCGATCGTGTGTGCGTTGGCGTTGACTCTCGCGTTGACCGGTATCGCAGGCGCCGCCGACATCGAGGGCAAGATCAAGGCGGTCGATCCCAGCGAGAAGAGCTTCGTGCTCGAAGACGGCACGAAAGTCTGGGTCGGCGAGGGCGCGTCGATGAACGACATCAAGGAGGGGTCGCAGGTGAAAGCCTCATACGAGGTCAAGGACGGCAAGAACGTCGCGACCAGCGTCGAGGTGAAGGACTAGCACCGTCTCCGCGCAGCCTGACGGGCATGCTGGGAGCTCACGCTCCGGCATGCCCGTTTCGTTTTATCGCTCGAGAAACGATCCCAGCCCCGCCTCGACGACGAAGCGCCGAATCGCCTCCGCAGAGATCAGCGTCGTCTCGCCGGCGATCGGGATCTCGATGACGCTGTCGGGCGTCGCCTTCGGCGTCATCTTCGCGGTGCGGTATCCCTCGACCAGTCCCACCAGCGCGCCGGTCGTGACGTCGAATACGCCACCGCCGCTCGCGCCATAGCTGACGGAGACGTCCACCATACGCGCCGGCCCCTCGTAGACGGTGTCGGCGTCGTCACGCACGATCTGACTGATGACCCCGTTGGAGAGCGTCATACGCCGCCCCCACGGGTAGGCGACTACCCAGACTTCGTCGCCGAGCGCCACAGAGTCCTTGAGGCGCACCGGCGCCGCCTCGAGACCCTCGACCTCCAGCAACGCGAGGTCGGAGCCTTCGCTGAGCTTCACCAGCTTCGCGGCGCTGCGCGCCTTGGCGCCCGCAAAGGTAACGTAGAGCTTCTGTGGCGTCACGGGCTCGACGAAGTGCCGGGTGGTGACGATCCACGTGCGCCGTCGCGAGACGTCGCGGGCGAGGACGACACCGGACGCCGCACGGCGGTCGCCGCTGTCGCGCTCACACCGCAGCTGCACCGTGGACGGCAGGATCTGCTTGATCACTTCCGCGCGGCTCGACGACCGGCTCTTCGTGGCACAGCCGCCGAGCACGAGGAGGCCCCCCAACACCACCGGCAGCGAACGACTCAACGCCAGGGGGTACCACACGGCCATACTTTAACTCGGGAGGGGGCCTCGACGGCCCCCTCCGACTCTATTTTGCGTCGCGCGGCTCGTCCCGGAGGAACCGCCCCGAGCGCAGCTCCTCGAGCGTCTGCTCGATCTCCGCGCGCGTGTTCATGACGAACGGGCCGTAGCGGGCGATCGGCTCGTGCAGCGGACGCGCCGCGGCCAGCAAGAAGCGGCCGCCCTCGTCGCCCGCGGCGGCCTCGATCACATCACCGTCGCCGAACACGACCAGCGCCGGCGCGTGCACGGCCTTCGCGTCGCCGCCGAAGCGCACCGCACCCGCATCGACGTAGGCGAATGCCGTGTGGCCGCGTGGGACGGCGTCGCGGAATGCGGCGCCGGGCGGCAGCACCACGTCGACGAACTTGGGCGCCACCGCGAGGCCGGTCACCGGCCCCACGACGCGGCCGTCCATCGACTCGCCCGCGATGACGCGCATGCGCGCGCCCTCGTCGGTGGTCGTCTCGACAAGCGCGTCGGCGCGAAGGTCGCGGTACGTCGGCCGGCCCATCTTGTCGCGCGCCGGCAGGTTGAGCCAGAGCTGTAGCCCGCCGATGCCCTCCGGCCGCACCTGCGGCATCTCCTCGTGCATGATCCCGCTGCCCGCGGTCATCCACTGGATGTCGCCGGCGCCGATCGAGCCGCGATGGCCCAGCGAGTCCCCGTGCCGCACCTCGCCGGTGCGGACGAGCGTGACGGTCTCGATGCCGCGATGCGGGTGATACGGAAAGCCCCGCTCGTAGTCGGCGGGACGGGCCGACTCGAAATGGTCGAGAAGCAGGAACGGGTCGAGATGGTCGAGCCCGCGGGTGCCGATGCTGCGCCGCAGATGGACGCCGGCGCCCTCGATCACGGGCTCCGAGGTGATCACGTAGGCGACGGGACGCGCAACTGCCTTCATTGACTGCCTCCCGGCCGGCCGATCGGCCGGCGCGATTTAATTTAAGTTCGAATTATTTGATGTAGAATGGGACCGGAGGGATTCGTGGGGACCCATTACCGGGGCCGGCCGGCGGAGGTGCGGGCGCTCGACGCGTACATCAAGCTGACGCGAGCCACCAGCTCGGTGGCGTCGCGGCTCGCCCCCGACCTCGCGCGCGCCGGGCTCACCCCGACGCAGCTCGGCGTCCTGGAGGCGCTGCTGCACCTGGGCCCGCTCGGCCAGCGCACGCTCGGCGCCAAGCTCTTGATGAGCGGCGGCAACATCACGGCCGTCGTCGACAACCTCGAGCGGCGTGGCCTCGTGCGACGGGAGCGCCGCGGCGACGACCGCCGCAACGTCACCGTCCACCTCACACCCCAAGGACGCCGGCTGATCGAGAGCGCCTTTCCCGCGCACGTGCGCGAGATCGTCGAGGCGTTCTCGGCGCTCACCGCCGCCGAGCAGGACGCGCTCGGCCGCCTGACGAAGAAGCTCGGCCTCAGCCAACCTGGTAACGCTTGACGGCGGCCTGATCGAAGGCGAGGCCGAGCCCCGGCTTCGCCGGTACGATCAGCTGCCCCTGTTCGAGCTTCGGCGTCTCCTCCCACAGGCGCAGCGTCCACGGCATGTACTCGACGGTGAGGCCGTTGGGAATCGCCGCGATCAGATGCACGTGAAGCTCGGGCACCAGATGGCTCACGACCGGGAGGTTGAACGCCTCGGCCATGGCAGCGATCTTCATCCACTGCGTGATCCCGCCGGCGCGCAGCAGATCGATCATCACGATGTCGATCGAGCGCGCCTCGAGCATATGGCGGAACGGGACGATACCGTAGTGGTACTCGCCGGCGGCGATGGGCGTGGCGAGGTTGTCGGCAATGCGCGCGAGGCCGGCGTAATCGTCGTGTGCGGTCGGATCCTCGAGCCAGAAGAGATGATACGGCTCGATGCGCTTACCAACCTCGATGGCGTGGTTCACGCTCCACAGCTGGTTGATGTCGCACATCAGGTCGACGTCGCGACCGATCGCCTCGCGCATCACGCGCACGCGCTCGACGGACGCGTCGACGGTCGGCTCGCTGCCGCACTGCATCTTCATCTGGCGGAACCCCATGTCGCGCAGCCGCGGCCCCGCCTTCGCCAGGTAATCGATCGGGTGCGGCCGCATGAGCGCGCCGCTCGCATACGTCGGCACGCGCTCGCGTAGCCCGCCGAGCAGCGCGGCCACCGAGCGGCCGGCTGCCTTGCCCTTGAGGTCCCAGCATGCGATGTCGATCGCGGACAGCGCCAGCGTGAAGATGCCGCCGGGGCCCGAGCTACCCGCCGCGCGCCGCGCCTTGGCGGCGAGGCTTTCCGTCTGCGACGGGTCGTCGCCGATCAGGAGCTGCGCCAGGCCATCCACCGCCGCGCGCAGCGCGGCCGTCAGCGCGCCGCCGAAGAACGTGACGCCCACGCCGCTGAGTCCCTGATCTGTCCCGAGCTCCAGGGTCACGAACTCGCGCGTGTCGGTCGGCGCCGGCAGTCCCACCACCAGCGGGTTGTCGGCGGGCGTTCGCAGGATCCGCGTGGTGGCGTGGGTGATCTTCATGTCGGAGCCTCCCGGGCGTATGCTACACCGCACTTCGCGAGGGAGGCCCGGATGGCGGACTACGTGCTGGTGGAAAAAACCGAAGGCGTCGCGATCCTCACCATGAACCGCCCCGAGCAGCTCAACGCGATGAACCGGCAGCTCAGCGCGGAGCTCCACGGCGCGGTCACCGATGCGGTGGCGGACAAAGAGATCGGGTGCGTCGTGATCACGGGCGCAGGCCAGAAGGCGTTCTCGGCCGGCGGCGACATCCACGAGCAGCGCGAAGACGACAAGAAGTACACGCAGGCCGAGCTCGATGCGCGCGGCGCCGAGCGCGCGCGCGGATTCTACGAGATCGGCGCCTGCCCCAAGCCGACGATCGGGATGATCAACGGCCTCGCGTACGGCGGCGCCGGCGTGCTTTCCTCGTCGCTCGACATGCGCGTGGGCTGCGAGCACGCGTCGTTTCGCTTCCTCGCCGCGGCGTACGGACGCATCAACACCACGTGGACGCTGCCGAACCAGATCGGCTGGCCGATCGCGAAGGAGCTCTTGTTCTCCGGGCGCGAGGTGAAGGCGGAAGAGGCGCACCGCATCGGGCTGCTCAACCATCTGGTGCCGTGCGCCGAGCTGCGCGCGAAGACGATGTGGCTCGCGACGATGATCGCGCGTAACCGGCGCGAGTCGGTGATGGGCGTCAAGGCGCTGCTACTGCAAGGCATGGGCCGCGACCTCGAGCAGCAGTGGAAGAACGAGCGCGACTACACGACGAACGTCGCGCGCCCCGCGAAGGCCGAGGACGCGTTTGGGGACTTCATCGCACGCAGGGGACGAAAGGACTGACGATGGCGACGATCACCGGCTCGGACGTCCTGGCGCAGGCGCTACGCTCTCAGGGCGTCTACACGATGTTCTATCTCATGGGCGGCCCGATGCTGGAGACGGAGGCCGCGTGCATCCAGCTCGGCATTCGCGCGATCGACCATCGCCACGAGCAGGCGGCCGCGTTCGCGGCGCACGCGTGGACACGCGTGACGCGGCGGCCGGGCGTCTGCATGGCCGCCTCGGGCCCGGGCGCCACGAATCTCCTGACCGGCGTCGCCACCGCGTTCACCGACTGCGCGCCGTTGGTCGCCATCGGCGGCTCGAGCCCCCGCGTGTACCTCGGCATGGAGGCGTTTCAGGAGATCGACCAGCTCGCGGTGTTCAAGCCGGTCACCAAATGGGCGGAGCGGATCTACGACGCCAGGCGCATTCCCGACGTCGTGGCCACCGCGTTCCGCCAGGCGACGAGCGGCCGGCCGGGCCCCGTGTATATCGATCTGCCGGGCGACGTTCTCGGCGAGAAGGTCGAAGACGGCGCCGTGGCGTACCCGGCGGCGTGGAAGCGGTCGCCGCGGACGCTCGGCGACACCGGCGCGATCAAAGAGGCGATCGCGCTCCTGGCACGCGCGGAGCGGCCGATCATCGTAGCCGGCAGCGGTGTGTGGTGGTCGGACGGCGCCGACGCGTTACGGGCGTTCGTCGACGCCACCGGCATCCCCTTCTGGACCAAGCCGATCTCGCGCGGCCTCATTCCCGAGGACCACGCGCTGTCGTTCTTGAACGCGCGCAGCACCGCGTTCACCGAGACCGATTGCGTGCTCGCGGTCGGCACGCGCTTCGACTGGATGATCCAGTTCGGACGCCCGCCGCGCTTTGCGGCCGACATGAAGGTGATCCACGTCGACGTCAACCCCGCCGAGCTTGGTCACAACCGCGCGGTCGACGTGCCGATCGCGGGCGACGCTCGCGCGGTGCTCGAGCAGCTCTCCGCCGAGGCCGAGGGCAAGCTCAATCCCGGTAAGTACGCCGCCTGGACCGGCAAGCTGCGAACGCTCGACGCCGAGAAGGGCGCCGACCAGGACAAAGCGATGAGCCGCGACGAGCTGCCGATGCATCCGCTGCGCCTCTGCAAGGAGGTCCGCGACTTCCTGAAGCGCGACGCCATCCTCGTCGTCGACGGTCAGGAGATTCTGAACTTCGGCCGCCAGGCCATCCCGACCTATACGCCGGGTCACCGCCTCAACTCCGGGACGTTTGGAACGATGGGCGTGGGGCTGCCGTACGGCGTCGGCGCAAAGGTCGCCAAGCCGGACGCGCAGGTGCTCGTGCTCCATGGCGACGGCTCGTTCGGCATCAACGCCATGGACATCGACACGGCGGTGCGCCACGGGATCCCGGTCGTTACCGTCATCAGCAACAACGGCGGTTGGACGGCCGACGCGCCGTGGTCGCGGCCCTTGCCGAAGCCCGGACGCAATCTCGGCTACACCCGCTACGATCGGCTGGCGATGGATTTGGGCGCGCACGGAGAGTTCGTCGAGAAGCCGCACGACATTCGGCCGGCGCTCGAGCGCGCCTTCGCCTCCGGCAAGCCCGCGGTCGTCAACGTCATCACCGACCATAAGGCGCGGGCGCAGACGGTGAGGTTCTCGGCCTACAGCACGTAAGCGGCGGAGAGGGCCGCGAGCGTTGCGGAGTATGGAGGGGGCAAGGCACGTCTAAGCGATAATCGATTGATGCACATCGTCGTCGGCTTGATTTTCATCATGCTCGGCGCGACCTGCGTCGGCTATCTCTGGGCCGGCGGCCCCTTCCTCGAGCTCAAGCCCCCGCTTCTCCCGCTCGGCATCCTTCTCACTCTGCTCTCGGCGAGACTCGCCGGGCGCTCGCGCGCTCCGGGGCTGCTCGCGCGCGCCGGTCTCGGCGCCGGAATCGTTGCGGTCGCGTGGGCGGCGACGCGCTGGCTGCTCGCTGACGCCGACGATACGGGGGCATTGTCGCGCCACGTTTACCTGGTCGCGGTCGCGCTCGGCGTGGGCGGCATCGTCGGGCTGTACCTGTTCGCTCGCCGCCTGCGTCCGCTGCGGAGGTTGAAAATCATCGACGTGATGCCGCTGGCGGCCGCGGGCGCGGCGCTGGCGCTCGGCATCGTCTGGCTCGTCGGCGACGACTCGCGGCTGCGGCCGTGCCGCCTGGGCAATGATGCCGCGTGCGAAGTCGTCGCCAGCCGACTGCTGGGAGCGGCCGACCGCACGCCCGTCACGCCGCCCACGCGCTGGGAGGAGGCCGCCGCGCGCGTGCTGGATCTGCAGACGTGCCGCGGCGAGCCCGGACCGTGTGCCGTCCGCCGCTACGCGGTCGGGACGGTCGCGCTTCGCGCCGGACGGCTGGACGCCGCGCGCGAGGCGTTCTTGCGCGCGTGCGAAGACGATCCCGCCTGGTGCGCACGGGCCGCGCAGGAAAAAGCGCTGCCGTGGACACCGGAGCAACGCGCCCGCCTCGAGCGCAGTCCGTGACGCCGACCGCTCACGCCGCCGCGTAGCGCGGCATCACCTCGGCGGTGAAAAGCTCGATGGAGCGCATCGCCTGCTCGTGGCTCAGATCGCCCCACTGGAACGAGCAGACGAAGTAGTTGGCGCCTGTCGCCACGTATTCGTCCAGATATTCGCGCACCGCCGCCGGCGATCCGGCCAGAGCGACGCCGCCGAGAGGTTGGGATGCGGCCGGCGCTTCTGCTGATCGAAGCGCTCCAGCTCCGCGTCGATGTCGCGACGCAACTCGCGTGTGGGCAAACCGGCCGGACGATCGCCCACGAAGCCGAACGAGCCGTCCTTGGTGGACATGAACTGCGTGAGATTGCGCTTCTCGGCCTCGAGGCGCCGCGGGGCCGCGAGGTTCCAGCGATACTTCTCCCACGCCGGTGTGGCGGCGGCGAGCGCCTCGTGGTCCGTCTCGGCGACGACCAGGTGCACGACGAGCCCGATCATCGGCTCGTCGCCCTGCAGCGTCTTCGTCCCCTTGCCCTGGTGCTCTTCCCAGGCGGCGCGGTAGCGCGGCACGGCCTCGGTGAGCCCGTCGAGCGACCCGACGATGATCGTATGCATGCCTTCCATCGCCGCCGTGACGGGATTGCGCATGTACCAGAGCGGCGGATACGGCTGCTGCAGCGGCCGGAGATACATCGGCAGCTTGTCGAAGCTGTGAAAGTGCCCGGCGTAGGTCAGCTCGTCGTGGCTGAGGCCCTCGCGGATGATCGCCAGCGTCTCGCGATAGCGCGCGTAGTTCGTCTCGGAATCGGCCTCCTGGCCCCAGAAGTACGCCTCCATCACGCCGCCGCGGCCGACGCCGATGTCGAGTCGCCCGTCGCTCAGGTGGTCGAGCATGCTGATCTCTTCGATCAGGCGCAGCGGATGGTGCAGCGGCAGCACGTAGACACACGGGCCGAAGCGCAGGCGGCGGGTGCGCTGGGCGACCGCGCCCAGAAACACGTTCTGCGACGGTGCGAGACTGTGAATGGCCGGCGTGTGGTGCTCGGCGAGGTGGTAGGCGTAGAACCCCGCGGCGTCGAGGCGCTCGATCTGCATGAGCCGCTCGCGATAGATCCGATCGAGACGCAGGCCCGGCACCGGCTCGATGTGGTCGAAGACCCCGAAACGCACGGGCGGAGTATACGCCCGCGCTTGCCGGTATACTTCCGGTCACCCGACAGGAGAGGTGCACGATGAGCGAGCGCGCCCTGACCGGCATGCGGATTCTCGACCTTACCCAGTTCGAAGCCGGCACCACCTGCACGCAATTCCTCGGCTGGCTCGGCGCCGACGTCATCAAGATCGAGCCCCCGGGCGGCGAGCAGTCGCGCCGTAATCGTCCCGAGGTGCCCGGCCTCGACGCGATGTTCTTTCTCGTCTTCAACGCCAACAAGCGCAGCGTGACGATCGATCTCAAGAACCCGGAAGGCCGCGCGCTGTTTCTGCGCATGGTCGAGCGCGCCGACGTCGTCGTCGA
>JBKOZH010000182.1:0-5285 GCA_046725765.1 Candidatus Methylomirabilota bacterium | reverse complement strand
TACCCTCGGCCCACTCGGCCCGAACCCGACCGCCGGCTCCATCGCGCCGGAGCACAGGAGCGGGATGCTGCAGTATCTGTACGCCGTCGTCGAAGGACTGCCGGCGAGCTGGCGGCCCCCGCCGCCCGTGATCGGCGAGCGTGTCGAACGACGCGCGCTCGAAGGTCTGGTCATTCTGTTCAGCGCCGCCGTCGTGGTTCCGCCCGCGACGCCGACGACGCTCGCGCTGCACCACGACGTCGTCGCCTCCGCCCTCGAGGCCGAAGGATTGGTGCCCTTCCGCTACGGCACCGCGCTGCGCGCGGCGGAGGTGGATGGCTGGCTGGCGCATGAGCGCTCGGCGCTCGACGGTGCATTGGCCAGCGTGCGCGGCTGCGTCGAGATGAGCGTCAAGCTCCTGCGCCTGGACATGGCGCCGATGGCGGAGGCCACGCGCGACGCCGCAGACGAGGCGAGGCTGCGCGAGCTCGCCGACCAGATCGTCGAGCGCGCCGCGCTCGCGCAGTGGCGCTATCGACCCGCCGGGACCGCGGGCAACGTCGTCGCCTCCGTGGCGTTCCTGCTCCCCCGGACGGAGCTTCCCGATTTCCTCGCCCGGATCGCGCCCGTGGCCTCCCGGGCGGTCGGCGTGGCCGTGGTGCCCACGGGCCCGTGGCCGGCCTATTCGTTCGTTCCGGCCTTCGATCGGCCGCCGCTGGCCCCCACCGCCCCGCCGATCGACCGGCCCGTCGACCGTCGGGCGGGGTAGAGGACGCCGTTGCGGAGACCGGGCCCGTCGGCTACTCTGGCCGGCACCTCGGAGGCGGCATGGCAAGACTCGCGGTGTCCGCGCTGAACGCAATGATGGCCGAGCGCCCCGACAGCACGCTCGAGGCGGCGCTGGACGTATTCGAGGTCTTCGCCAGTGGCTCGCTCACGGACGAGGTCTACATCCTCGAGGACGTCGCGGGCAAGCGCATCGCGATCGCGCCGACGGCGATTCGAGACAAGTATCGGCGGGGGTGACCCATGGCCATAATCGTTGTCTCCACTCAGATGGGCGCTGGCGGTCCGGAGATCGGCATGGCGCTCGGCCAGAAGTGTGGCTATCGCTACGTCGATCAGGAGCTGCTGCAGGACGCCGGCCGCCGCTACGGGCTTGCCGAGGAGCGACTGTCTCACCTCGACGAGTCGAAGCCGACCATCTTCGAGCGCTTCGACGCCGAGACGCGCCATCACATCACGGTGCTCCAGACGACGCTGCTCGAGCTGGCCGAGCTCGACAACGCCGTGTTCATGCGCGGCGGTGGTCAGTGGCTGCTGCGCGGCGTCCCGCACGTGCTGCGCGTCCGCTTGATCGCGCCGTTCGAGCACCGCGTGAAGCAGTGGATCAAGCGCGTGGCGGCCATGACCGGTGAGACGCCCAACCAGCGCGCGGCGGCGGACTTCGTGCGCCGCGACGACACCGAGAAGGCCGGCCGGATGCGGTACCTCTACGAGGTCGACATCAACGACCCGATGCTCTACGAGTTGATCATCAACACTGAGCGCGTCACCTACGACGCCGCCGTGGAGATGATCCACACCGTCGTGCGACGGCCGGAGATGGCCACGACGGATGCTGGCCGACGCCTCGTCGCGTCCCGCGCGCTCGCGTCACGCGTGCAGGTCGCGCTGGCGACGAATCCCGAGACGCGGCGCTATCGGATCACGGTGGAGGCGCAGGACGGCGTGGTGACGCTCGAGGGCACGGCAGCCCTGGACCGCGCCGTCGAGGTCGCGCGCACAGTGCCGGGCGTCAAGGACGTGCGCACGCAGCAGCTGGAAATCCCGCCGATACCGCCGTTCGTGGCCTAGCGGCTACTTCGGACGCGGCGGCTCGGCGCTCGGGCCCGTGTCGGGCGCCTCGGCGACCTTGAGGTCGACGCGCTTCTTCTCGCGCTTGCGCACGACGTCGACCTTCACCGTCCGGCCGACCTCCGCCTCGGACGACATCCGTTGCAGGTGGTGGTAGTCGTCCACGGGCGTGCCGTCGAAACCGACGATGACGTCGTTCTGCGCCAGACCTGCGGCCTCCGCCGGACTGCCGGGGTAGACGCGCGCGACGATGGCGCCCTTGGCGTCGGGTAGGCCCATGGCCTGCGCCAGCTCCGCCGACATCGGCTGCAGCGCCACGCCGATCCAGCCGCGCTGCACGCGGCCCCGGTCGATCAACTGCGCGGTCACGCGCTTGACCATGTTGGCGGGAATCGCGAAGCCGATGCCCTGTCCGGTCGCCACGATCGCGGTATTGATGCCGATGACCTCGCCGCGCAGGTTCACGAGAGGACCGCCCGAGTTCCCGGGATTGATCGAGGCGTCGGTCTGGATGAAATTCTCGTAGGTCGCGATGCCGACGTCGGCCCGGCCGGTGGCGCTGACGACGCCCACGGTCACGGTCTGGTCGAGGCCGAACGGATTGCCGATCGCGATGGCCCACTCGCCCACACGAAGCGTGTCCGAATTGCCGAGGGTGGCCACTCGCACGTCGACCGGCGGCTCGAACTTGATGATCGCGATGTCCGTCTTGCTGTCAGAGCCAATGATCCGGCCGCGGAACTCCTGCTTGTCCGCCAGGCGCACCGTCACCGCGTCCGCGCCGCGGACGACGTGGAAGTTGGTCAGCACGTAGCCGCGCTTGTCGACGATGACCCCGGAGCCCAGCCCGGGCGTCTGGAACTCCTCGCGCCGCCCGGGACCGCTGCGGCCGAAGAACTGGTCGAAAAAGTCCTTGAAAAACGGGTCGTCACCCTTCGGGCCGGGGATCATCGGCGGTCGCCGGCCGCGGGCCACCTGCAGCGTCCCGATGTGCACGACCGCTGGCCGGACCCGCTCGGCGACGCTCACGAAGGCCGCCTGGAGGGCATCGGCCGTGGCGATCGGCGCCGGCGTCGTCGCCCGCGCGACGGCCGGGGCGCGAGTGAGGAACGCGTACACCGCAAAACCCGCACCCGCAAAGGCGAAAAGGATCGACGCGGCGAGCACGGCGCGAACGGCGCGCGGGGTCATCGGAATTCCTGCAGAAGCATTGACGCGACTATCGCAAAACCTATGAAAAAGTCTACGCGTTTTCCTTGACCCCTGAAGAACGAAAAAGCGACAATCTTTTTGGACGGTATTTGTCCAGTGACTTTCGTCAAGAAATCGTCATGTAAAGCCCTCGCGCTGACGCTCGTTGTCTGCCTCCTGTCGCCCTCGGTCGCGATCGCCCAGCCCGCACCAGGAGCACCCCCTCCTGGCGTGCCGCCGACACCGCCAACGCCCCAGACTCCGCGCACTCCGGGGGCCTTTGCCCCGCTCGCGCCCGGCCGCGGCGACCTCTACCTGGGCCAGCAGGCGCGCAGCATTGCTGGACCGGATTATCGGCTCGGCCCGGGCGACGTGCTCGACGTGCAGATCGTGGGCCGGCTCGACGTCAATCGCGTGCAGATCGTCGTCGACCCCGAGGGCGCCATCGCGCTGCCGCCGCTGGGGACGATTCGGCTCGCGGGACTCACCCTGCTCGAGGCCAATCGCGCGATCACCGTGCGCGCGCGGTCGATCTTCCGCTACGCGGACGTCAGCATCGCGGTGATCTCGCCCCGCTCGTTCGAAGTCATCGTGTCGGGCGAGGTCGAGCGGCCGGGCACCATGCAAGTCCTGGCGACGCAGCGGCTGCACGAGGTGATCCTCACCGCCGGCGGCATCACGCCGCGCGGCAGCGCGCGTCACGTGCAGGTCACGCGCGAGGGGCGCGCGACCGAGATCGATCTGCTCCTGTTCGAGCTCAAGGGGGACATCGCGCACAATCCGTTCGTCCAGGAGGGCATGCGCATCAACGTGCCGCCGCGCGTGGCGCCGGTGACGCTCGCGGGCGCGGTGCGGCGGCCCGGCGAGTACGAGCTCGGCCCCGGCGGCTCGCTGCGCGAGCTGTTCGACCTCACGGGCGGCGTCAGCGTGGCGGGCTCGCCGGCCGACGCGCGCCTCACGCGCGTGGGCGCCGACGGGCGCAAGGAGACGACGTCGCTCGATCTGCGCACGTTGTCCGCGGACGACGTTCCGCTGCGCGCGGGCGACGCGATCTACGTCGCGCCGCTCACGAGCATCCAGGACGTGGTCGAGGTGCGCGGGGCGTTCAACGGCACGGCGGAGAGCGGCAAGATGCAGACGCAGGGCAAGCCGACGGTCGTGCAACGGCTGGAGCTCGCCCGCGGCGACCGCGTCCGCGACGTCGTCGTGAAGGCGGGCGGGGCCGCGTCGTTTGCCGATCTTCGCCTGGCATTCGTCGACCGCTCCGACGCCGGGCCCGCGCAGCGGATCCCCGTCGATCTGCATCGGCTCCTCGTCGAAAAGGACGAGACGCAGAACATTCCGATCCAGAACGGCGACGTCGTGGTGCTGCCCGTGTTCGAGGACAAGATCTACGTCGTCGGGGAGGTCAAAACGCCGGGCGCGCAGGATTACCGCCCCGATCTCACGCCGCGCGAGTACCTTGCCGCCGCCGGCGGCCCCAGCGCTCGGGCGAAGGTGAAGGCCGCCACCGTGACCTTCCGCAACGGCCGTACCTACGCCATGGCCGCGGCGCCGCCGCTCGAGCCGGGCGCGGTGGTGACGGTCCCCGAGGTGGTGGTGAAGTGGTGGCAGGACTACGTCACGATCGCCTCGCTCGTCGCCAGCCTCGTGACCGCGTACACGGGCATCTTCATTTTGTTCAACGGCCCGATCAAGGCGGACTAGCGATGTACGAAGCCTACTGGGAGCTGAGTGAGCCGCCCTTCGACAACTCGCCGAACCCCAAGTTTTTCTATCTCTCGCCGGAGCACGAGGAAGCGCTCGTGCGCCTCGTGTACACGGTCCGCCACCGCAAGGGGTGCGGGATGCTCACGGGCGAGTACGGCTGCGGCAAGACCACGCTCTCGCGCGCGCTGATCCAGCGCCTGGAGGCGGAGCGCTACGAGATCGGGTTGCTGACCAATCCGAGCTGGAACGCCGTCGACTTCCTGCGCGAGGCGCTCTACCAGCTCGGCATCGAGGCGCGAGAGCGGAGCAAGCCCGAGCTGCTGCACCAGCTCAACGACGTGTTCTTCCGGAATTACCGCGAGGGGCGCGACACCGTGCTGATCGTCGACGAGGCACAGCTCATCGAAGACGACGCGGTGTTCGAGGAATTGCGCCTGCTCATGAACTTTCAGACGGACAACCGGTTCCTCATCACGCTGTTGATCATCGGCTCGCCGGAGCTGCGCGAGCGCGTGCGGCGGCTCAAGCATATCGACCAGCGCATCACG
>JBKOZH010000078.1:0-9456 GCA_046725765.1 Candidatus Methylomirabilota bacterium | reverse complement strand
CTATAATCCCGTGCGCCATCACCGCGCACCGATCGCGCACAAAGGAGCCTCGCCGATGACCATCACGCGACGCGAGTTCGTAGGGGCCGCCACGCTCACGACCATCGCCGCGATCTCCGGCGCGCCGGCGTTCCTGCGCCGGGCGGGCGCTGCCGAGCCGATCAAGATCGGCCTGCCGAGCGCCCTTTCCGGTGGCAACGCGCAGTACGGCATCCAGGCCAAGCGCGCCGCCGATCTCTTCTCCAAGGACATCAAGGCCAAAGGCATCCTCGGCCGGCCCGTCGAGTTCATCTTCGAGGACACGGCGGGCGATCCCGCCACCGCCGTGCGCAAGGCGCAGAAGCTGGTCGAGAAGGACGGCGTGAAGTTTCTCACCGGTGTGGCGCTGTCGTCCGAGGCGCTGGCGGTCTCGGCCAAGTGCCCCGAGTGGAAAGTCATCTTCATGTCGACGATCAACGGCGCGGGCGCGCTCACCGCGAAGTCGTTCCACCGCTACTTCTTCCGGGTGAATACGAGCGGACCCATGGGCGCCCGCGCGATCAGCCTCTATCTGGCGGAGGCGCCGATGAAGCGCTTCTTTGCCCTGGGCAGCGATTACGCGTGGGGCCGCGACAGCGCCGCGTCGTTCACCCAGCAGATCACGGCGGCCAAGAAGGAGATCGTCGGCAGCGACTATCCGCCCGTCGGCACCAAGGACTTCGCCAGCTACATCTCCAAGATCAGGCAGTCGCGCGCCGAAGGCGTCTACCTGGCGTTGCCCGGCCAGGACGCGACGATCTATATGAAGCAGGCGCACCAGTTCGGCCTGAACCGCGAGGTGAAGCCGATCATGGAGATCCTCGAGCTCGAGAACATGAAGGCGGTTGGCGACGCGATGGTCGGCGCCATCGGCAGCTCGCGCTATCCGTTCACCGTCGACACGCCGAAAAACCGCGAGTTCGTCAAGCGCTTCCACGACATGCACAACATGTACCCCGACATGTTCGATGGTGAGACGTACGAGGGTCTCGAGTGGCTCGCGCAGGTGATCGCCAAGGCTGGCAGCGACGATGTCGAGAAGGTGATCGACGCGTGGGAGGACTCGACCTACGAAGGGCTCGAGGGGCCGTTCCTCATGCGTAAGTGCGATCATCAGGCGGTGCAGCCCGGCTTCGCCGTCGAGTGCGTGAAGGACCCGAAGTATCCGCACCCGATCCCGAAGATTCTCGCGACCTATCCGGGCGAGAAGGTCACGCCGAAGTGCCGGACGGAGGAATTCTCCTAGCGAGCGAGCCGTGGTCAACCTGCTCGAGCAGCTGCTGAACGCGCTGGCGCTGGCGGGACTGCTCTTTCTCGTCTCCGCCGGGCTCTCGCTGGTGTTCGGTATCCTGCGCGTCGTCAACTTCGCGCACGGCGTGTTCTACATGCTGGGCGCGTATTTCGGGTATACGGCGGTGGCGCTGACCGGTTGGTTCTGGCCGGCGCTGCTCGTCGTGCCGCCCGCCGTCGGCGCGCTGGGCGCGCTGCTCGAATCATCCACGCTGCGGTTCATCTATCGGCGCCCGCCGATCTATCAGCTGCTGCTCACGTTCGGCCTGGCGCTGATCCTCGAAGAAAGCGTGCGCGTGCTCTATGGCCCAACGGCGAAAGGCGTCGAGCCGCCGGCGCTGCTGCAGGGTGCCGTCGACCTGGGCGGCGTGCTCTATCCGCGCTATCGGCTGTTCCTCGTCGCCCTCGGCTGCACGGTCGGCGCCGGCGTGTGGCTCTTTCTGAGCCGCACGCGTGCCGGGCTCGTCATCCGTGCCGTCGCGCAGAACAGCGAGATGGCGGATTGCCTCGGCGCCGACGTCGGCCGCGTCCGCACGCTGGTGTTCGGCGGCGCCTGCGCGCTGGCCGGCCTGGGTGGCGTCGCGGCGGCGCCCATGACCACCGCGTACCTCGGCATGGGCATCGGCGTCATCGTCGACGCGTTCGTCGTCGTTGTCATCGGCGGGCTCGGCAGCATCGGCGGCTCGATGGCCGGCAGCCTGATCGTCGGCGCCGCGCAGACGTGGGGCGCCTTCTATCTGCCGGAGACGGCCATGGTCATCATGTACGCCGTCATGGGCGCGATCCTCGTCTTCCGGCCATGGGGCCTCGCCGGCGAGGAGGAATGACGCCCTCGCGGGTGTGGGCGCTGGCGGCGCTCGTCGCGCTCGCCGTCCTGCCGTGGCTGCTCGCGCGCCATCAGCTCTCGCTGCTCACCGATCTGCTCATCGCCGGGCTGTTCGCGATGTCCCTGGACCTGATCATGGGCTACACCGGCATGGTGTCCTTCGGCCACGCCGCCTATTTCGGCCTCGGGGCGTACGCGAGCGCGCTGGTGCTGCTGCACTTTGGCCTACCGGTGCCCATCGCGCTGCTCGCCGGGGCGGTGCTGGCGGGCGCGGTCGCGATACCGGTCGGCTGGTTCTCGACGCGTGCGACCGGCATTTACTTCGCGATGCTGACGCTGGCGTTCGCGCAGTTTCTCTATACGGTCGCCTACAAGTGGCGGGATCTCACCGGCGGCTCGGACGGCATCGCCGGCGTGCCGAAGACGCTCCTGTTCTGGGGCGGGCCCAGCGTTGCGTCGCCGCGCGCGTTCTATTTCCTGGTTGCCGGATGCGTGGTCATCTCGTTCGTGCTCTGTCGCGCGGTCGTGCGCTCGCCGTTCGGCCGCGCGCTGCAGGCGATTCGCGAGAACGAACGGCGGTTCACCAGCCTCGGGCGCGACCCGCGGCCGTTCAAGCTCGTCGTGTTCGTGATCGCCGCGGTGTTCGCGGGCCTGGCGGGCGCGCTGTTCGCGCCGTTCCGCGGCTTCGCCTCGCCGGAGGTGATGTTCTGGGTCTTTTCCGGTCAGGGACTCATGATGGTCATCATGGGCGGCATCGGCACGCTCGTCGGCCCGATCCTGGGCGCGATGCTGTTCATCCTCATCCAGGAGGTGCTCTCGAGCTACACGGAGCACTGGATGATCTTCACGGGCGTCGTCTTCATCCTGATCGTGATCTTCCTGCCGGGCGGGCTAGTGGGCACGGCTCGGCGGCTCGGCGCGCGGGCGTGACGCCGGGCGCGGCGGCGCCGCTGTTGGAGACGCGCGGCCTCGGGCGCGCGTTCGGCGCGCTGCAGGCCGTCGCCGGTGTCAACCTCGCCGTGCAGCCGATGGAGCTGCGCGCGGTCATCGGTCCGAACGGCGCCGGCAAGACCACGCTGTTCCACCTGATCTCGGGGCTGCTGGCGCCGACGTCCGGGCGCGTGATCTTCCGCGGCGATGACGTGACCGCACTCGCCGCGCCGGCGCGCTGTCGCCGCGGGATCTCGCGCACGTTTCAGATCACCAGCATCTTCCCCGAGCTGCCCGTGCTGGAGAACGTGCGCGTCGCCGTGCAGCTCAAGGGCGGCGACAACTTTCGCGTGCTCGGCGGCCGGGACGTGATCGGCGGCACCGAGCAGCGCGCCCGCGACGCGCTGCGCCTGCTCGGCCTCGCCGATCGCGCCGATGAGATGGCGTCGACGCTGCCGCACGGCGATCAGCGGCTGCTCGAGATCGCGATGGCCGTGGCACAGGAGCCGGCGCTGCTGCTGCTCGACGAGCCCACACAGGGCCTGTCGCCCGAAGACACCGCGGCCACCGTCGGCGTCATTCGTCAGGTCGCCCGCGAGCGCAAGCTGACGATCATCCTGGTCGAGCATGACATGGACGTGGTGTTCGATCTCGCCGATCGCATCAGCGTGCTGCACTTCGGCCAGCTCATTGCGGAGGGAACGGCCGCGGAGATCCGCGCGAACGCCGAGGTGCAGAAGGCCTACCTGGGAGGGCACGAGTAGCGTGCTGCTCACCCTCGAGACGCTGAACACGTTTTACGGCAAGAGCCATGTGCTGCGCGACGTGTCGTTCGCGGTGCCGCCGGGCCAGATCACGGTGCTGCTCGGACGCAACGGGGCGGGGAAGACCACGACGCTGCGGTCCATCATGGGGCTCACGCCGCCGCGCGCAGGCGCGGTGCGCTTCAAGGAGCGCGAGATCACCGGGCTGCCGCCGCACCGCGTATTCCGGCTCGGCGTCGGCTACGTGCCCGAGGGGCGGCAGATTTTTCCGCACCTGGACGTCGGCGAGAACCTGCGTCTGGCCGCGCGCCCCGCCGGCGATCGCACTCGCTGGACGCTGGACCGCATCTTCGAGTACTTCCCGGTGCTGCGTGAGCGCTGGCGGCAGCTCGGCCGCAGCCTCTCGGGCGGCGAGCAGCAGATGCTGGCCATCGCGCGCGCGCTCGCCGGTAATCCCGATCTCGTGATGCTCGACGAGCCCTCGCAGGGCCTGGCCCCGCGCCTCGTGCGCGAGCTGGAGACGCTGATGGTGCGGCTCAAGGGCGAGGGCGTGACGATCCTGCTCGTCGAGCAGAACGCGCGCATGGCGCTGGCGGTCAGCGATCAGGTTCTCGTGCTCAGCAAGGGCACGGTGGTCTTCGGCGGGCCGACGGCGGAGTTTCACCGGCGCGAGGCGGAGCTGAAGGGGCGCTACCTGTCGGTGTAGCAATGCTCGATGAGTTCACGCCGGCCGAGATCAATACGGGCGCGACGACGATTTTCGTCCGCTCCGCCGGCTCCGGTCCGGCGCTGCTGCTGCTGCACGGCTTCCCCCAGACGCACCTCATGTGGCGCGATGTTGCGCCGCTGCTGACGCGTCACTTCACCGTGGTCTGCGCCGATCTTCGCGGCTATGGACAGAGCGGCTGCCCGCCGTCCACGCGTGACCACGCGCCCTACGCCAAGCGTGCGATGGCGCAGGACATGGTCAGCGTGATGGAGCGGCTGGGGTTCGCGCGCTTCTCCGTCGCGGGACACGACCGCGGCGGCCGCGTCGCCTATCGCCTGGCGCTCGACCATCCCAAGTGTGTGGAGCGTCTGGCCGTCCTCGACGTCCTGCCCACGGACGCGGTGTGGGCGCGTGCCGATGCGAGGTTCGCGCTCGGCTTCTGGCCCTGGTCGCTGCTGGCGCAGCCGGAGCCGCTTCCCGAGCGAATTCTAATCGCGGCCGCCGACGCCATCGTCGACCATGCGCTCAGTCAATGGGGCTCGCGTCTCGGTGCGGTTCCGGCCGAGGTCCGCGCGGCCTACGTCGACGCGTTGACGGATCCGATCCACGCGCACGCGATCTGCGAGGAGTATCGCGCGGCTGCGACCCTCGACCGCCAGCACGACCAGGCCGACCGTGCGGCCGGCCGTCGAATCACATCTCCCGTGCTGGCGCTGTGGAGCGCCGCCGGCGCGCTCGACACCTGGTACCGCGCGGAATCGGGACCGCTCGCGCTCTGGCAAGCCTGGGGCGATGACGTGCGCGGCCACGCGGTCGACGCCGGCCATTTCTTTCCGGAGGAACGACCCGAACAAACCGCCGAGGCGCTCGGCCGCTTCTTCGAGGGTGAGCGCAGCTAGCGATTCGCTACGCGTCCAGGCTTCCGCGTCTCACGATCGTCCGCCGCAGCGTGCCCTCGCCGATCAGCTCGCGGGCGTTCCGCGCCTCGACGCGAAACAGCAGCTTGCGGCCGTCGACCTCGAGCAGCTCGGACGCGACGGTGAACGACTCACCGATCGGCGTCGGACGCCGATGGCGCACGCAGATCTCGTAGCCCACGGTCGTGTGGTCGTCGGGCAGGAACGGCTGCGTGGAATCCTGAGCGGCCCGTTCCATCTCGAGAATCATCCACGCGGCCATGAGCACGCCCGACCCGCCGGCGTGAGTCGTGGCCATCTCTGCGGTCACGACCGCGCGGCGCTGGCCTCGAAGCCCGGGGACGATGCCGCGGAACTGCGCGACGCTCACCCGCGCTCGAGCCGCACGAAGTTCTGGTTGTACGCGGTGCCCGTGCCCGCCGTGTAGCGTGGCTCGATCAGCACGTTCAACCCGCGATCGTGCTTGGCCCACTCGCCCTTGGGCACGAAGACGCTGTCGGCGCGCACGGTGTCATCACACTCGAGTTGCACGCGCAGCGCGCCGCGCGGCGACACGAGCCGCGCGACGTCACCGTGGTCGAGGCCCTGGCCGTGCGCGACCCGCGGATGCACGCGCGCGACCAGCGGAACGCCCCGCTGGCGTTCCTCGGGGATCTGCGAGTTGATCGCGCGATCCGACGCCAGCGCGATGAGATGGAGTGGGAATTCCGCGCGCGGAAGCACGGGATCGTCGTCGAACACAGCCGGGAACACGAAGCGGCCGGTCGGGGTCTTGAACTTGCCGTCCGCCCACGGCACGCGCGGTGTGCCCTGCGGCCAGAGCCGCCCGCCCGCCGCCGTCAACGAGGCGTGTGAGACGCCTGGGAACGTCGACGTGAGCCGATCGATCCAGGACGCGGGACTGCCCGCCATGTCGGGCCCGAAGCCGAGTCGCTCGGCGAGCGCTTGCAGAATCGCCAGATCGCTGCGCGCCTCGCCCTGCGGCGTGACGACCGGCCGCATGAGCTGCATCCAGAGGTGCCCATAGCTCGGCAGGAAGTCCTCTTCCTCGAGCATGGTCGTCGAGGGCAGGAAAACGTCGCAGCATTCCGCGGTATCGGTGAGGAACTGGTCGACACACACGCGGAAGTCCAGCTTCGCCAGCTCGCGCCGCGTACCGAGCGTGTCGGGCATCTGGTTGACGAGGTTCGTGCCCATGAACATCGCCGTCGTGATCGGCGGATCGGTCGTCGTCCGCAGCGCCTCCGCGAGCTTGGTGACGGGCACGGTGCGCACCGGTGCCGTGCGGCGCTCCAGCGCCACGGGCTTGTGCATGATGGCCCACGGCCAGTTGCCGAAATTCACGCCGCCGCCGGGCGCGCCGACGTTGCCCGTGAGAATGCCGAGTGCCGCGATGAGCCGATACGTCTGCGCTCCGCGCGTGTATTGCTGCAGTCCGATCCCTTGCAGGATCGTCGCCGGGCGCGTGTTCGCGTAGTCCAGCGCGAGCGCTTCGATCACGTCGAGCGGCAGATCCGTCCGCCGCACCACCTCGTCCATCGACATCGCGGTCACGAGCGCCAGGTAGTCGTCGAAGTGGTCGCTGATGGCGGCCACGCGCGCGCGGTCCACATCGCCTCTGGCGAGAATGACTTTGGCCATGCCGATCGCGAGGTGGCCGTCGCTCCCCGGCCGTGGCCGCACGTGACCGTCACAGTAGCGGACCGTCTTCGTGACCGCGGGGTCGATCACGATGGCGCGCGCTCCGCGCGCCCGCGCCGCCTTCAGCACGGGCATCATGTGGATGTTCGTAACCGCAGGATTGCGGCCCCAGATCAGAAACAGCCGGGTGTGCTCGGCAAGGTCGAGCGGGTCGTGGATCTCGCACGCGCCGAAGGATTGGGTCGTGCCGTAGTCGGCCTCGCCGCCGCAGAAGCGTCCGACCGCCTGCGTGACGCCGCCATACAGATTGAAGAATCGTTCGCCCATGATCTTGAGTCCGGCGAACGAGCCGTTGCCCTTGTGGTAGAGCACGGACAGTGTGCCGTGCCGGGCCTTCGCGCGCGTGAGTTTCTCGGCGATCAGGTAGAGCGCGTCGTCCCACGCGAGCCGCTGCCAGCGGCCGCCGACCTTCCGCAGGGGATGAAGCTGCCGATCGGGATGGTAGAAGCGATCGTGCAGATAGTGGTTGACCTTGTTGCACAGCGCGCCGCGCGTAATCGGATGCTCGGGATCGCCGCCGATGCGCACGATGCGGCCGTCGGCAACCTCGGCCACGATGCCGCACGCGTCGAAGCAATCGAGCGAGCACGCGGTGCGCCGGATCTCCGTCGTCGTCATGGCGGCCATGCTGTCACGGACCTCCTGGCCGATCAAGGCACCGGTGCTCAGCCGAGCGTCGCCTCCAACAGCCGCTGCGTGTTGCCACCCATGATCTTGACGACGTCCGGTCGGCCGAAGCCGCGATCGAGCAGGGCGGCGGGGATCGAGGGCCACTCGGCCCAGTCGGTGAAGAGCACCGAGCGCGGGTTGACGCCAGCCATGTCCGTGCCGATCGCGACGTGGTCGATGCCGACGGTATCCACCATGCGCTTGATGTGGTCGATGAACGT
Organism: Candidatus Methylomirabilota bacterium; assembly: GCA_046725765.1. GTDB lineage: Bacteria > Methylomirabilota > Methylomirabilia > Rokubacteriales > CSP1-6 > AR12. The sequence continues at coordinate 1,411 of JBKOZH010000078.1, read as the reverse complement.
CGAGAAGCTGCCCGGACGGGTCGAGATCGGCCACGCGCCGAGGACGCCGCCGCCAGCGGCGACCAAACGCGCGTGCTCGCGCGACACGAAGCGCGCAAAGCCCGTGTAGTCCTCGATGTTGGTGTGCGACACGAGCATCGGTTTCGCGGAGGCCTCCACCGCGCCTTTCACGACGGGATACGGGGCGTGGGCGAGATCGATGAGCATGCCGAGCCGGTTCATCTCGCGCACCACATCGCGACCGAACGCCGTAAGGCCGTTGTGGAGGGGCGCTTCGGTCTGGATGTCGCCGAGCTCGTTGACGCGGTAGTGGACGAGCTGAATGGAGCGGACGCCGCGGTCGTACGCGCGCTGCACATTGTCCAAACGTCCCTCGAGGAAGTCGCCGCCCTCCACCGCCATGATCGCGACGCGCTCGCGCGCCGCCGCGGCGGTGGCGAGATCGCCGCCGCGCAGCATGCGACGCATGCCGAGCGTTCGGGCATGACCATCCAGCACGTCGAGCTGACGCGAGCACGAGGCGGACATGACGCCGGGTGCCGGCTCGCGCGCCGCGTAGGGCGCCCCGCTGGGGCGGGTCCCCAACGCCGGGCCGTCGCCGACGGCCGCGAGAAACGCGCCGCCGAGCTTCCCCGCCTGGATCGCACGCGCGTGCTCGTCGATCGTCGTGCGCGAGTACGTCTGAAACAGCGCCGGATGCGTATGGACGTCGATCGAGACGACATCGTCCAGGAGCGTACGACCGGCCGCCTGGTTGGTCGCCGAGGCGGTCGTCATGCAGCCGGCGGCGACGAGTGGCAGCGCGAGCGCGCCCTTGACGAAATCTCGGCGGCTCGCGGCTCGCCCGAGCGCACGCCACCAGTCAAAGCAGCTCGGGGCACACATGCCGCCGTGACGGTACTGCGTTGTACCGGCATGCGCAATGCGGGGCCGGACGGCACGAAACGTGCGAGGGATAATCGTTCGTGGACTTCATCCAGTCGCACCTCGATTTTCTCGTCCGCCATCTCCTGTCCGTCGTCTTCGTCGCCTTCCTCGTCGAAGCGGCCGGCGTGCCGTTTCCGAGCCGACTCCTGCTTCTGGTCGCGGCCACGCTGGCGGAGCGGCAGCAGCTGGTGGGGCTGGTGGCCGTCAGCACGATCGGCTCGCTCATCGGCGATCACGTGCCGTACTTCGCCGGCGCGCTGACCGGCCCCCGGATTCTGGCGTTCTACTGTCGGATCACGCTCGGCTCGGCGGAGTGCGTGGAAAAGACCGTCGGCTATTTCAAGCGATTCGGCGCGGCGGCGATCCTCATGTCACGCTTTTCGGCGAGCGTGCGCCTGTTTGCCTCGGCGCTCTCGGGCTGCGGCCACATCAGCTACGGCAAGTTCATCACCTTCGACTTCGTCGGCACGCTGCTCTACACGGC
>JBKOZH010000263.1:0-9571 GCA_046725765.1 Candidatus Methylomirabilota bacterium | reverse complement strand
CGCCCGTCCGAGCGGCGAGCTGCAAGAGCGCGCCGGGACTCCGATCATCCAGGGCATCGCCGCCGCCGAGGGCGGCCACATGATTCCGAGTCAAGGCGCGGTGCCGATCATCCGCAACGGCGTCCTGGAAGGCGCGTGCGGCGTCGGCGGTGGCACGGCGCAGCAGGACGAGGACTGCGCGCGCGCAGGCGTCGCGAAGCTCTGATCCACATCCCAACTGCGAGGTACGACGATGCGGCCGAACAGGATCAAACAGATCTGGCGCGAGGGACGCTACGTCACGATGGGCTGGCTGTCGGTGTCGCACGGCTTCACCGCGGAGGTGATGGCGCGGCAGGGGTTCGACGCGCTCGTCGTCGACATGCAGCACGGCCTCACCGACATGAACGACGTGTGGCCGATGCTGCAGGGGATCTCGCAGACCGACACCGTCCCCGTGGTGCGGGTGCCGTGGAACGATCCGGCGACGATCATGAAGGTGCTCGATCTCGGCGCGTATGCCGTGCTGGTGCCGCTCATCAACACCGCTGAGGACGCGGCGAAAGCGGTCGCCGCGTGCCGCTATCCCCCGATCGGCATCCGCTCCTCGGGGCCGGTGCGCGCCGTCCACTACGGCGGCGCCGACTACCTCGCCAAGGCCAACGACGAGATCGTCGTGATGGGGATGATCGAGACCAAGGAAGGCCTCGCGAATCTCGACGCCATCTGCGCCACGCCGGGTCTGGATGCCGTGTACATCGGGCCGTCCGACCTGGCGTTCGCGCTCGGCATGAATCCGCGCCCCGACAATCCGGATCCGGTGCACATGGCGACATGCGACAAGATCCGGGACGCGGCGCACAAGCACGGCATCAAGGCGTGCATGCACTGCGCGAGCGGGACCTTCGCGGCGGGCGCGGTGAAGCGCGGCTTCGATCTCGTGATGGTGACGTCCGACCTGGCGTCGATGACGGCCGGCGTGAAGCGACACCTGGACGATCTCAAAGGCGCGGCGGCGAGCTGAGGCGGCGTCAGCGCGGACGCCACATCGCCGCGCGCCAGCGCAAGCCGATCAGAATGGTGACCACGAGGCCGACGGCCGCGGACAGCGCGATCGTCGTCGGATAGCCGAGCCGCGGGATGACGAAGCCCGCGGCCAGCAGTCCGAGCGGCAGCCCGTAGACCGCGAGCATCCGCACGCCCATCACGCGGGCGCGGAAGCTCACGTCGGCCTCGGCGAGCAGCGTGGCGGCCATCGAAATCATCGCGATGCTCTGCACGAAGCCCGCGACGAACAGCGTCGCCATCCCCACGGCCATCCGCTCGACCTGGGAGAAGAGCAAGAGCAGCACGTACCAGAGCGTGGTGTGCACGAGCGTCGCGCGCGCCGGGTTGCGCGGGCCGCCCGTCACGACCATCGCGATCGAGCCGAGCAGCGCGCCGATCGCGAAACTCGCGGCGAGCAGGCCGAGGCCGGTCGCGCCGACCTGGTAGACGCGCTGCGCGGCGTACGGCAACAAGCCGCCGGAGATCGGATAGGCGCTGACGTTGATCACGAACGCCAGCACCATCATCGCCAGCAGCGGCGGCGTCGTCACGACGTGCGTGAGGCCGTCGACCAGCTCGCGCCCGCCGGAGGGCGTCGGCATCGCGGCGCGCGACACGCCGGCGGGATCGGGCACGGGTGGACGTCGCGCCACGCCGAGCGTCAGTGCGAGGCTCGTCAGGTAGACGGTGGTGACGACGGCGTACGTCACACCGAGCCCCAGCGCCGCCGTCAGCGCGGCGCCCGCCAGCGCCCCGCCCGCGCGCGCCGAGTCCATCGTCGCGCGTGACAGCGCGAGCGCCCCCATGAAGTGCTCGGAGGGAATGCTCTCGCCGATCAGCGTATTGCGCATGACGACGTCGTTGGGCCGCACGAGGCCGCCGAGCGTCGCCAGCACGAGCACCCAGACCGGCGTCAGCCACCCGGCGGCGGCCAGCACGGCCACCAGCGCCGCGAGCGCGGCGTAAACCGCGCGCATCGCGCAGAGCATCGCGCGCGCTCCGACCCGATCCGCCAGCACGCCGAACATCGGTGCCGCCAGCGTGCCGAGAAACTGCAGCGAGCCGAACGCGGTGAGCAGCAGCACCGAGCCGGTCTGCTGCATGACGTACCAGCCGAGCGTGAGCGTCTCCATCTCGAAGGCCCACGACGTGAGCAGATCGGCCGACCACTGGAAGCGAAAGCTCTTGGTGCGGAAGGCGGCGAGGATCACCCGAAGCCGTGCGCTCGCATCGCGCGCCGGTACGCGACGGCCACGGCGTCGAAGGTGAGGTGGAGCTCGGCCGCGAGGTCGAACGGCACGCGGTCGGGTCGCTGCGACTCCACCACGCGCTGATCCTGACCGAAGATCGTCCGCTCGAAGGCCTGGATGACGTCGTCGGGTTGCTCGAGGTTGTAGTTGCGCGCCACCAGGCAGTAGCCGACGCAGCGGTCGTCGGCGACGGGCTGCGAGGCGAAGAAGTACACGAGCCCGTCCGCGCCGCCCCAGTCGATGTGCTCCACGATCGTGTACGGCAGGTGCAGTGCGTAGCGCGTGCGGCGCGTGGTGTCCTTCTTCTCTTCAGCCGCGAAGACCGGGAACTCTTCGGTGTTCGGCGCGTCCGGACGCCCGTACGCGTAGCGCAGGACGGCGCCGTCCACCGTCACCTCGTACGGCGCGACGACGGGCCGCGCCGGGTCGCCGAGCAGCCCGGGATGCACGAACGCGAAATGGCCGAAGTCGGTGAAGTTCTCGACCTGGCGTGAGGCGTCGCAGTTCCACGCGAAGGGCCCCGTGGGCACCACGCGCCAGGCGGAGTTCTCGAGCTCGGGCACGTCCGGAATCTCTCGGACCGGCGTATCGAGCGCCACCCAGACGAGGCCGTATCGCTCGCGCGCGGCATACGCGACGGCGCGCGCGCGTGCCGGCACGCGCATGGGCTCGGCGAGCTGCGGGATTCGCGTGCAGGCGCCGTCGCTGCCGTAGCGCCAGCCGTGGTAGGCGCAGACGATCTCGTCGCCTTCCACGCAGCCAAGCGACAACGCCGTTCCGCGGTGCACGCAGACATCGCGAAACGCGTGCACGGCGCCGCGCGTGTCGCGCCACAGCACCAGCGGCTCGCCGAGCAGCGTCGTCGCGCGGGGCGCGCACGCGACGTCGGCGGCGTACGCGACGGGATGCCAGCACGCGCGCAGAGCAGCGACACGGTCGGTCGACACGGCGGTCAGTACGGTACCATCTGCGGCATGCGAATCGTCTTCCCCGACGGCGCCGGCTGTGTGCAGCACCCCTCGGAGCTCGAGCCGCTCCGCAAGCTGGGCGAGGTGGACTTCTACGACGGCCCGCCGCCCGACCGCGCGACGCTGATCCAGCGTCTGCAGCCCGCCGAGGCCGTCGTCCTCGACTACTCCGAGATGGACGCCGAGGTGCTGCGTGCCTGCCCGCGCCTGCGCTTCATCAGCTTTCTCGGGATCGGCTACAACAGCTGCATCGACGTCGCGGAGGCCACCCGCCGCGGCGTGGCCATCGCCTACACGCCGGATTACGGCGCGACGTCGGTCGCCGAGCACACGCTCGCGATGATGCTCGCGCTCACGCGCCACATCGGGCCCGCCTTCGTGAGCGTGCGCGAAGGCCGCTGGGAGCCCGGCCGTTTCGTCGGGATGGAGCTTCGCGGAAAAACGCTCGGCATCGTGGGGCTGGGGCCGATCGGGACGGAGATGGCGCGGCTCGGCGCGGGGCTGGGCATGCGGCTCATCGGCTGGACGCGGCGTGCGAGCAAGGAGCGCGCGGTGCACGGGCTGACGCTCGTCGCGCTCGACGAGCTGTTCGCCGCATCCGACGTGGTATCGCTGCATCTGTCGTACACGCCGGAGTCGGAGGGCATCATCGCCCGCGCGCTGCTCGAGCGTATGAAGCCCGGCGCCTGGTTCGTCAACACGGCGCGCGCGCGGCTGGTCGACAACGCCGCGCTCGTGGAGCTGCTGCGCGCCGGCCGCATTCGCGGTGCGGCGCTCGACGTTCACGAGACCGAGCCGATCCCGCCGGGCGAGTACGTGTTTCGCACGCTGCCCAACGTGCTGCTCACCCCGCACATCGGCTACAACACGCGCGAGGCGTCGGCGAACATGCTGCGCATCGCCATCGCCACCGTCGAGGCGTTCGCCCGCGGCGAGCGCCTCCACGTAGTGAACTATTAAGATGGGGGGCCACGACATGGCCCCCCAAACCCCCGACGTTCGGGGCGCCGCGGCGGAGCCGTGGCGCCCCTCGGGAGCGCGAAAGGCTAACGGAGGCTCGCCATGGCTGACCCGAACGAGCTGTTCGAGATCATGCACACGACGCGCGCGATGCGGCGGCTCAAGCCGGACCCCGTCCCCGACGCGCTCATCCGAAAGATCCTCGAGGCCGGCATCTGCGCGCCCAACGGCGGCAACACCCAGCGGTGGCGCTTTCTGGTCGTCAAGGATTCCGGCATCAAGCGGAAGGTGCAGGGCTACTACAAGCGCGCGTTCGACGAGGTTGTCGGGCCGCGCTATCTGAACAGCACGCCGCCGCCGGGCGTCACGCGCGACGCCTACACGCGTCAGCACGCGGCCGTGCAGTACCTGACCGATCACTTCCACGAGGCGCCCGTGTGGATCGTGGCGTGTCTCGAAGAGGGCTCGACGCAGCCCACGCGCTGGTCGGGCGCATCGATCTATCCCGCCGTGCAGAACATGCTGCTTGCCGCGCGCGCGCTCGGGCTCGGCGCCACGCTCACGACACGCCATCTCTTGTACGAGAAAGAAACCGAAGCCGCGCTCGGCTTACCGCCAGGTGTGCACTCGTACGCAATCCTGCCAATCGGCTATCCGATGGGACGCTTTGGTCCGGTGGGGCGCGGCCCGCTCAAAGAGTTCGTGTACGCGGATCGCTGGGGCAGCCCCTTCCTCGGCTGACGCGCATCGTCGGCGACCGGCCGACGGCGATCCGCCCAGCGTTTGAGCCCGCGGTACCAGACGAGCTTGTCGTTGAAGCCGGGGAAGGCGGCATTGCGACCGCTGGGGTTCGGCACGACGAAGACCGCGGCGTTGCCGATGCGCTCGGGCTTGGGGCCCGGCCCAGCGGTGGCGGACGGGCCGAAGAACTCACGATACGCGGTTCCGCCGACGAAGGCGACGACCTCCGGCTCGATCGCGGCGATCGTGCGAGCAAGAGCCTTGCGACCGCGCGCGTAGTCGAGCGCCGTCAGCTCGGAGGCTTCGCGGGTCGCGCGCGCGGCGATGTTCGTGAGCGCCAGGCCGAATTCGGGCAGTCGCACGTCGTCGACGCACGTGAGCGGCGCGGGTACGAAGCCGGCGGCGTGGAGCAGGCGGTAGAACGGGTTCCCCGGCCCCGCGAAGTGATGGCCGACGCGCGCGGACGTGAGGCTCGGGTTGATGCCGACGAACAGGATTCGCGGCCGCGGACACAACCGGGCCGGCAGCCGCATGGCTCGCTCCTCCGTCGTCATGATAGCCTGCGGACTCCGCGACAGATCGCGCAGCAGGGAGAGAACGCGATGAGGCATCGGCTCCTTGCAGTCGTCCTCATGGTCTTCGGTTCGGTGCTCGAGGCCAGCGCGCAGGCGGCGCCCGCGGGCGAGGTCGTGATGGCGTTTCACGTCACCATCGCGCCGAGCTGGTTCGATCCCTCGAGCGCGCCGCCGCAGATCACGCCGTTCGGGATCCTCTATGCGTTGCACGACGCCGTCGTCCGCCCGCTGCCGGGCAAGAAGATCGGTCCGAGCCTCGCGGAATCTTGGACCGAGAGCGCGGATGGACGCGTGTACGAGTTCAAGCTGCGCCGCGGGCTCAGATTCCACAACGGCGATCCCGTGACGAGCGAGGACGTGAAGTTCAGCTTCGAGCGCTACAAGGGCGCGGGTGCCACCGAGCTGCATGCCCGCGTGCGGCAGGTGGAGATCGTGGATCCGCTCATCGTGCGGTTCCACTTGAAGGACGCGTGGCCGGATTTTCTGACTTTCTACGGGACGACGGCGACCGCCGCCGGGCTCGTAGTGCCCAAGAAGTATTTGACCCAGGTCGGCGACGACGGGTTCAAGAAGCACCCGATCGGGGCCGGTCCATACCGGTTCGTGAGTCACACGACGGGCGTCGAGCTGGTCATGGAAGCCTACGCGGGGTACTGGCGCAAGACGCCGCACGTCAAGCGGCTCGTCATGAAGAGCGTGCCCGAGACGACCACGCGCGTGGCGATGCTGAAGAACGGCGAGGCCGACATCGCCAACGCGCTGGACGGCGAGGACGCCGAGAACGTGAAGCGCGATCCGCGCCTGTCGCTCTCGCCCTCGAAGCACGCCTCGATCTTCTGGATCGAGTTCGCCGAGCAGTGGGACCCGAAGTCGCCGTGGCACGACAAGCGTCTGCGCCAGGCGGTGAGCTATGCGCTCGATCGCAAGGCGATCAACGATGCGGCGTGCCTGGGCTACTGTCCGCCGGCGGGGGTCATCGTGCCGCGCGTGATGGACTTCGCGCTGCAGACGCCGCCGCCTCCCTACGATCCCAAACGCGCCAAGCAGCTGCTCGCGGAGGCCGGCTACCCGAACGGCATCGACGCCGGCGACGTCGTGCCCACACCGCCGTTCTTCGCGATGGCGGAGGCCACGCTCAACTACCTGAACGCGGTCGGGATCCGGGCGAAGCTGCGGCCAATGGAGCGCGCGGCGTTCTACGCCGCGTGGCGTGAGAAGAAGCTGCGCGGGCTTTTCATCGTCGCCGCCGGGAATTCGGGCAACGCCGCCAGCCGCGTGGAGGCGTTCATGTACTCCAAGGGCAGCTACGCGTACGGCGGCTACCCGGACATCGACGACCTGTTCGAGCAGCAGGCGCGCGAACGAGACGTCGCGCGCCGCGAGGCCCTGCTGCATCGCATCCAGCAGCTCACGATCGACCGGGTGATGTTCGCGCCGATCATGGACTACCGCACGCTGCGCGGGGTGGGGCCGCGGCTCGCCGACGCCGCGATGGATACGATCCATCTGTACCCGTACCCGGCGTACGAGGACATGAAGCTCAAAGGTCCGTAAGCGCGGCCGCTCAGGGCAGCCGCTCGCTCACGATCCACTTCTTGTTGTAGGTGTACGGCCGCACCTCCGGCTTCCATCGCCCGATGTCGGAGGTGTCGTTCCAGAGCTTGGACATCGGCAGCTCGGCGCTGTCGACCTCGTAGACGCAGAGGTAGCGCGGCTCACCCGCGGTCTTCGTGCGATAGCGAACCGCGTTGACGCAGCCGGGAAGCTTCAGCAAGAGGGGCAGGTGTTCAGTGTCATAGAGCTCGTTGAACAACGCTTCGCGGTGTGGCTCGACGTCCATCATCACCCAGAACACGTACCGCGTCGTACCGAGCAGGCTCCCTTGGCCGCCCGCCCACTCGTAGACGGCGAGGTGTCGGTTCATCGTGTGGGGTCGGATCTCGCCCGGCCAGCGTCCCGCCTCGCCCGCGGTCTTCCACGCCACGCTCTCGAGCACGCCGGTGCTATCGAGCTCGTACGCGGCGATGTAGCGCGGCTCCGCCGCCGAGGGCTGGCGATAGCGGCTGGCGCGCCGCACGCCGGGCACCGCCTTCAGATTTGGCAGGTGCTCCTTGTCGTAGACCTCGTTGAAGCGCGCCTCGTGATCGTGCGCCACGTCCATGCGGACCAGGAACAGCGCGTGCGTGCTCACGGTGATCCTCCCTTCGCGAGTGGAGCGCACTCTATCACGGCGGGCGAGGCGACGATCCGTGTCGCCAAGGGCCTGCGTGGCCATTGACTCGCGACGCGATCGACCCTATTGTCGGCGGTCGACGTACCTTCGGACGCGGCGAAGAGTGGTTCGACCACTGGACAACGTGCGAACACAAGGACGTGACATATGAGGCATCGGGGGACAGGGATCTCGATACTGCTTGCGGTGCTGCTCGTCGCGACGGCGCTGACGAGCGGTGCGGCCGCCCAGGACCAGTTCGGTCAGGTGCAGTTCAAGGTCTCGTGCGCGGGCGAGGCCCAGCAGAAGTTCAATCGCGCGATGGCGTACTACCACTCGTTCGCGTGGAAGCTGGCGCATCAGGCGTTCACCGAGATCGCCCAGCTCGACCCGAAGTGCGGCATGGCCTGGTGGGGCGTGGCGCTGAACGCGGCCGAGAACCCGTTTGGCTGGCCGGTCGGCATGAATCTCGCGGAAGGCGCCGGGGCGATCGAGAAGGCCAAGCAGGCGGGCGCCGGCACCCCGCGCGAGCGCGACTACATCGCGGCGCTCGATCTCCTCTACAAGGATCACGTGTCCACACCGCATCGTCCGCGCGCGGTCGCGTACGAAGAGGCGATGGGCAAGCTGTCCGAGCGCTATCCGGACGACGTCGAGGCAAAAATCCTGTACGCGCTCACCGTCAGCGCGAACCACGAGCTGAACGACAAGACGTTCGCGCGCCCGCTCAAGGCGGCAGCGATCCTGGAGCCGCTGTTCGTGGCGCTGCCCCAGCATCCGGGTGTGGCGCACTACCTGATTCACAGCTACGACTATCCGCCGATCGCGCAGAAGGGCCTGCCGGCGGCCAACCGCTACGCGCAGGTCGCGCCGGCCGCGCCGCACGCGCAGCACATGCCGTCGCACATCTTCACGCGCGTCGGCTACTGGCGCGAGTCGATCGCCGGCAACCAGAAGAGCGTCGATTCCGCGGCGGGCGACCCGCGCTACACGGCGCATGGCATGGACTACATGGTCTACGCCTATCTGCAGCTGGCCGAGGACACGCGGGCGGCGAAAGTTGTTGCCGACTCGGCGTCAGCCGTGAAGCCGGAGAAGGGCAAGGCCGGCTTCGCTGAGGCGTTCGGGCTCGCCGCGATGTCGTCGCGGCTCCCGCTCGAGCGTGGTCGCTGGGCGGATGCAACGAAGCTGGAGCTGCCGGGCAATCTCTCGGACGCGGACTGGAAGCGCTTCCCGCAGGCCGAGTCGGTGCAAGCGTTCGCGCGCGCCATCGGCTCGGCGCGCAGCGGCGACGCGGCGGCGGCGCGACGCGAGGTCGAGCGCATCAATCAGCTGCAGCGTACGCTGACCGAGCGCAAGCTCGGCTACTGGGCGGAGCAGAGTGAGGTGCAGGCCAAGGTCGCCAACGCCTGGGCGCTGAAGGCGGAAGGCAAGAACACTGAAGCGCTCGCGGCGATGCGCGAGGCGGCCGACCACGAGGACCGCACGGAAAAGCACGTCGTCACGCCGGGGCCGATCCTTCCGGCGCGCGAGCTGCTCGGCGACATGCTCATGGAGCTGAACCGTCCGGCCGAGGCGGTGACCGAGTACGAGAAGTCGATGGCCAAGGAGCCGAACCGCTTCCGGGGGATTTACGGCGCCGCGCGTGCAGCCGAGGCCGCGGGCGATCGCGACCGCGCCCGCAAGCACTACGAGTATCTGGTCAAGCAGGTGGGCGACGGCGGCACCGAGCGCGCCGAGGTCCGCCAGGCCAAGACATTTCTAGGGTCGCGATAGCGACGATGCGACGAAGTCTCCGCCCCTGGTGTGCGGCCATCGCGCTCGCGCTGGCCGCCACCG
>JBKOZH010000148.1:0-3715 GCA_046725765.1 Candidatus Methylomirabilota bacterium | reverse complement strand
ATTCAGCCCCGCGCGCGCGGTCGAGACGGTCGAGCGCGCGTACCGTGCCATGCTCGGCCGCGACGGCCGATAAGCGGGCCCGTGAGAATCCTGCATCTCATGTCCTGCCGCGGGTGGTCGTCGGACGCGTATTGGGCGGCGCGTGCCTGTCGCGAGCTGGAGGGCCGCGGCCACGCCGTCACGCTCGGCTGCAAGCGTGGCACGGGAGAGCGCGTCATCGAGCGTGCGCGCGCGGAGGGCGTTACGCGCATCGAGCCGTTCGAGCTGGCCAGCGGCATGCGCCTGGCGCTGGACGGCGCCGACGTGCGGCGCCTGGCGCGCGCCTTCCGAGACGTCGACGTCGTGCACGTGCATCGCGGCAAGGAGCACTGGCTCGCCGCCGTGGCGAGCTATCTCACCGGCGGCCGGCGTCCGCCGATCGTGCGGACGCGCCACATCGCGCAGGCGGTGCGCCCGCACGCGGGCAACCGCTGGCTCTACCGACGCGCGACGGCGCTCGTCGTGACGGTCACCGAGGCGATCCGGCGCCAGTATCTCGCCTCGGGTCTGCTCTCGGCCGACCGTGTCGTCGCGGTGCAGGGCGGCGCCGACGCCGACACGTATCGTCCCGGAAAGGCGGATCCGACCGTCCGCGCGCGCCTGGGCGGCGACGGCGAGCCGCTGGTCGGGCTCGTGTCGGGCCTGCGTGTGATGAAAGGTCACCAGGTCGTCATCGATGCCGTCGCGCGACTGGCGTCACGCGGCGGCGCCCCGCGCGTCGTGTTCGTCGGACGCGGCGCTTACGAGCCGGCTGTGCGGGAGGCCATTGGCCGCGCCGAGCTCGAGGATCGCGTGACGATCGCCGGCTTTGCCGCCGATCTGCCGTCGGTGATGACCGCGCTCGACGTCGCGCTCTACGTACCGCTCGAGTCCGACGGCATGTCGCGGGTGCTGTTCGAGTATCTGGCCGCGGGCCGCGCCGTGATCGCCGCGCGCACCGGTGTCGTCCCGGAGGTGCTCGTCGACGGCCGGCACGCCGTGCTCGTGCCGTCGGGGGACGCGGCGGCGCTCGCCGCCGCGCTCGAGCGCGTGCTCGGCAACGCCTCGCTCCGCAAGCGACTCGGCGCCGCCGCGCGCACGCTGGCGCTGGAGCGGTACTCGGGCGCGCGGCTCGCGGAGGCGCTCGAAGCGCACTACGCGCGCCTGGTCGCGTGAAGGTCTCCGTCCTCGCGTTCGATCTCTCGGATAACGCAACCGGCCGGGCCGACCTGCTCGCGCGACTGCTGGCGCCACGTTACGAGGTCGAGGTCGTGGGGCCGCGCTTCGGCGACGAGATCTGGAGACCGGCGCGTGACGGCGGGGTGCGCTACCGCGCGCTGCGTGGCGCGCGCTGGCCACGCTTCGCGGCCACGCTGCCGGCGCTCGCGCGTCTGGCCGACGGCGACGTGCTACTCGCGTCCAAGCCGCGGCCGACCAGCTTCGGGGTCGCGCTGCTGGCGCGGCGGCAGCGGCGGCGGCCGCTGATCCTGGACATCGACGATTGGGAGCTCGGCTTTTTCTATCGCGCGCAGTTCTGGGGCCGCGTGGGGCGCCTGCTGAATGTGTCGAACCCCAACGGACTGCCGTGGACGTGGCTGGCCGAGCGGCTGGTGCGGCGCGCCGACGCGCTGACCGTCGCCTCGCGCTTCCTTGCCGAGCGCTTCGGCGGCGCGCTGGTGCCCCACGTCCGCGATACGGACGCGTGGGCGCCCGAGCGCTTCGACCGTACCGCCGCGCGCGCCCGGCTCGGCGTCGGCGACGCGCGCGTCGTCATGTTTCTCGGCACGCCGCGCGGCCACAAGGGCGTCGACGATCTCGTGGACGCCACCGCCGGTCTGGACGGCGCGCGCCTGGTGCTGGTCGGCGCGCGCACCGACAGCGCCGCGGCGCGCCGCTGGGCCGAGCGCGGACACGTCCGGGTCGTCGGCGAGATTCCGTTCGACGACGTGCCGCGCTATCTCGTCGCCGCCGACGTCGTCGCGGTCCCGCAGCGCGCGACGACGGACACGCTCGGGCAGGTGCCCGCGAAGCTCTTCGACGCGATGGCGCTCGCGCGTCCGATCGTCTCCACGGCGGTCTCGATGATCCCCGAGATTCTCGAGGGTTGTGGCGTTCTCGTGCCGCCGGACGATCCCACCGCGCTGCGCGCCGCGCTAGGAAGGGTCCTCGACGACCCGGCGGGCGCGGCCGAGCTCGGGCGTCGCGCGCGCCAGCGCTGCGCCGAGCGCTACAGCTTTGCTGCCGCGCGCGCCGTGCTGTTCCCGCTGATCGACGACCTCGCCGCCCGCTTCTCCTCCTCCTCACGCAGATGATGCGGCCGATAAAGAGAGTCGTGATGGCGCGCCATGGGCGGGGAGGGTCACGGCCGGGCCGGACTCCGCCGCGGTCGTGGCCGTCGGCGGGCGCGTGCGCGCGATGAAGATTCTCGTCATCGCCCGCCCCTATGTGTTTCACGGCGGCGTGGAGAGCGCAACGGCGGGGCTGATGCGCGCGCTCGTCGCGCATGGCCACGAGGTGCATCGCGCGGGCCCCGGTCGCCAGGCGCCCGAGCGCGGCGTGCACGACCATCCGCTGCGGATTCCGCCGCTGCCGTCGCCGGCGCGGAGTCTCGCACTGGCCATCGCCGCCGCCCGCGTCGCGCGCCGCGGCGGCTGGGACATCGTGCAAAGCCATGAGCGCACGCTCGTGCAGGACATCTATCGGGCGGGCGAGGGCTGCCACCGCGCGTTTCTCGACGCGATGGGCGATCGCGCGGGCCGCCGGCTCCACCACGGCATTACGCTCGCGCTCGAGCGCCGCGTCTTCGCGCGCACGCCGCGCGTCGTCGCGATCTCCCGGCGCGGCGCGGACGAAATCGCGCGTCACTATGCGGTGCCGCCGGCGCGACTCTCGGTCGTCTACAACGGTGTCGACCTCGAGCGGTTCCACCCGCGCCAGCGTGCGCAGCAGCGTGCGGGGGCGCGCGCCGAGGCCGCCGTGCCTGCCGGCGCGTTCACCGTGCTCTTCGCGGGCAGCGGCTTTGCCCGCAAGGGGCTCGCCACGGCGATTCGCGCGCTCCACCGCCTCGAGGATCCAGACGCACGCTTGCTCGTGCTCGGCCGTGGTGACGCGGCGCCGTATCGCCAGCTCGCCGCCGAGCTCGGCATCGCCTCGCGCGTCGAGTGGCTCGGCGCGCGAGCGGACATCGACCGCTGGTACGCGGCGGCGGATGCGCTCGCACTGCCGACGCGCTACGAGCCGTTCGGCAACGTCCACCTCGAGGCGCTGGCCAGTGGATTGCCGGTCGTGACCAGCCTCGTGGCCGGCGGGGCCGAGGTCGTCGACGATCGGTGTGGCGCGGTGGTGGCGCCGGACGACGCGATGGGGTTCGCCGCGGCGCTCGACAAGCTCCGGCGTCGCAATTCGGCCGACCTCGCGGAGGCCGCCCGCGCCGCCGCCGCCCCGTTCACGTTCACGAGACAGGTGGCCGCGCTGGAGGAGATCTATCGTCAGTTGGGCCGCAACCGTTGATTTTTCTTGAGCAAACCCCATCGAGAGCATAGACTGCCCACGTGGGTCCTCGCCCGGCTGTCTTCATCGATCGTGACGGAACGCTGACGGAGGAGGTCGGGTACGTGAACCATCCGTCCCGTCTTCGGCTCCTGCCCGGCGCGGCCGAGGCCATCCGCCGCCTCAACGCCGCTGACGTGGCCGCTGT
>JBKOZH010000301.1:0-18380 GCA_046725765.1 Candidatus Methylomirabilota bacterium | reverse complement strand
CTGAGCCCCGCCAACGCACACGCGCTCAGTTTCGACGACGTCGCCGCACGCGCGGAGAAGCTCGCGGCGGCGCCGTATCGCAAGCCGAGCGCCGGTCTGCCCAAGTCGGCCAAGACGCTCGGGTATGACCAATACCGCGATATTCGATACCGGCCCGAGCGGGGGCTGTGGCGCAACGCCAAGCTGAACTTTGACATCATGTTCTTTCATCGCGGCTGGCTCTACGAGGATGCGGTGACGATTCGCGAGGTGACTCCGGCCGGCGAGCGTGAGGTCGCATTCGATCCCGACGCCTTCGACTACGGCAATAACAAGGTCGAGCGCGAAGAGCTCCGCGGCCTGGGATTCGCCGGTTTTCGGGTCCACTTCCCGATCAACACCGCGGCGTACCGAGACGAAGTCCTTGTCTTCCTCGGGGCGAGCTACTTCCGCGCGCTCGGCCGGGGGCAGCGCTACGGCCTCTCTGCGCGTGGGCTTGCCGTCGACACCGCGGAGGCCAGCGGCGAGGAGTTTCCACGGTTCGTGGAATTCTGGATCGAGCGCCCCGCGCCGGCCGCGAAGGAGCTGACGATCTTTGCGATGCTCGATTCGCCACGGGTCACCGGCGCGTACCGGTTCGTTCTCAAGCCCGGCGTCACAACCGTGCTCGACGTCGACGCCAAGCTCTTCTCCCGCAAGAGCGGCGGGAAGCTCGGGGTGGCTCCCCTGACGAGCATGTTCTTCTTCGGTGCCAATCAGCGACCGAATCGCGAGGACTATCGCGGGCAGGTCCACGATTCCGACGGCCTGTCCATCCACTCGAGCACGGACGAGTGGGTCTGGCGTCCGCTCGTGAATCCCAAGCGCCTGCTGATGACCTCGTTTGCGCTCACCGATCCGGTCGGCTTCGGCCTCATGCAGCGCGAGCGGACCTTCGCGCATTACCAGGATCTCGAGGCGCGCTATGACCTGCGACCGTCGGCATGGATCGAAGCTAAGGGCTCCTGGGGATCGGGAAGGATTGAGCTGGTCCAGATTCCCGTCCGCGATGAAACCAACGACAACGTTGTCGCGTACTGGGTTCCGGCCCAGGCACCCGATCCAAAGCAGCCGCTCGCGTTCGGGTATCGCGTGCTGTGGCAGAAGGAGCGCGAGACGCGTCCGCCGGGCGCCTGGGTCCGCGAGACACGTCGTGGCCGCGGATACACGAGGGCGGACGACGGCAGCATAGAGTTCCACGTCGACTTCGAGGGGCCGTCGCTCACGCGACTGCCCCCCACCGCGGCCGTGCATTCCGCGGCGTGGACCGACGGCAACGCAGAGCTCCTGGAACACCGCGCGACCCGCAACGACGTCACGAACGGCTGGCGCGTCGTCGCGCGTATGCGGCGCCTGGACGCCGCGAAACCCGTGGAGATCCGCGCTCAGCTCAAACACGGCAACGAGATTCTGTCGGAGACATGGAGCTACATCGTCCCGCCCGATTAGAGTCCGGCCGCGCGCACCGGCCGGTGGTCGCCGCGCCGCCCATCCGCCGGACACCGATGGGCCCGGCGGGATGGCGCGATCCTCTTC
This sequence comes from Candidatus Methylomirabilota bacterium, assembly GCA_046725765.1. Lineage (GTDB taxonomy): Bacteria > Methylomirabilota > Methylomirabilia > Rokubacteriales > CSP1-6 > AR12. The sequence goes on along the minus strand of JBKOZH010000301.1, from coordinate 16,826 downwards.
GCGTTCCGCGTGGGGCGGCGCTCCGGCTCGCCGACCGGCCGACGGTGACGAGCGAGGCGACGGACGGCCCGCATGCCGCCGAGACCCGGCTCACGCGAACGGCCCTCATCCGCCGCACGGTCTTTACGATCCTCGCGGTGACCCAGACGGTCGCGTTTGCCTATTACATGACGACGCGGATCTTGCCGTACCACGGCCAGCAGCCGCTCGAGCTGGCGATCCTGAGTCTCTCCACGATCCTGTTCGCCTGGGTCTCGCTCGGCTTCTGGACGGCGCTGAGCGGCTTCGTGCTGCTGTGCTTCGGCGGCGATCGCCACGCCGTCACCTCCGCCGTGGCGGGAACTCCGATATCGCCCGACGCGCGCACGGCGGTCGTCATGCCGATCCGCAACGAGCACGTGGCGCGCGTGTTCGCCGGGTTGCGCGCGACGTACGAGTCGGTCGCCGCGACGACGGCGCTGCCGCACTTCGACTTCTTCATCCTGAGCGACAGCACCGAGCCCGACACGCTGACGGCCGAGCGCCAGGCGTGGGTGGACCTGTGCACGGCGGTGAGCGGATTCGGGCACATCTTCTATCGATGGCGCCGGCACCGCGTGAAGCGCAAGAGCGGGAACATCGCGGATTTCTGCCGTCGGTGGGGCAGCCAGTACCGCTACATGATCGTGCTGGACGCGGACAGCGTCATGAGCGGCGAGTGCGTGACCGCGCTGGTCCGGCTGATGGAGGCCAATCCGAGCGCGGGCATCATCCAGACGGCTCCGCGCGCAGCGGGGCGCGACACGCTCTACGCCCGTGTCCAACAGTTCGCCACCCGCGTCTACGGGCCGCTCTTCACCGCGGGTCTGCATTTCTGGCAGCTCGGCGAGTCCTATTACTGGGGCCACAACGCGATCATCCGGATCGCGCCCTTCATGCGGCACTGCGCGCTCGGGCGGCTCCCCGGGCGAGGTCCCCTGTCGGGAGAGATCCTCTCGCACGATTTCGTGGAGGCCGCGCTGATGCGCCGGGCGGGGTGGAAGGTGTGGATGGCGTACGACCTGCCGGGCAGCTACGAAGAGATGCCGCCCAATCTTGTCGACGAGCTCAGCCGCGACCGGCGTTGGTGCCAGGGCAACCTGATCAACTCGCGGCTCACGGTGTGGCAAGGGCTCAACCCCGCGCACCGCGCCGTGTTCATGACCGGGGTCATGACCTATGTCTCCGCCCCGCTGTGGCTGCTCTCCCTGGCGCTGTCGACGGTGTTCGTCGTGGTGCAGACGGTCATCGGGCCGCAATACTTCGTCGAGCCGCGACAGCTCTTTCCGATCTGGCCCGAGTGGGACGTGAAGTCGGCCATCGGCTTCGCCGTCGGAACGGGTGTCGTGCTCTTTCTCCCGAAGATCCTCGGCGCCATTCTCGTCGTGGCGCGCGGCGCCGATCGTTTCGGCGGCGTACTGCGGCTGACGCTCAGCCTCATTCTCGAGATGATCTTCTCGGCGCTGCTGGCGCCGGTCCGCATGCTCTTCCACACGCAGTTCGTCGTCGCCGCGCTCACCGGCCTGCACGTCCGCTGGAACAGTCCGCCGCGCGAGGACACCCAGACGACGTGGAGCGAGGCGGTGCGACGTCACGGCATCCATACGCTGATCGGCGTCGGCTGGGGCGCCGGCATCTATTGGGTCCACCCGCCCTACACGTTGTGGCTGCTGCCGGTCGTGGGCGCCCTGGCCCTGTCGATGCCGATCTCGGTCTACTCGAGCCGCGTCTCGCTTGGGCGCGCGATGCGCCGGGCGCGGCTGTTCCTCATTCCGGAGGAGACCGATCCGCCGGCGGAGCTGCGCACGGTGCGCGAGCACGCCAGCGGCGCCGGCGGCGCGCCGCGCTTCGTGCACGCGGTGGTGGATCCTGTCGTCAACGCGATCGCGGTCGCGTGCGCGGCGTCATCGGCGGGGGCGCGTCGTTCGGCCGGCAAGCGGTCGCGCTGGGATCGCACCATCGCGGCCGCCGTCGAGCACGGACCGGGCGCGCTGAACGACGACCAGAGGCTATTCTTCCTGACGGACCCACTCAGGCTGTCCCAGTTGCACGTGCAGGTGTCGACGTCGCCGACCGCTCACCCGAGCTGGCGCACCGAGGCAGCCGACGACGAACTCCGCGATCGCAGCGCGCTCGGCCACGCCTCCTAGGCTACGACTCGTTCAAGACGTGACCCTTCGACGCGATGACCTTCGCGTAGAAGAGGGCGCTGTCTTTGGGCGTCCGCTTCTGGGTGTCGAAGTCGACGTGCACGATGCCAAAGCGCTTGGAATAGCCGAGCGACCATTCGAAGTTGTCGAGCAGCGACCACACGAAATATCCGCGCACGTCGACACCGCGATCGATCGCGGCGTGGACGGCCTTGAGGTGGGTGCGTAGGTAGTCGACGCGTAACGGATCGGCCAGACAGTCTCCCTCGATCACCGGCGGGTCGAAAAACGCCGCGCCATTCTCGGTGACATAGATCGGCAGATCGCCGTAACGCTCGCGGACCCAGACGAGCGTGTCGGTCAACGCGGGCGGGCACACTTCCCAGCCGGTCTCCGTATATGTGGCACGCGGTTGGCGCACCGGCGCCGCGTGCAGGAGCGACGCGTGCGGGTCGAAGCGCGTGACGCTGCGCGTGTAGTAGTTGACGCCCAGAAAATCGATCGGCTGTCCGATCACGGTGAAGTCGTCGGCCGGCCATTCGGGCCACGCCTCGCCGAACATTTCGCGGACGTCGACTGGATAACGTCCGAGGAATATCGGGTCCAGATACTGCCGATTCATGTACGCCTCGGCCCGCAACGCCGCGGCCCGATCGGCCGGATCATCCGATGCGGGATACTTCGGCTCGAGGTTCACCACGATCCCCACGCGATGACGTCCCTCGCTGCGATAGGTCTTCACCGCTTCCCCGTGCGCTCGCAGGAGATTGTGCGAGGCGACGGGCGCCTCGAAACGGTTGCGATGGCCGGGCGCGAGGGCCCCGCACAGATAGCCGCCGTCGGTGATGACCCACGGCTCATTGAGCGTCGCCCACATCTTCACTCGACCGTCCAACTTCCTGAAGACGACCGCCGCGTAGTCGGCAAACCACTTCGCGATTTCCGGATTGAGCCAGCCGCCCTCGTCGTCCAGAGCCGCCGGAAGATCCCAGTGGTACAGCGTCACCATCGGCTCGATGCCGCGGCCGAGCAGCGCATCGACGAGCCGCTCATAGAAGTCCAGACCCGCGGCGTTCACCGCGCCTCGGCCGCGAGGCATGATGCGGCTCCACGAAATGCTGAAGCGATAGGCGTTCGTTCCGAGATTTCGCATGATCGCGACGTCGTCGCGATACCTCCGATAGTGATCGCAGGCGACATCGCCGGTGGCGCCGTCGCGGACCAGACCCGGAGTATGGCTGAAGCGGTGCCAGATGCTGGGGCCGGCCCCGTCGGCGAGCGGTGAGCCTTCGATCTGGTAGGCCGAGGTGGCCGTACCCCAGAGGAACTCACGTGAGAACTCGATCATTTGATCACGACCGTCGCCGGCAGCTCGTGAATGCGAAGCTCCGTTCCCTGCCACGACGCGTCCTTGCCGTTGACGCGGACGTCGCGCGGTGGCGGCTGGGTGTTCGGCCAGACGAACACCAGGCCTCCGGGCGGTACGTGCGAGCCGGCGATGTCCAGAACGACACGCCCGCCGTCGGTCTTGAGCGAATAGCTCAAGCGTCCGTAGGGCGTGCGCAAGTCTTTCACGGCCACTCCGGCCCCCTCCAGCCATTCCGGCGGAATGCCGCGCGCAATCACGAGTGACTCGTCCGCCTCGCGTTCATAGACGAACAGATCGAGCACCGCCCGGATGAAATCCGAGGCGACCCAGCCGTGCGGCATGTCGCCCACGAAACGCGGTTGCCTGGGATCGCGACCGATGACCTCCGGCCACTGGTTCCACGCGGCCGGACGACGGCCGGCCAGGAAGAACGCGAGCAGCTCGTGAGCCCGCTCGCGCCACCCGAGGCGGACGAAGGTGCCCACAATACGCATCTCGTACGGCGTGTAGTCCTCCCAGGCCGTGCGGCCATCCCGCCGGTCGACGAATTCACGCCAGTACCGCTCATATGTCGCCCCGACGAGGTCGGCAGGTAATCGGTGAAGCTCACCGGCCGGCGCGATCGCGATCGCCGACGAGGTGGGGTCGAAATCCCCGAGCTCCGCCGAGCCAGGCAGATAGGCGATGCCCTTGGCCCCGGTGGTCGTGCGAAGCGACGCGGCCAGGTCGTCGCGAAATTCGTCGCGCTGGGCCTGCAGTCGGATCGCGGCCTCCCGATGGCCCAGCGCCGACGCGGTCGCGATGGCGCCGTTGTAGCCTTTCAACGCCCAGAAGTCGTCCCAATACGAGTGCATCGGCTTGGCCGAGTAGCCTTCATGGCTGATCGACGCTGGAAGCAGACCGTAGAACGCGCGGGTAGCGGGTGCCTGATTCGCGTCAGTGCGCTCGGACTGCCGCAACGATTCGAGATAGCGGACGGCGGCCTCGACGTGCGGCCACATCGCTTCCAGAAGTTGACGGTCGTTGGTGTATCGGTAGAGCTCAGCGGCGAGATAGATGAGCTCGCCGGCGCTGTCGTGTTCCGCAACGGGATCGGCGCCGCGCTCGTCGACACAGCACGGCACCTTGCCGGTGGCGAATTGGTGTCGTGCGTACCATCGCAGGTAATCCGCCGCCACATCGGCGTGGCCGACTCGCAGGAGCGACTCCGAGATCATCGCACCATCGCGGATCCACGAGCGCGCGTAGGATCGCGTCCCGGGCCGGAGCACCGGACCGTCGCGCGTGACGAGGATGTGCGCCAGCGCGGTGCGCAGCGCGTCGATCAGCGGCCGGCCCGCCGCGGGCACGTCGATGGAAACGCGATTCAATCGCTCGCGCCAGGCCGCGGCCACGGCCGCCTGCTCGCGGTTCATCCACGTCGTTGGAGCGTCCCCCTTGAGATCCGGACGTCTTGGCTGACCCAGGGGCACGACGAGGCCAAGCGTCGTGCTGCCGTGGGGTGCCAGCGCCAACTGATAGCCGAGCGCGGCCGACGCGTAACCAACCTCGTCACGAATTTCGGCCGGGCCAGCCCAGTCGGAGGCACTGACCACCCTCGCAATCGGACCAGCATCGAACGGAAAGGCCCCGACACGGTCGGGTGCGCGCAACGGGAAGACCCTGCGATCACCGTTGATCGCGAGCGTCGTGCCGTCCCACTTGAGGTGGCGAATGCTGCTGGCGCCGCCGACCAGGTTCAGAGACTGGGATGGCGGATTGACCTGGAAAGGACGGACGGCCAGCACGAAGTGGAGCGGCAGCGGCTGGGCTGTGAGGTTGCGGATCGCGTAGCGTACGACCAGACGGCTGTCGCCGCGCGACCCCGACGCGAATGCTGACACACGCAATTCCCACCGGGGGTCATGCCAGATCACCCCCGGAATTGGCAGATAATCATCGAGCAGAAATTGGCGCGTCTCGACGTCGGCCCAGCTCACGACGCCCGTGTTCGTCACGACGACCGGCTCGATCGAAAACCCGCCCTTGCCGACTTCGAGCGCACCGTCCTCGGACAGCAACGCGCTATCGTCGCCGCCATCGACGCCGACAATGGTCCACGCCGTCTGCTCCCCGGACACGCCACGCGGGTATGTGCCCCGCGGGAATTCGCGGGCCACGGCCTCGAAGAAGGCGTTCGGCGAGGCTCCGAACGCGAGGTCGCGGATCTCCAGTTCGGCCAGGCCATACGCCCGGGCCGGCCCCTCGTGGAGAGCCAGGCGCAGATACCGCGTCTCGGCCTCCGGCAGCAAGAGCGCATCCGGGCCGCCGCGGCCGCCGACCACGCTGCGTACGGTTCGCCAGTGCACGCCGTCGTCGGAAAACTGCACGTCGTAACGAGACGCGTATGCATCGGTGAGCCAGCGCACGGTCAGGCCGCCGAACTCTCGCGGCCGTCGCAAATCGACCGTGAGCTGTTGGGCACCGCCTGCGGCCGGGTCACTCTTCCACGCGGTCGTCACCGAGCCGTCGAGTGCCATCGACGCCTCGGCGCCGGCCAGCGCCGACGAGGCTCGCACGAGGGGCGGCGAGGCGACGGCCGACTCGTCGGGCAGCTCGCGCAGGGCAAGCTGGCTCACGTATACCGAGCCCCGCCCGCCGCCACGTCCGGCCGCGACCACGAGCTCGATGGCCGCCGCGTGTCGCAGCGTGCGGTCCGTCGTGGGGCCCCAGGCGAACTCGACGTGACGCTTCTTGATCCGGAACAGCTGCCACGCGTTCGGAAACTGGAAATCGGGTCGGTTGACCCACCAGACGTTCTCGCCGCTCGCGTCCACCAGCTTGACCTGGAAGGTGTTCGCCGGCGCGTCGCCGCGCAGATAGAACACGATCTCGTAGTCTTTCGGCAGGTCGAGCGGCAGCGCGCGCCGCGCGACGGCGTAGCCTGCTGTGCCGCCGAGGTCGAAGTCCAGACGCAAACCTCGGCCGCTCACGCCTTCCGCCGGATGCACCGAGGCCCGCACGTCGTCGGATGCCCCCGCGCGCCACGGCGCGATGTCATCGAAGGCGTCGAGCACGCGCACGGCTGGCGCTTCGGCGGCATAGGCCGAGCGTGGCGATCCCCACAGGGCAAGCGCGGCGACCAGGATCATCAGCGCGTGGATCATTCTTTGACGCTTCCGAGCATGAGCCCCTGAATGTAGTACCGCTGGAGCACCAGGAAGACAAGCAGCACGGGCAAGATCGTGAGCACCGAGCCGGCCATCATGAGCTCGTTGTCCTGCACGTGCTCGCGCGACAGGCTGGCGAGGGCCACCGGCAACGTGTAAACGTCGCTGTCGCCCAGCACGATCAGCGGCCACATGAAGTCGTTCCACGCGCCGAGCGACGTGAACACCGCCAGCGTCACGATGATCGGGCTCAGCACCGGCACGATCACCGAGCGGAAGATGCGAAGCTCGCTCGCGCCATCGATGCGCGCGGCCTCGAGCAAGTCGTCCGGAACGGAGAGCGCGTACTGCCGGACGAGGAAGATCCCGAAGATGCTGGCCATGGCCGGAACGATCACGCCGCCATACGTGTTCACGAGCCCGAGCTGCTTGAGCAGCAGGAAGAGCGGCACCATCGCGACCTGCGAGGGGATCACGAGCGCGGCGAGCAGAATCCGAAAGATCCGATCGCGGCCGGCGAAGCGGAGCTTGGCGAACGCATAGCCGGCGCCGACGTTGAACGTCAGCGACACGAGCGTCACCGCCGCCGTCAGGATCACGCTGTTGAGCAGATACCGTCCCATGCCCACGTGCGCGAACAGCTCGCGGTAGTTGGCGAACGTCGGCCGGCCGGGCAGCAGCGGCGGCGGAAAGACGCTGGCCTCGCCCGGCGACATCAACGACACCGAGACCATCCAGACGAGCGGGAAGATGGTCACCGTGGCGCCCCCGAGCAAGAGCCCGTTCACGAGCAGCGCCGGCAGCGGGCGCGTTACGCGGCGGATTGCCATCGCGCCAGCCGCAGCTGCAAGGCGGTCACGCAGAAGATGAACAGGAACAAGACGAACGCGACAGCCGAGGCCGAGCCGAGATTCCACCACTTGAAGCCTTCCTCGTACATGAAGTACAGCACGCTGACCGTGCTCTGCAGCGGGCCGCCCTGCGTCATCACGTAGGGCTCGGCGAACAGCTGAAAGTAGCCGGCGATCGTCAGGATGTTCACCATCGCCAGGATGGGCGCGAGCACTGGCAGCGTGACGTGACGGAACTGGCGCCACACGGAGGCGCCATCGATGCGCGCGGCTTCGTAGAGCTGCTCGGGGATGCTCTGCAGCCCGGCCAGCAGGATGATCATGTTGTAGCCGAAATTCTTCCACACGGCGAGGACGATGATGGCCGGCATGGCCCAGTGCGGATCGCCGAGCCAGTCGATCGGCGAGACGCCGAGGCGGCCCAGCGCGTAGTTGAGCCACCCGTAGTGCGGGTTGAACAGGTAGCGCCAGATGACGGCGACGGCCACCAGCGTCGTGACGACCGGCGCAAACAGCGCGGTGCGGAAGAACGCCTGGAATCTCACCAGCCGGGAGTGCAGGAGCAACGCCGCCGTGAACGAGACGGCGATGGACACCGGCACGCCGACGACCACGAAATACAGCGTGTTCCCGAAGGCCTGCCAGAACAGCGGTGTCCGGAGCAGCTCCGCGTAGTTGCGCAGGCCGACCACGCGCAGGTTCCGGCTGTCCGCGAGCGCATAGATGTCGAAGTCGGTGAAGCTCAGCGCCAGCGCGGCGACGACGGGCACGAAGAAGAACACCGCGATGACGAGCAGGGCCGGCGCGACGAAGCACCAGGCCGCCGCCGCGCGCCTCACCCCCCGCCTCGGCGCGCGAGCAGCCAGCGGCGCTTTTCCAGGATCCGCGCCGCGCGCGCGTCGAGCTCCTGGGTCGCCTGGTCGATCGACAGCTGTCCGTGCACGGCGCGTTCAGCGACCAGTCGCATCTCGGTGGCGATGCGCTCCCACTCCGGGACTTTCGGTGCCGGCTTGACGCGCTCGAGCTGGTCCCGGAACGCTCGCGCGTAGACGTCGCGCGCCAGCTCCGGATCCGTCCACGTGGTACGTCGCGGCGGCAGGTCGCCGGTCAGTGCGTGAAAGCGGCGCTGCACCGCCGGCTGCGAGAGAAACTCGATGAGGCGCCACGCCGCCGCCTGGTGTCGCGACGCCCGGAACACCACCAGGCTCGAGCCGCCCGCGATCGACGCGCCGGGCCCGTCCGGTCCAGGCAAGGGCGCCGTCATCCAGCTATCCTGAGCGTCGGGCGGCAACCGGCGTTGGAATTCGCCGATGTTCCACGGCCCCGACACGTAGAACGCGTAGCGACCGCGCCCGAACTCGTTCCAGACATTCGAGATGGTCGCGGTGCCCAACGGCGGCGCCCATCCCCGCTGGAACATCTCGAGATACAACCCCAGCGCGCGACGGAAGCCGGCCCCGCCGAAGTTGCCCCACCGCCCGTTCTCCCGCAGCAGCGGCTCGTCCTGCTGCAGCGCGAGCGCGAGCAGCGGTTCGAACTCGTTGAGCGGGAGCAGAATCCCGTGCTGATCGCGCCGCGCGGTGTTGCTCACGGCGGCCAGCATCCGCTTCCAGTCCTGCCATGATCGCGGCGGGGCCGAAAAGCCGGCGCGCGACAGCAGATCGCGACGGTAAAACAGCAGGCGCGTATCCACGTACCACGGGACGCCGTAGAGCTTGCCATCGATGCGGTTCGTGTCCCAGATGCCGGCGAAGTAATCGCCCGGATCGACGATCGACGACGCGGCGGCATAGCGATCGAGCGGCTCGAGCGCATTCAGGGCGACCAGCTCGGGGATCCAGGTGTTTCCGAGTTGGCATAGATCAGGCGTGGTGTCGCCGGCGAACGCGGTGAGCAGCTTCTCGTGCGCGGCGGTCCACGGCAGCTGCTGCACCTTCACATGGATGTCGGGGTGGCGACGTTCGAACTCCGGCAAGAGCTCGGCCACCACCTCGCCCTCGCGCCCCATCGCCCAGAACCGCAGCACGGTGTCGCGCGCGGACGAGGAGACGCAGCCCCCTGCGACCGTCAGCGTCGCAAGGAGAGCGAGGACGGCGGCCCGGAAGAGAGGTAGCCGAGTGCTATTGGCCCGGGCCGGTGAGCCACCCACCCGAGAAGCCGGCCTGCTCGAGGCCACGACGCAAGTATGGGTTCTTGCGCATCACGCGCCAGACCAGTGCGCTACGGTAGTTCTCGATCATGGCGAGAATCGCGCCCTGGTCGATGCCGAGGTAGTCGCCGGCGACCCAGCCGAAGTCCGGAACGTGTCGGCCGTGCCGGAGCGGAACGTCGAAGGTGAACGTACGGTTGAACGCATCGAGGAAGCCGTACTTCGAGTAGATGTGCTTACCGAAGCGGCGATGCATTTCGAGCGCGGCCGGGATGACAAGCTCCGGCGCGAATGGCAGGGACGCGATGACCGCCGTCGGCGCCAGCGTGCAGTCGTCGTGCTTGTCGATCCCGCGTGCCGCGTAGCTGCGAAAGCGACGCCGACCGGTGGCATCCTCCAGCTCGACGTCGGCCGGCCCATCGCTCGCGGTGAGCCCCCAGATGCTCTCCCCGTAGTCCCTGCAACGACGCGGATTGGCGACAGCATACGCTCGCTGAGCGTAGACCGCCCGCCGGCTGTTCTCGAAGTAGTCCAGACCGCGCCGCTTCATGTAGGGATCGCGGATCTCGCGGAGGTCCGTCCAGATGTGGGTGTATTGATGACCGAACAACGGCGCGAAGCTCAGAAACTCCTGACCGAAGAACGTGCCCCAGTGCTTGTCGTACGTGCTGGTCCACTCCGTCCACGCATCGAGGCCCACCGGGAACGTGGGTGAGCCGAGGGCCAGCAGGTAGACGAGCATGGCCTCGTTGTAGCCGCGCCAGTCATATTTGAGGAAGCCTTCTTCGGGCGACCAGCCGAGGCTGATCGCCGGACCCTGCGGCTGCGCCCACCGCCAGTCTACACGCCGGTAGATCTCGTCCACGAGCGCGCGAATCTCCACCTCGCCCGGATCGGGGCCGTCGAAGTAGGACTGACAAAACAACGCGCCCGCGATCAGCAGCGCGGTATCGACCGTCGAGAGCTCGACGTCACCGAACCGCTCGCCCGTCTTCATGTCCAGGAAGTGGTAGAAGAACCCACGGTGACCGGTCGCACCCCGAGGGTCGGCGCTTTGCGGAGCTTTGGAAAAGAATCGCAGGGTGGCGAGCACCCGTTGCCGTGCCTGCTCGCGGGTGATGTAGCCGCGCTCGACACCGATCGGATATGTGGTGAGGCCGAATCCGACGGCGGCGACGCTGGAGTACGACGGCGTCGGATACCGGTCGGGAACCAGTCCGTTCTCGGGATTGGCCGTGTCCCAGAAGAAGCGGAACGTACGCTCCTGGAGCTCCAGGAGAAATGGGTCAAAAACAGGTAATGCTCTGCCCTCAGTCGTCATGTGGATCTTGATCTCCTGGGTTGGGGCGGCCACATCCTGCGCTCGCGCGACCGGAGCAGCCACCAGGATCATCCCCAACGACAGGGCAATGCCGAACAGCGGGACGCTTATGCTCGAGCGTTCTTTTGGCGTCATCATTTGCGAATCTCAACCCCGCCCGAAGTCGGCCGTGCAATGGGCCAGCACCAGTGACCACGAATGGACGGCGAGACGTCTGCCGCGACGGGCAAGAGCGGTGCCATACCTGCACCCGCGGTAATGCCGGATGATTCCGTCCGTTGAACGAAATCCATCTCGACGGTTCCGGGGAGGCTCTCCCTGCATACCAGGCATTCTGTCGTGGCGAAGCTCCGGGTCCCAAATCTTATGACGCGCTCAAGACTCGCCGGAGTTACGAGGTGGGACGCGCGAGCCCGTGGGTGGCGCCGAGGTCGAGAAGACTCAGCCGAGGAACAGCTCGCAGGTGTCGAGCCAGGCCTGCGTGGTGAGCGCGAGCGACTCCACATCGACGCGCTCATCGTTGCCGTGAAAGCGGCCCGACATCGCCTCCGCCGTCAGCGCCCGCGAGAAGAGCCCGAACCCGTAGGCGACCGCCCCGTGCTCCCGGAAGTACGGCGCGTCGGTGAAGCCGACGATGAGGCGGGGCAGCAGACGCGCGCCGGGGTAATGCGCGTCGACCACGCGTCCGAGCACGTCCCAGAGCGGCGTCCCCGTCGGCGAGACCGATGCCTGCTTGGAAAAGAGCTTCTCGATCTCGACTTCCTCCATGAGATCGCCGAGCGCCTTGCCCAGATGCCGACGCACCTCATCCTCGGTGTCGCCGGGAATCGTGCGGATGTCGACCTCGATGTCGACGACGTCCGGAATGACGTTGGTCTTCACGCCGGCGCGGCACATGTTGGGCGAGAACGTCGTGTGCGTCGCCGACCACGCGTAGCGCGCGAGCCCGGGTGCGAGATGCGCGATCGTGTCGTCGACGCGCGCGGGATCCACGAGGGCGGCCTTCACCGCCGGGTCAACGTCCAGCGTGCCGACGAATGAGGTCCACAGATCATCGATGTAGGGCGACGGCCGATAGTCCGCGAGCCGGCTCACCACGTGGGCGGCCTTGATCAGCGCGTTGTCGGCGCCATAGGGCATCGAGCCGTGGCCCGGCGTGCCCTTCACGCGCAGCCGCCGCCAGGCCACGCCTTTCTCGCCCACGTGCACGGTGACGTTGAGCTGCCCGTCGTGCGAGCTGACGGTGCCGCCGTTCTCGGTCAGCAGATAGTCCGCGCGCAGCGCGTCCCAGTGCTTCTTCACGACATGGCCCGCGCCGAGTGCCCCGCCCGCCTCTTCGTCGGCGCACGCGAGATAGACCAGCGTGCCGCGCGGCCGCCAGCCGCGGCGAGCGAGCGCTTTGAGCGCGACGGCCTGCGAGGCCGTGAGGTTGAGCATGTCGATGGCACCCCGGCCCCAGACCTCGCCGTTCACGAGCTCGCCGCCGAACGGATCGCGTGTCCAGTGCTCCGGCGTCACGGGCACGACGTCGGTGTGGCCCATCAGACACAGGGTCGGCGCGGCCGGGTCGCTCCCCTCGATGCGGGCGACGAGGCTCGCGCGGCCGGGCGCGCCGTCCGGCTGGTAGACCTCGAGGTCGAGACCGCTGCCGTCGAGATACGCGCGCAGCACGTCCGTCGTTCGCACTTCCTGGCCGGACGCGACGGAGCCGTCGTTCACGCACTGGTTGCGGATGAGCCGTTGCAGCAGCTCCACGGTCTCTCCGGTCAGCGCGGGGTTCATGCGCCGAATCCATACAGGCGCGCGACGTTGTCGCAGGTGATGCGCCGCCGCTCGTCCTCGGCAACGTCCGCGAACACACGATCGAGGAGCTTCTGCGACTGCGGAAAGGTGCTCTCGGTGTGCGGATAATCCGAGCCCCACATCATGAGGTCGACACCGATGAGGTGGCGGTCACGCACCCCGAGCGCGTCCTCCTGGAAGCTCAGGAAGACGTTGCGCCGGAAGAAATCGCTCGGCAGGCCGTCCTTGAAGCGGTGCCACCACGGCCGGCGTGCGCGCTGCGTGTACGTGTAGTCCAGGCGATCGAGGAAGAACGGCACCCAGCCGAGCTCGTGCTCCACCGAGCCGACGCGCAGCCGCGGATGACGCTCGAAGACGCCGGAGAGGATGATGTGCGCGAGCGACACTTCCATGTAGCGGTGCCACGTGGCGATCAGCCCCGGCCGCGCGGTGCGGTTGTCTTCGTAGGCCACGCCGGGCGACGGCCGGAACGTCGCGATGTGCAGGCTCAGCGGCATCTCGAGATCCTGCGCCGCGGCCCAGAACGGCTCGTACTCGGGGCGATCGTAGGACATCGCCTCGGTGGGACCGACCGTGATCATCGCGCCGACCAGGCCGAGCGTGCGGGCGCGCGTCAGCTCGGCGATCGCGCTCGGCACGTCCTCGACGTGAATCGTGGCGATGCCCTTCAGGCGTCCCGGCTCGTAGCGGCAGAACTCCGCGAGCCAGTCGTTGTAGCCGGCGAAGATCGCCGTGAGCAGCTCGCCGTCCGGAACCTGGTAGAGCGACAGGCCCTCGGTCGGGTAGATGACCGAGCCCCACACGCCGTCGAGCTCGTTGTCGGCCAGGAAGTGCTTGGGATCGTAGGCGCCCGGCCGCACGTCGGCGAAGCGTCCCGCCGGCCGCAGCTCCTCGGGACGATCGAAGCGCTTGCCCGTCTGCGCGCCGCCCTGGAAGGAGTTGGTCCGCACGCCGTCAACGAACCACCAGTCGCCGTCCGGATCCTGGACGACGCGTGGCGCGCGGTCGCGATACTGCGCCGGCAGCCGCCCTGTCCAGGTGTCGGGCGGCTCCACGACGTGCGAGTCCGACGAGATGATCTTCGCGCCTGCCATCACCGCGTCCTACGCGTCGGGGAGACGCGTCGACTGCCACGCGAGCATGCGCCACTGCTCGCCGGCCTTCGCGTAGACGGCCAGGTAGCGGACGGTGAAGCGCTGCTCCTTCCCCGCGTTCTCGACGTGCATCTCCGACACGCCGTTGACGATGGCGATCGTGCCGTGCACGCGTGCGCGCCGGTCGCGCGGCGCGATCCCGCGATAGTGCGGCTTGCCGGCGCGCAGATTCGCCAGGTGCTCGCCCTTGGACTCGACACGCGCGGAGGAGTGCACGTAGGTGAGGTCGTCGGCGAGCGCCGCGTCGAGCGCGGCCCAGTCGCCCTTGCGCATCGCCTCGAAGCGCCGGTCGTCGGCGCGCAGCACGTCCGCTTCGGCTGCTGATGTCATGACACGCTCCTCGGGGTCCGTATGGTGCACAGAGTGTACTAGGAAGCCGCCGCCTTCGTGGACACGTGCGCGCTGATGACTTTCCACCCGACGTCAGGAAAACGCACCCACGTCTGGCTCTGGCGGCCGATCGCGTCCCGGCCCCGGATCTTGAACTCGAGGTTCACGGTGGCGAGATCGCGGCCCAGCGTGAGGATCTCCAGGCGAATCCGGCGCTCCTTGGTGCCCGGTCCCGGCGGCCGCGCCACGCGATGCGCGTGGATCTCGTCGAAGCCGTATCCGTGCTCGGCGAACGCGTAGCGGATGGTGTGAGGGCTGTTCCAGAACGTCGCGTCGAGCACGTCCACGTTCTTGTCGATCAATGCCTGCTCGTAGCGCTCGAAGCGCTCACGCACCTCGGCGACGACGTCGGGCAGGTTGGGCGTGAAGTCCACGGGCCGCTGCCCTCAGCGCCGCGCCAGCCGCAAGGTTTGCTTCACGCGCCGAGCCGGCGGAGCTTCTGCAGGCTGCGCAGCCCCGGCGGAATCGGGCCGCGGCGGCCCCAGTTCGTGTACGACACCTCGCCGACGTAGATGTCGCCGCGCGAGTCGACGGCCAGCCCGTGCGGCGAAATGAACTGTCCAAGCTCGAGGCCAGCGGGTCTGTTGCCCAGTCGCGCCAGCAACTCGCCCTTCGCCGTGTAGATGCTCACGCGCGGGCCGATGTTCGGGATGTCCTGATTGACGGCCATGCCGCCGCCGATCTCGCCCACGAAGAATCGGCCGCTCGGGCCGCGCTCGAGGAAGAGGCCCGAGGGGCGGTGCATGTTGTTCCACTGCGTCTCGTAACGGCCGTCGCCGGCGAAGACCTGGACGCGATGGTTCTCGCGGTCGGCGACGTAGACCCAGCCATCGGCGTCACAGCAGACGTTATGCGGGATGTTGAACTGACCCGGATCGGTGCCGGGCTCGCCCCACGAACGAATCAGCGTGCCGTTGGGCGTGTACTTGTGGATCCGCGCGTTGCCGTAGCCGTCGGAGACGTAGAGGTCGCCCTCCGGCGACAACGCGGTGTGCGTGCAGCGGTGAAACGGCTCGCCGCTCATGAACGCCGCCGGCTTGCCGGGTATGCCAAGCGTCAGCAGCACTTTGCCGTCAAGCGTGCAGTGCCGCACCGTGTGATCGCCGTCGTCGGTCAGCCACAGCGTGTCGTCCGGAGCCATATGGACTCCGTGCGCACGGCGAAACACGCCCTCGCCCCACGACCGCAAGAAGTTGCCGTCGCGATCGAACACGACCATCGGGTGCTGGCCGCGGTTGAACGCGTACACGCGGTCCTCCGCGTCGACACCCACCGCGGCGACGTCGGCGTTGAACTCGCGGCCGGGCGGCAGCTTCGCCCAGTTGTCGACGACCTCATAGCGATAGTCGCCCGCACCCAGGATCACCGCTATGTCAGCCTCCTTTGAATTGGAGGACCCGTACCGCTTCCCCCAAACCCCCTCAATCGCGCGAGGCCCCACATTGGGGGACCCGTACCGCTTCCCCCAAACCCCCTCAATCGCGCGAGGCCTCACATTGGGGGACCCGTACCGCTTCCCCCAACGACTTGATCGGGGACCCCTACCGCTTCCCCCAACGACTTGATCGGGGGACCCCTACCGCTTCCCCCGAACCCCCTCATTCGCGTGGCGCGCGACGCCCGAGAGCCGCGCGAGGAACTCGCGAATCGCCGCCGTCGTCTCGCGCGGCTTCTCGACCTGGACATAGTGACCCGCGCCGGGAACGACCACGATGCTGGCGCCCGCAATCTGCGCACCGAGAAATCGCGAGTACTTCGGCGGCGTGAGCTGATCGTCCGCGCCGCAGATGGCGAGGGCAGGGACACCCACCTTCCCGATCCGCGTCATGACGTCGAACGCGTCGCACGAGCGTAGATCTCCGAGCACCACGCCCGGCGGATTGTCGGCTGTCGCCCGATGCAGTGCGGCTCTCAGCTCCGCGGGAGCCTCGGCGCCGACGGCCAGGCTCATCAACAGATCGACACCGTCCTGAGGGCTGCTCTCGAGCAGCGCCAGCAGCCGCGGCAACACCCGCAGCCGCGTGCCGGTCCCGACCAGGACGAGACCATCCACGCGCTCGCGAAACGCGAGGGCGAACTGCTGGGCAATGGCGCCGCCCATCGAGTGTCCGCCGATGACGACGCGCGCGATCCCCAGCGCATCGAGGAATCCGGCCACGACCGCCGCCGCATCCTCGATGGTCTTGGGAATGCCGCCGTCCGACCGTCCGTGACCGGGCAGGTCCAGAGCGACGATCTGTCCGAGGTCGGCGAGTCCCTCGAGCTGGTGCCTCCACACATCGCTGGAGCCGCCAGTGCCGTGCACGAAGCACACCGTCGGCGCCCCAGCACCCGCCGCGGCATACGCGATCCGAACACCGTTCACGGAACACACGGCGGGCTGGCTGATGCTCAGTCTCCCTGGAGATAGTCGGCGAAATACTCTTCGACCGTGACGCGGCGACTCGTGAGCCCGAGCCGGTAAGCCTCGCC
>JBKOZH010000308.1:0-8247 GCA_046725765.1 Candidatus Methylomirabilota bacterium | reverse complement strand
CGCGCTGTTTCCGGTGCTCGCCGAGCGCCGGCGCACCGCGGTGCAAGCGCTGTCGGGCGGCCAGCAGCAGATGGTCGCGGTGGGCCGCGCGCTCATGGCGAGCCCGCGCCTGCTGATGCTCGACGAGCCGTCGCTGGGGCTGGCGCCCCGGCTCGTCGCGGCGATCCTCGAGGCGCTCGTGGCGATCAACGCCGCGGGCGTGGCCGTGTTTCTCGTCGAGCAGAACGTCCCGGCGGCGCTGAGCCTCGCGCATCGCGGCTATCTCCTCGAAGGCGGGCGGATCGTGGGCGAGGGGGAGAGCCGCACGCTCATGGCGGACGCGCACGTGCGTCGCGCGTACCTCGGTCCGCTCGCCGTGCGCAGCGAGGGCGGAGATCCGCGATGACGGTGCTCGCCCAGCAGCTGGTGCTGGGTCTCCTGATCGGCGGCCTTTATGGCCTCGCCGCCGCTGGCCTCTCACTCGTGTTCGGTGTCATGCGCGTCCTCAACGTCGCCCACGGCGAGCTCATCATGCTCGGGGGCTACGGTGCCTTCTGGCTCGCCGCACTGTTCGGCGTGGACCCGTTCGCCTCGCTCGCCCTCGTCATTCCCGGAGCGCTCGTTCTCGGCGCCGTCCTCTACGCCGGACTCTTCGGCTTCGTCGTGCGCGCGCATGAGGAGGCGCGCGTGAAGAATTCGCTGCTGATCGGCTTCGGCCTGGCGCTGGCGCTGCACGCCCTGGCCGTGCGCTTGTGGACGGCGGACGAGCGCTCGATTCCGACCTCGTACAGTGGTGCCGTGCTTTCCGTCGGCAACCTGGCGATTCCGCTCGTCAGACTTGCGACGCTGATCCTGGCACTCGTGCTGATCGGGGCACTGCAGCTGCTGCTCTCGCGTTGGCGCTGGGGCAAGGCCATCCGCGCCACCGCGGAGGACTGGCAGGCCGCGCTGCTCACCGGCATCGACGTGCGCCGCGCGTATTTGCTCGCGTTCGCGCTGGGCACCGCGCTGGCCGGCGCGGCGGGCACGCTCGTGACGATCGCGTACTCCGTGAGCCCGTCGATCGGGCTCGAATGGACGCTGAAGGCACTGATCGTCGTCGTGCTGGCCGGTCTCGGCTCGATGATGGGCACTTTCGTCGGTGGCCTCGTCCTCGGCGTCGCCGAGGCGGCGAGCGCCGCGACATTCGGCGGACCGTACCGCGAGATCATCGGCCTGGTGATCTTCGTCGTCGTGCTCGCCGTGCGTCCGCGCGGGCTGTTCGGTCGATGAGCCCTGCTGGGCAGGAGCGTGGCTGGGCCCTCGCCATCCTCGCCGCGCTCGGCCTGTTGGCGCTCCTGCCGCTGGCGCGGCCGCGCGAGGACACCCTGAACTTCGTGTTCCTGGTGCTGCTTTCGATCACGCTGGCCGAGGCGTGGAACATCGTCGCCGGCTATGCGGGGCAGGTGAACCTCGGCCACGCCGCCTTCTTCGGCCTCGGTGCGCTCGTGACGCGCGCGCTCTGGATCAATGGCACCCCGGTGCTGCTCGCGATGGCCGCAGGCGCGGCCGTTGCCACGCTGTTCGCGCTCGTCATCGGCGTGGCCGCGTTCCGGCTGCGCGGCGCCTACTTCGCGATCGGCACGCTGGCGCTCGGCGAGATTCTGCGAACGACGGTGGGCAACGCGCTGCCCGAGATCTCGACGCTGCCGGCGGCGACCATCGCCGGCTACCGGCTCACACTGCGGTATTACCTGGCCCTCGCGCTCGCCGCCGTCTCGATCGTCGCGGTGGCCGCGCTGGCGACGTCGCGCCTGGGGCTGGGCATGCGCGCGATCCGCGAGGACGAGGAGGCGGCGGAGGCGTCCGGCGTCGGTGCGCTCGGGCTAAAGCTGACCGCGCTGGCGCTGTCGACGGCGCTCGCCGGCCTTGCCGGCGGACTGTTCGCCTACTACCACATCAGCTACTACCCGGCGCATCCGTTCGGCCCGCACTGGACGTTCGACGCGCTCCTGATGACGTTCATCGGCGGCGTGGGCACGCTCCAGGGCCCCGTGCTCGGCGCCGTGCTCTACGTGGTGCTCAAGGAGTACCTGGCGCTGCGCTGGGTCGACGTCCATCTGCTCATCTTCGGTGCCCTCTTCGTCGGCATCGTGCTGCTGCTGCCGGGGGGCCTCGTGCAGGCCGTCGAGCGCGCGCGCGGGATGTTTGGTCGCGGCGCGTGAGGGCCGCTATGCTGAATGAATGGACGAGAGTGCGCTGGTCTTCGGTCTTTTATGGTTCGTCGCGTTCCTGTTTTCGACGACGGTCCACGAGGCCATGCACGCCTTCGTCGCTTACCGCGGCGGTGATCCGACGGCATACCGCGGCGGCCAGGTGTCGCTTTCGCCCCTGCCGCACATCCGTCGCGAGCCGATCGGCATGCTCGTCGTTCCGCTGCTGACGTCGTTCACCAGCGGCTGGGCGCTGGGCTGGGCGAGCACGCCGTACGATCCGACGTGGGCCGCGCGCCATCCGCGTCGCGCGGCGAGCATGGCGGCGGCCGGGCCCGCCGGCAATCTGCTCATCGCCGCCGTCGCCTATGGACTGTTGCGCCTGGGCCTGGTGAGCGGCGTGCTGCTCGCGCCCGATCGCGTGAGCATGCGGCACATCGTCGAGCCCGCGAACGGCAGTGCGCTCCTGGCCGGCGTCGGCGACTTGCTCAGCGTGCTGCTCGTCCTCAACGTGCTCCTGTTCGTGTTCAACATGCTGCCGGTGCCGCCGCTCGACGGCGGCTCGGCCATCAGCGGCGTGCTGCCCGCGCGGCTGGCGCTGGCTGTCCGCGCCACGCTGAGCCATCCCGCGCTCTCACTGTTTGGGTTGTTCGTCGCGTGGCAGGCGTTCCCGACGGTCGCGTGGCCGATCGTCAAGACCGTGATCTGGCTCGTCCATCCCGCCGAACGATACGGCTCCGATTAATACCGCCATCTCACGCTGGCTACGCCTTGGCCTGGCGCCGGGTTTAGGATGAGGGCGCCAAGGAGGCGACTGTGACGACGATCGGCATCCTGCATCCCGGGGAGATGGGCAGCGCGGTGGGCGCGGCGGCGCGAAGCGGCGGCGCGCGCGTGGTGTGGGCGTCGAGCGGGCGTGGGGCGGCCACGCGCAAGCGCGCCGAGGCCGACGGGCTCGAAGACGTCGGGACGCTGGCGCGGCTCGCGCGCGAGAGCGAGATCATCCTGTCCGTCTGCCCGCCGGCCAATGCGCCGGACGTCGCGCGTGAGGTCACCGGGACGCGCTTCGGCGGCACGTTCGTCGACGGCAACGCCATCGCGCCGGCGACGACGCGCGCGGTCGGCGAGATCGTCACCGCGGGCGGCGCGCGCTTCGTCGACGGCGGCATCATCGGCCCGCCGCCGCGCAAGGCGGGCGAGGCGCGGCTCTATCTCTCGGGCGAGGGCGCCACCGCGGTCGCCGCCGTCTTCAAGGGCTCGCTGCTGGAGGCCATCGTGCTCGACGGCCCGATCGGTGCGGCGTCCGCGCTCAAGATGGCGTACGGCGGCTGGAACAAGGGACAGCAGGCGTTGCTGCTCGCCATCCGTGCGCTGGCCGCCCACGAGGGCGTGGACGAGGCGCTCATCGCCGAGTGGAAACGCTCGATGCCCGACGTGCCCGCGCGCTCCGAGCGCGCGGTGTCGGCCAACATCAAGAAGGCGTGGCGCTTCGTCGGCGAGATGGAGGAGAACGCCGCGACGTTCGCGGCCGCCGGGCTGCCCACGGGCTTTCACGAAGCCGCCGGCGAGATCTATCGGCGGCTCGCGGGCTGGAAGGACACGGCGACGCCGCCGTCGATGGCCGAAGTCGCCAAGACGCTGGCGCCATGAGTGACGTCGGCCTCAAGCGTCTGCAGCATCTCGTGCTGTGGGTGGGGGACGTCGAGCGCAGCGTGGGATTCTATCGCGACGTCCTCGGCTTCGAGGTCGCCCACCGCTATCCGAACGCGGCGTTTCTGCGCATCGCGGGCAGCGGAGACGACCACAATCTCGGCCTCTTCGAGCAGCCCGGCGTGCGTCCGCCCGACGAGCGCGTGGCGCGCATGTACCACGCGGCGTGGGAGGTCGGGACGCTCGCCGATCTGGCGCGGGCGCGCCGGACGCTGATCGAGGCGGGCGCGCTCGTGGGGCAGTCCGATCACGGCGTGAGCCTCTCGCTCTACGCCAAGGATCCCGACGGCCTCGAGTTCGAGCTGTTCTGGACGGTGCCCGACGGCAAGCCCGTCCGCACGCGCGCGCTCGATCTCGACGCCGAGCTCGCGCGGCGCGGCGTCAGCGTTTGACGCCGTTCCCGCCTAGCTCTTCTTCGCCGGCGTGTGCTTGCCGCTGAGTTGCGGCGTCGTGCCCTCCAGCCCCTTCTGCTGGCGATCCAGCCGCGTCTCGCGGTCCCACGTGCGCTTGAGCGGATCGCGGACGTTGAAGCGCAGCTTGCCGAGCCCCTGCGTCTCGAGCTCGATGGCGTCGCCGTCCTGGAACGCGCTGAGCCCGCGGTGGTTGGTGCCGGTGGCCAGCACGTCGCCGGGCTCCAGCGCGTGGATCGACGTCACCCACTCGATGCAGCGCGGGATCTTGTGGGCCATGTCGTTGGTGTTGAAGTTCTGCTTCACGGAGCCGTTCACGGACAGCCGGATCGGCAGCTGGTGCGGATCGGCGATCTCGTCGGCAGTCACGAGGAACGGGCCGAGCGGCGCGAACGTGTCGCGCGACTTCATCTGGTAGAAGGTGTTGCCGGTCGGTAGGAGGCCGCGCGCCGAGCCGTCGATGAAGTTGGTGTAACCGAAGACGTAGCTCATCGCGTTGGCCGCGCTCACGTGCGACGCGCGCTTGCCGATGATCACCGCCACCTCGGCCTCGCCCTCGAAGATCGTCGCCGGCACGTCCGGCAGGACCATCGTGTCGCCGTCCCCGATGACCGCCGACGGCGACTTCATAAACGCGTTGATTGGCGCCGGCTCGCTGCGCGTGCCGTCCTCCATATAGTTGACGGCCATGCAGACGATGTTCGCGGGCTTCGGCAGCGGCGGCCGGATCTTGACGCGATCCAGCGGCGTGCCGCGCTCCTGCGCCGCCGTCGACTCCAGCCGCGGGCGCAGCTCAGCGAAGCGCTCGATCACGCCGCGGATGACGTCCTGGGGGCCGAGCTGCGGAATGTCGGCGACGACGCGCGAGACGTCGACGATGGCATCGCCGTTCACCACGCCCAGCTTGAAGTCGTCGAAGAACGCGAGCTTCATCGGAGGTCCTCCGTCAGAATTTGAGGAACGCGCGCAGCGCCTCGAGCACCGCTTCGGGGTTGTCCTCGTGCAAGGTGTGGACGGCCCGCGGAATCTCCACCAACGTGCCGCGCGGCAGCTCACGCACCATGCGCTCGGCCACGTCGCGGTCCAGCACGGTGCTCTCGGCCCCGCGCAGCAGCAAGAGCGGCGGCGTGATCTCGCGGACGATCGCCCACCAGTCGACATCGCCCATCACCCGGCGCTCCTTGATCGACGGGTGCCACTTCCACACCAGCGCGCCGTCGGGCCGGGCGCGCAGGCTCGTCGACGCCACCCAACGGTAATAGTGGATGCCGGGATAGGGATTGCCGCGATAGAGATGCCGCGCCGCCTGCTCGATCGACTCCCACGTCTCGGGCTCGGGCGGGCCCGACGAGGGCGCCATCGCGCGCTTGCTGACCTCGGGGCCGATGTCGAGCACCACGAGCCGGTCGACCATCTCCGGGCGCTTGGCCGCGAAGTACATCGCGTTGCGCCCGCCCATCGAGAGGCCGACCAGCGTCAACGTCCGCACGCCGAGCTGCTCGATGACGCTCGACAGATCCTTGAAGGCGCCCGCCGCGTCATAGATCTCTGCGGGGTCGCTGTCGCCGTGGCCGCGCGCGTCGAGCGCCCGGACGTGGAAGTGCGGCTGCAGCGCGATGGCCAGCGTGTCCCAGGCGTGCGCGTGGCCAGTGAAGCCGTGCAAGAGCAGCAGCGGCGGGCGGCCGTCGCCGCCCCAGTCGAGCAGATGCAGGCGCCGGCCGTCGACGACGAGATCGCGCTCGTGCGGACGCAGCAGATTCATCGGCCCGCGCCGCCTACATCAGCCCGTAGAAACGACCAGCGTTCTCGCAGGTGATCTTGCGCGTGACGTCTGCGGGCAGGTGGCCGAACTGCTCGGCGATGTACTTCGACGACTCCGGCCACACCCCGTCGGGATGCGGATAGTCGGAGCCCCACATCAGCGTCTCGACGCCCATGTCGTCGATGAGCTTGGTGCCGATACGGTCGTACTGGAAGGTCGCCTTGCACTGGCGCCGCCAGTAGTCGCTGGGCTTCATCGTCAGCCCGAGATCGCGAAAGCGATCCTCCCACTCGTAGTCCATGCGATCGAGCACGTAGGGGATCCATCCGATGCCGCTCTCGCCGAACGAGATGCGGATGTTCGGAAAGCGCTCGAGGATCGCGCGACCGATCACGGCGGAGATGATGTTCACCAGATTCAGCTGGAAGCTCGAGACCGCGGTGAAAAACGCCGCGCGGCGGACGAGGCCCTTCTGCTGATCGATCACGCTCAGCGGCAGCGCCGGAAAGGTGTGGAAGTGGATCGGCAGATTCACGTCGTTCACGGCCTGCCAGAGCGGCTCCCAGACGGGATGCCACATGGGCTCCATGTCCCACGAGCACGACAGCTCCATGCCTCGCAGACCCATGCGCGCGACGCGGTAGATCTCCTTCGTCGCGGCGTCGATGTCGCCGTACGGCAGGCACGCCAGGCCGATGAAGCGGTTCGGGTCGTACTTGCAAAAGTCCACGAGCCAGTCGTTGTAGATGCGGAACATCTCGGTGGCGGCCTCGTGGTCGTTCAGGCGCGTGGCCGCGCCGAGGATGCCGAAGATCACTTCCGCCTGCACGCCGTCGCGGTCCATGTCTTTGGCGCGCAGCTCGGGCGTGGACGGTCGCAGCACGCCGCGCTTGCCGTCCTCGTAGAGGCCGGTGGCGGCCATGGCGTCGACGCGGTGATTCTGGCCGGGCACGAGCTTCTGCCCTGCGGGACCGACGCCGCACACGAGCCCGAACGAGCCGCCGTTCTTGCACGTCCAGTACGGGCCGTCGGGTCCGTCCGTGACGTACGGCATCCGATCCTTCATGACCGCCGAGGCGTTGGCGGTGAAGAGGTCGGGCGGCAGCATGGGGAGATCGATGTGACAGTCGGCCGAAATCCGCGTGTAGGTCGTCATGGCCTGTCTCCTCGGCCGGGATAGTACACCTGCCCGGCGGAAGTTGTAGACTCACGCGGTCATGGAGACGCGACGGCCGCTCGACGGCATCCGGGTGCTGGAGCTCGCGCAGGTCGTCGCCGGGCCGTTCTGCGGGACGCTCATGGCGGAGTTCGGCGCCGAGGTCATCAAGACGGAGCTGCCGGACAAGGGCGACGATCTCCGGCGACTCGGACCGAGCGAAGACGGCGTCTCCTACTGGTTCGCCGTCGACAATCGCAACAAGAAGCTCATGACGCTCGATCTGCGCACGCCGAAGGGCCAGGACCTCGTGCGCCGGCTCGCCACCAAGGTCGACGTCGTGCTCGAGAACTTCCGCCCGGGCGTGCTCGAGAAGTGGGGACTCGGCTGGGAGACGCTGCACGCGCTGAACCCGCGGCTCGTCATGGCGCGCATCACCGCGTTCGGCCAGACGGGACCCCTGCGGCACGGGCCTGGCTACGCGGCCATCGGGTCGGCGTTCGGCGGCACCTGGTACGTCAACGGCCACGCCGACCGTCCGCCCGCGCGTCCGACGCCGGTCTATCCCGACTACATGACGGGACTGTTCACAGCGTTCGGCGTCATGGCGGCGCTGCGCCACCGCGATGCCACCGGCGAAGGGCAGTGCATCGACGCGGCGCTCTACGAGTCGGCGTTCCGCGTCATGGAATACACGACGACGTTTTATGGCAGGCAGGGCGTCGTGCGTGAGCGCGGCGGCCTGCAGCACGCGGGCTGGCCGGGCGGCGCTTTCGAGACGCAGGATCATCGCTGGATCGTCTTCACCTCGCCCGCGCAGCATCTGTTCGAGCGCCTGTGCGTGATGCTGGGCGAGCCGGACCTGCCCAAGGATCCGCGCTTCGCCAGCGCGGCGGAGCGCCCCAAGAACATCGGGCTGATCCTCGACATGGCGACGCGCTGGTTCGCCGCGCGGCCGTTCGACAAAGCCGTGGAGGAGCTGCGCACGCACGACATTCCACACTCGCCGATCATGAGCATGGCCGACATCTTCGCGGA
>JBKOZH010000332.1:0-24119 GCA_046725765.1 Candidatus Methylomirabilota bacterium | reverse complement strand
CATCGTCATGATGCGGCCGAGCCGCTCCGACGACAGCCCGACCTGCTCGGGCTTCACGCTCGGCAGCGCCTGGGCGTGGACGAGGGCGACGCTCGACAGCCACAGCAGCGCCGACAGCAGCGCGATCATCTTCTTCATCGTGCAACTCCTCTCCGCATTCGCACGCTCACTTCAGCGAAATGGTCTCGACGCGCAGATCGAAGCTCGGGTGCAGCTTGAAGCCCTGCACGCGCTTGGCGTGCGCGGCCGTCTGGATCTCGTGGTCGACGAAGACCCAGGGCGCGTCCTCGATGAGCAGCCGCTGCGCCTCGCGGTAGAGCTCCGCGCGCTTCTTCTGGTCCGTGGTGAGCCGCGCCTGATGGAGCAGCTCGTCGTACTTGTCGTTCTTGTAGAGCGCCCGGTTGGGACCGTTCGGCGTCCACTGGCTCGAGTGAAGCAGCGGGTACATGACCATGTCGGGATCCTCATTGCCCGCCATCCAGGACAGCGCGAATAGATCCTGCTCCTTGGTGCGCAGCTTGGCCAGATAGGCGCCCCATTCCATCGTCTGCAGCGTGACGTTGACGCCGACCGCCTTGAGGTTGGACTGGATCACCGTCGACATTGCCACCGGCGACTGCATGCCCGAGCCGGACTCGGGCACCCACAGCGTGGTGGAAAAGCCGCTCGGGTAGCCGGCCTCGGCCAGCAGCTTCTTGGCTCGCTCGGGGTCGTACGGATAGGTCTTCAGCGCAGGGTCCGCGCCCCATGTATTCGGCAGCACCGGGCCGCGCGACAGCGAGCCCGTGCCCTTCAGCACGTCGCGCACGATCGCGTCCTTGTTGACCGCGTAGTTCAGCGCCTGGCGGACGCGCTTGTCGTCGAACGGCTTCTTCTGGTTATTGATCCCGAGGTACCAGACGTGCGCGCCGACCTGCTTGAGCAGCGTGACGCGCGGGTTTCCCTCCAGCTGGGCGACGAAGTCCGGTGGCGTGCCGACGATGAGGTCGAGCGCGCCCGTGAGCAGCTCGGTGAGCCGCGCCTGGTCCTCGACGATCGGACGGTAGATCACGCGATCCACGCGCACGGGGTGCTTCCAGTAGCTCGCGTTCTTTTCCAGCACCACGCGCTGCCCGCGGTCCCACGCGACGAACTTGAACGGTCCGGTGCCGACGGGGCTGAGCGCGTAGTCGACGCCGAGCTTCTTCACCGCCGTCGGACTCACGATCGAGGCCGCGCCCGCGGTGAGCACGGCCAGGAACGAGGCGCGCGGCTCCTTGAGCACGAACTCGACGGTGTGCGGCTCGACGGCCTCCACGGCTTTGACGTTGCCGAAGAAGTAGTTTGCGAACGGATACTTGCCAAGCTTGTTGAAGGGATGCTCGGTCATGATCTGCCGCTCGATCGAGAACTTCACGGCCTCCGCGTTCAACGGCGTGCCGTCGTGGAACGCGACGCCTTTGCGCAGCTTGAAGGTGTACTTGAGGCCGTCATTCGAGATCGTCCACGACTCCGCGAGCCCGGGCACGATCTGCGTGCTCTCGTCAGGGAACGTTACGAGCGTCTCGACGATGCGCCGGCCCACGCGGTTGGAGTTGAGATCGGTCACCTGCGCGGGATCGAGGTTCACCGGCTCGGCCACCAGGCCGACGACCAGCGTGCCGGCGGGCTGGGCGCCGACCGGCGTGACGGCGAGAAGCAGCACGAGCAGCGAGAGCCAGACCGTGGGCATCGTCATCGCGAGCCTCCGTGCGTGTGCTGTCGCGAGCGGCTGAGCGCCGCCACGGTATACGATCGGCCGCGGAGGCGCAACCGGCGCGGCCCGCATCGGCGAGCCCGCGGGAGTAGAATCCCGCGCAGGAGGCCGACATGAGATACGAGGTCGTCGAGGGCTGGGAGCAGCTGCCGAGGGGATTCGAGCACCGCGACGTGGCGGGCGTGGCAGTGGATGGCGAGGACCGCGTCTTTCTGATCTGTCGGGGCGACCATCCCATCATCGCCTACGACGCCAAGGGCAGCTTCCTGCGCTCGTGGGGCGAGGGCGACTTCACGTACCGCACCCACGGGATTGCGATCGCGCCGGACGGCACCGTGTGGGCCACCGACGACGGCAATCACACGGTCCGGCAGTTCACGCCGGAGGGCAAGCTGCTCAAGACCCTCGGCACGCTGAACACGCCCTCGGACACCGGCTACGACGGCAAGGACTACATGACGATCACGCGGCCGGGCGGACCGTTCAATCGCCCGACCAACCTGGCCATCGGTCCGCGCGGCGACCTGTACGTGTCAGATGGCTACGGCAATTGCCGCGTGCACCAGTTCTCGCCCACCGGCACGCTGAAGCGCTCGTGGGGCGAGCCGGGCTCCGAGCCGGGACAGTTCTATCTGCCCCATGGCATCGCGGTGGCCGCCGACGGACGCGTGTTCGTTTGCGACCGCGAGAGCGATCGCATCCAGATCTTCAGCCCGGACGGCGAGTACCTGTCGGAGTGGACCGACACGCAGCGACCTACGCACATCGTGTTCGACGGAGAGGGGCGCGCGTACGTGTCCGAGCTCTGGTGGCACAAGGGCCAGGTCTCGCGGCGCCACGGCCCCACGCAGGAGCCCAAGCACGGACGCGTGAGCGTGTTCGATCGCGAGGGCCGGCTGCTCGCACGCTGGGGCACGCCGGAGGCGACGAAGCCGGGCAGCTTCGCGGCGCCGCACGGCATCGCCGTCGACAGCAAGGCCGCGGTGTACGTCGCCGAGGTCACGTGGACGTTCGCGGTCAGCCGCGGCTTGGCGCCGGCTGACACCCACACCTTCCAGAAGTTCACACCGCGCGCGTGATCCGGCAGCTCCCGCGCACGACGCTCGTCGTGGTCGCCGCTGCGCTGCTCATGGGCGCAGCGGCGAAAGGCGTCGTGCGCGTGGACAACTGGGCGGCGCTCTCCCCGGGCCCCGTCGACCTGTCGATGTGGCGCGTCTATCCGTTCACGGAGTCATCGAAGTTCAAGGCGCCGCCGGCCATCGTTCTCGACGACGGCCGCCGCGTGCTCGCGCTACGCACCGAAGCCGAAGCGATGCGAATCGGCCGATCGCTGAAGATCGACCTCAAGACGACGCCGTGGCTCTCGTGGGAATGGAAGGCGATCGACCTGCCGCCGCACGGCGACGTTCGCGAGCTCAAGCGCAACGATCAGGCGGCGCGCATCATGCTGATGTTCGAGGGCATGAAAGGCATGCTCTACGTCTGGGACACGACGGCGCCCGTCGGCACGGAATCGCGCCCCGACGAGATGGACATCTTCGACCGCGTGCTCATCGTGGTGCGCTCGGGCCCTGACGAGGCCGGCCGCTGGAAGCGGGAGAGGCGTGACGTGCTCGCCGACTATCGCCGAATCTTCGGCGAAGCGCCGCGCCCCATCAAGTGGGTCGGCTTCGAATCGCACTCCAACGACACCCGCTCGCGCAGCGCCGCGCTGTTCGGCGCCGTGAGCTTCGAACCGCGCTGAGCCGAGGCGCGCGATGCGCGTCGTCGCGTGGAACATCCGCGCCGGCGGCGGGACGCGCGCGGACGCCATCGCGCGGCAGATCGCGCGCTGGCAACCCGACGTCGCCGCCCTGTCCGAGTTCCGTGCGACGCCGCCGAGCGTGCGGCTTGCCGCCCGACTGACCGCGAGCGGCCTGACGCACCAGCTGGCGACCTGCGATCCGCGGACGCTGCACCGCAACGCGCTGCTCGTCGCGTCGCGCTGGCCGCTGCGGCGGCTCTCGCTGCGTGCCGCGCCCGGCGACCGCTGCCGCTGGCTGCTCGTGGGCGTGGACGCGCCGGTGCCGCTCGTCGTCGGCGCCATGCACGTGCCCAATCGCGTGACGGGCCGCAAGTACCCGTTCCTCGACGCGGTGCTCGGCTGCGCCCGACGCTGGCGCTTGGGCCCCGCGCTGTTGATCGGCGACACGAACTCCGGCCGGCGCGGCCTGGACGAGGAGGTGCGTGCCTTCAACGCGCGCGAGGAGGGCTGGATCGACGCGCTCGCCGGCTGCGGCTGGGCGGACGCGTTCCGTCATCTCCGTGTCGAGGCGCGCGCGTACACGTGGTACTCACCGAACGGTCGCAACGGCTTCCGCATCGACCAGGCGTTCGTCAACGCGCCGCTGCTCGCACGGCTCAAGGACGCGGCGTACGTCTGGGGCGGCGCGGCAAGCCGTCGTCGTCGCGACTGGCTTAGCGACCATGCCGCGCTGGTGGTGGATCTGGCTGAGAGCTAGACGCGCGCGCTACACGCGGGCCCGCTTCATCAGCAAGGCAAAGCGCTCCATGCGCTCGAGGCTTTCGTTCGGCTCCTCGCTTCTGAAGTCGAAGATGAGCTCGCTGACGCCCAGGCCCGCGTAGGTCGCGATGTCCTCGAGGATCTGGTCGGCTGTCCCTGAGAACGGCCGGCGCACGCCGCCGGTGGCGGCGACGCCCTCGTCGTACATCGGCGCCTTGTACGAGATCGTCAGCGCGCGGGGATCGCGCCGCTCGGCCTCGGTCAGACGGTGTAGCTCGTCGAGCAGTGTCTTGAACTCCGTCGGCGCCAGCATGGCGGCCGGATTGGCGCCTACCGGATGCCAGCCGTCGCCATAGCGGGCCGCCCGCCGCAGCGCCGCGCGGCTGTGGCCGCCGATCCAGATCGGCGGATGCGGCTTCTGCACCGGCTGCGGCAGGCACTTGAGGTCGTCGAACCGGTAGAACTGCCCGTGAAACGACGCGGGGTTCTGGGTCCACAGGGCTTTGAAGATCCTCAGATACTCGTCGCTGACCGCGCCGCGGCGATCGAACGCGGTGGCGCCGAGCGCGTCGAACTCCTCGCGCAGCCAGCCGACGCCTGCGCCGACCGTCACGCGCCCGCGCGAGAGCACGTCGATCGTCGCCAGCATCTTCGCGGTGAGCACGGGATTGCGATACGGCAGGATCATCACGCTGGTGATCAGCCGCAGCCGCTCGCTCTTGGCCGCGACGAACGCCATCAGGGTCAGCTGCTCCAGCGCGTCGCCGCCACCGGGAAACGCCCCGCTGACCGTGTACGGATACTTCGACGTGATGGTCGTCGGGAAAACGACGTGGTCCGCGATAACCGTGGAGTGAAAACCGAGCGCCTCGCCGCGCCTGACCAGTGCCTCGAGCGCGTCGGGCTCGGCGCTGCGGCCGCGCGTGGGGAGATAGAAGCCGTAGCGCATGGCGAGGAGTCTACCAGTCGGATCGGCTGACGTGCTCCGTGTCAGAAAAAATGGACATTGACAGGATTTGCTCCGCGCAGCATGCGCGAGGCCGATGCCGTGAGAATTCGGCCACGCAGCATCGCGTCCAGCCTTGCTGGCCTACGACGAGAGTCATCGGCGGAAAATGTCCGAATCGCGTGGCGATCGCGCGTCCTGGAGGCGGGACAGGGCCTCGAAAAACGCGCGATAGAGTCGGCGCAAAGCAGGAGGAACGCGCCGATGAACGCAACGATGAGCGCGCAGATAAACGACTACGACTGGGTCGTCCGACGCCGATGACTGCGCCCGTCATCAATCCCGAGCGAGTCGCGCTAGACCGTCTCGGCGACGAGATTGCCGAGCTCTCCGCGCATCTCGACGCCGCCACCGCGCGCCTGCTCGACCTCATCCGCGAGTTCGACGCCCGCGAAGGCTGGGGCGGCTTCAACAACTGCGCCGCGTGGCTCACCTGGCGCGTGGGTCTCGATCCCGGAGCCGCGCGCGAGCGCGTTCGGGTCGCCCGGGCGCTCGGCACGCTGCCACAGCTGGCACAGGCGCTGGCCCGCGGGGAGCTTTCGTACTCGAAGGTCCGCGCGCTCACGCGGGTCGCCACGCCCGAGACCGAAGAGCGCTTGCTCGAGGTCGGCAAGGCCGGCACGGCCGCGCATGTCGAGCGTATCGTGCGCGGCTGGCGGCGCGTGGATCGCAACGAAGAAGCCAAGCAGACCGCGCGGCGCCACCGACACCGCTCACTGCACCTGCATTACGACGAAGACGGAATGCTCGTCATCCATGGCCGCCTCGAACCCGAGGCCGGCGAGGTGCTGAAGAAAGCCGTCGAGGCGGCCCAGGAGGTGCTCTACCGACGGGCACAGCCCGATACCCCCGGACCCGGCGACGTCCATCTCGATGCGAACCATCAGATCGTCTCCGATCCGCCGACGTGGGGACAGCGGCGGGCCGACGCGCTGGCGCTGATCGCGGAAACGGCGCTCCACCACGGACTGGATCCCGGCACGGCATCGGAGCGCTACCAGGTCGTGATCCACGTCGACGCGCCGGTGCTCGCCGATGCCGACGCGCCGGGGCAGTCCGTGGTCGGCGACGGCACGCACGTTTCCGCGGAAACGTCGCAGCGGCTGGCGTGCGACGCCACGCGGGTCGTCATGCGACACGATGCGGACGGACGCATCACCGAGGTCGGGGCGCGAACGCGGACGATTCCGCCCGCGCTGCGGCGCGCGCTCGAGCATCGCGACAAGGGCTGTCGCTTCCCCGGCTGCGGATTGCCGTTCGGTCAGGGTCACCACATCAAGCACTGGGCGCACGGAGGTCCCACCACGCTGTCGAATCTCGCACTGCTGTGTCGACGCCACCATCGCGCGGTGCACGAGCACGGCTATCGCGTCGCGCGACTGCCGGACGGCGAGCTGCGCTTCTGGCGCCCTAACGGCGAGGTGATGCGCGACGTCCCCCCTCCGCCGGGGGTGCCAGCGAATCCTGTGGGAGCACTGCGCGCGCAGAATGCGGCGCTCGGCCTGACGATCGACGCGCAGACCTCGCGGTCCAACTGGTGTGGGGAGCCGCTAGACCTGGGCCACGTGATCAGCGTGCTGCATCCGCTGGCCACTCGTGAACTGGCGAGCTCTCGGACGCACACCGACCGCGCTGATACATGAGCTGACCACTGGCGTCGGACGTAAAGCGAGCGCCGCCCCCCGGACACTTGACGCGCGCGGCGAGCCGGCTCAGCATGCAGGGCAGTCTCATCGACACAGACACAAGGAGCCGCCATGCCGCGCTACGTCAAGGTCGCCGCCGCCCAGATGGGACCGAACAACGAAGGCACGCCGCGCGAGGAGATCGTGGATCGCATGCTCGCGCTGCTCGAGAGCGCCGCCCGCGACAACGTGGAGCTGATCGTCTATCCGGAGATGGCGCTCACGACGTACTTCCCCAAGAAGATCCGGACGGACTTCGACCAGTTTTTCGAGGCCGAGGTGCCGCCCAAGGCGCTGGAGCCGCTGCTGCGGCGTGCGGCGCAGGCGCGGATCGCGGTGCACGTCGGGTTCTGCGAGAAGGCGGACGGCAAGTACTTCAACACGGCGCTGCTGACCCATCGCGACGGTCGGCTCTGCGGCACGTTTCGCAAGATTCATCTGCCCGGCACGAAGGCGGCCGACGGCTTCGCCCAGGTCTACGAGCCCTACTATTTCGCCCACGGCGACACCGGCTATCGCGTGTGGGACTGCGCGGGCGCGCGGGTCGGGATCGCGATCTGCCAGGACCGACGCTACCCGGAGAGCTATCGCGCGCTGGCGCTGCAGGGCGCCGAGATCATCCTGATCGGCTACAACACGCCGATCTCCGCGCTGGCGCTCGACCTCAACGACCTCTGCATGCGCGCGGGCGCCTATGCCAATGCGTGCTTCGTGGTCGGCGTGGCGAAGGCCGGCATCGAGGACGGCGTGGAGCTGATCGGCGGCTCCAGCGTGATCAATCCTCTCGGGCAGATCATCGCGAAGGCGGCGACGACGAGCGACGAGCTCATCAGTGCGCGGATCGACCTCGATCAGATGACGCCTGTGCGCAAGCGCTGGAACTTCCTCGGCCGGCGCCAGCCCCAGCACTACAACGTCCTGCTTCAGCCCGTGACCGAGAAGGAGCCGAACCGATGACGCCAGCCAGCGCGCGTGCCGTCGATCTCGTCATCAAAGGCGGCCGCGTCGTCACGGCGACGGACGCCGTGGAGGCCGGCGTCGCGATCAAGGGCGGTCGCATCGTCGCGCTGGCGCCCGACGAGTGGCTGCCTGCGGCGGACCGCGTGATCGATGCGACGGGCAAGCTCGTCTTCCCCGGCCTGATCGACTGCCACTTACACGTCGGCCCCGAGTATGACGACTGGAAGATCGCCGCCGAGGCGGCCGCGCGCACCGGGCTCACCAGCGTCGTGCCGTTCGTGAACTACACCGCCGGCGAGACGCTGCCGCAGGCGACGCGACGCCTGCGCGAGCAGGCCGAGGCCGAGTCCGTCCTGGACTTCGGCTTCCACTTCATCCTCGAGCACGAGCCGGCCATCCTGGACGGCCTGGCCGAGGCGGTCCGGCTCGGCGTGCGCTCCTTCAAGATGTTCATGACCTACAAAAAGCGCGGCAAGCGCATGGTGTCGGACGAGTTCCTCTGCAAGGCGATGGAAAAGATCGCCGCGCTCGACAGCGTCTGCCAGATCCACGCCGAGAACGGCGACATCCTCTGCTACCTCGAGGACAAGGCGATCGCCGAGGGCCGCACGAAGCCTACCGACTATCCCGCGACGTGTCCGGACTGGGCCGAGGAGGAAGCGATCAACCGCGCCATCCTCATCGGCCGCCTCACGAATTGTCCGGTCTACATCGTGCACCTCTCGACACGGCTGGGGCTGGAGCGCATCCAGCGCGCGCAGGCGGAGGGCCAGCGCGTGTGGACGGAGACGTGTCCGCAGTACCTGCTGCTGAGCGACGAAGAGATGGCCAAGCTCGGGCCGTTCGCCAAGATCGGCCCGCCGCTGCGTCCCGCGCACGGACGCGACCGCGAGGCGATGTGGGCGGGCTCGGCCGCCGGCGCCATTCACACCATCGCGAGCGACCACGCGCCGCGGCTGCCGAAGTTCAAGGAGCCCGGCCGCACGAACATCTTCGTCGACGCGCAGGGCGTGCCGATCCCCTTCGGCGCCCCGTCGCTCGAGACGCTCGCACCGCTCGTGTGGCACGAAGGTGTCATCAAGCGCGGCCTGCCGCCGTCGTGGATGGCGCGCGCGCTCTCCGAGAATCCCGCGCGGATCTTCGGCCTTTTTCCGCGCAAGGGAACGATTCGCGTCGGCGCCGACGCCGACCTCACGATCTGGGATCCCGGCGCCGAGTGGACGATCCGGCAGCGCGACCATCTCAGCATGGCCGGCTACACGCCGTACGAGGGCTGGAGCATCCGCGGCCGTGCGTGGACGACGCTGGTGCGCGGTCAGGTGCTGCTCAATCCGGCCGGCGAGCTCGAGCAGAAGGCGGGGTGTGGTCAGTATCTGCCCGAGGCGCCGCCGGTGCCGCCACTTGCGGGGCGCCTGGCATGAAGACCGTCGCGGCGATCACGATCGGCCAGACACCGCGCGATGACATCGTCGCCGAGATGGAAAAGATCCTGGGCCCCGGCGTGCGCGTCGTGCAGGCCGGCGCGCTCGACCAACTCACGCGCGCCGAGATCGACGCGCTCGCGCCGGCGCCCGGCGACGACGACGCGCTCATCACCCACCTGCGCGACGGCGCCATCGTCCTCGTCGCGAAGCGACGGATCGTGCCGCGGCTGCAGGCGTGCCTCGATCGGCTCGCGCGCGACGCCGACGCCTTCGCGATCCTCTGTGCCGGCGTCTTTCCGCCCTTCACGAGCGCGCAGCCCGTGCTCCTGCCCGAGCGGTGCCTGGCCGCGGTCGTCGACGCGGTCTTCGACGGTGGACGTCTCGGCGTGCTGGTGCCGATTCCTCACCAGGTCGAATCGTCGGCCAAGCGGTGGGCGCGCGTCGACCCGCGCGTCGTCGTCCGCGTGGCCTCACCGTATGACGATACGTCCCGCCTCGTCGCCGCCGCCGAGGAGCTGCGCGGCGCGGGCGTGACCCTCGTCGTGCTGGAGTGTCAGGGCTTCACGCGCGCGATGAAGCAGATCGTGCGCGACGTCACCGGCGCGCCGGCGCTGCTGCCGGCCAGCGTGCTCGCGAGCTTTCTCGCCGAGCTCGCCTGAGCCGCGGCTACAGTCCCGGCAGCTCTTTCGTCCAGCGCGGCAGCGGCGGGTGCAGGGCCGCGAGCCGACCGCCTTCGTAGCGTGCGACGAAGCGGTACGGGACATCGGCCGAGCTGTTGTCGAAGAGAAAGGTCTCGCTCACGATCGGAATCGCTGCGCGGAGATTGCGCAGCGTGCGCGGAAAGCGCGCCAGCAGCCGATCGGCTGGCACGTCGTGTCCGCCTTCGGCGACGCGCTGCTGCACACGTCCGATCGAGATCGCCGGATTCGTCAGGCAGATGAAGACGAGGGTGACGAAGAATCCGCCGGCGCGCGCGCGTTCGAGGAAGTCCAGCTTCGCGCCCACCGGATCCGAGAACACCGTCTCCGTGCAAAAGCCGAATCTCAGCGGCAGAAGGTCGTCGCGAAGCCGTTCGGCCTCCTCGAACGCCTGGCGATCCAGCTCGCGTTGCGAGAGCCCAGGATGTGCGGCGCGCAGGATGGTCGCGATGTGGTCGGCATTGACGTACGGCAGATCGAGGTCGCGCAGGTAGCGCCGGATGAACGTCGACTTGCCGGCGCCGTTCGGCCCCGCGACAACGACGAGGGCCGGCGCCCCGTCAGCGGCGGCGGCGCGCAGCGATGCGAACTGGGGAACGCTCACGCTGCCGGCTGCGCGGCACGAACGTGCGGCCGTCGAAACGTCCTCGAGTCTGGCGTCCGTCGGGCGCGATCTGGATGACGCCCTCCGGGTCGTCGGGATCCTCGCTGTAGACCGGCCCTCCGCCCGCGCGAACCGCCGTCTTGACGGCCTCACGATCGGGATCCTCGACGAGCCGCATCAGGACGTCGTGGATCTCCTGCGGGCTGACGTAGCGGGGCATCGTCAGCGTTTCGCCGACACGCTTGAGGGCGAGGACTTCGCGGTGGCCGTTCAGAAGCTCCACCGCCCTTCCCAGCGTCGCCCAGTGCTCGATCTGCGCCGTCACCGAGCGGTGGGCGCTTTTCGCCTCTTCCTTGGCACGGGCCAGCAGCCTGTCCGAGATCTTGACCGGCAGCGGCATCGGGCACCTCGCTGAGTAGCGTTCGACTACTACTCGTCCTGCGATAGTAGCAGATTACTACCGCGGCGACTCTCCGAGTAGCAGATTACTACCGCAGGGCCACCTCCAGCCACACGCGCCGGCGGATCCGCCCGCTCAGCCGCGAGACCAGGTCGAGCAGCGTGACCTGCCAGCCGTATTTGGCCCGCAGCATCGCGTGGGCGTGGGCGATCTCGCCCGGGTCATCGGCGATCCGCGCGGTCCCCTCCCGCCACGGGCCGTGCACGATCCCGCGCACGTCGCTTCCCGCCACGCGCACGCGCGGGTTGTTGCGCACGCGTTTGACCTTGCCGGTGTCGCCCCCGGTGACGATCCACAGGCGATCGTCCACCAGCGCGAACCAGATGGGCGTGCGGACCTCAGCGCCGGTGCGGCGAAAGGTCGCGAGGCTCACGTAGCGCTCACGCGCGAGGTCGGGGACGGCCACGCGGTCAGCGGGTCAGCTCGCGCTCCAGCTCGCCGATGCTCGCGGCGACGATCTCCAGCAGGCGGTCGACCTCGGCCGCGGTGATGCAGAGCGGCGGCGCCAAACGCAGGACCGGCCCGCGCGCGTAGACGATCGCGCCGCGCTCCCATGCCTTGCGATCGAGCCGCGCGACGACGGCCGCGTCGAGCGGAGCGCGCGCGCCGTCAGGCGTCACGAGCTCAGCGCAGACGAGGAGGCCGCGGCCCCTCACCTCGCCCACGATCCGGCTCTTGCCGAGCGCCTGCCTCAGGCCGTCGAGCAGCCGTCGACCCATCGTTTCGGCGTTGGCGACGAGACCGTCCTTCTCCATGATCTGCAGATTCGCGAGCGCCGCCGCGCACGCCACAGGATGCGCCGCGTACGTGTTGGGATGGATGACCTCCTGCGTGCTCGTCTCGGGGAACGCCTCGGTCAGTCGGCCGCGCGCGATCGTGCCCGACAGCGGCAGATAGCCGGAGGTGATGCCCTTGGCCACCGTCATGAGATCCGGGACGACGCCCTCGTGCTCGACGCCGAACCAGCGTCCGGTGCGGCCGAAGCCGGTGATGACCTCGTCGGCGATCATCAAGACCTCGAGCTCGTCGCAGATGGCGCGCACGGCTCGCAGCCAACCGAGCGGAGGAATGATGAACCCGCCTGACGACAAGATCGGCTCCATGATGACCGCGGACACGGTGTCGGCGCCCTCGCGCAGGATGGCGTCGCGCAGCTCACCGGCGCGGCGCGCGACGAGCTCAGCGTCGGTGCCGGCGCCGCGATCGCGGAACGGGTACGGCGGCGCGACCTTGGTGAAGCCGGTCGGCTGGAGCGGGGCGTACGCGGCCGTCATGTGCGGCAGTCCGCACACCGCGAACGTCCCCATCGTGGCGCCGTGGTAACCGCCCTGCAGCGAGATGACCTTGTGCTTGCCCGGCTTGCCCCGCGCGATCCAGTAATGCCGCGCGATCTGCATCGCGCGCTCGTTGGCCTCGGAGCCGCTGGTCGCGAACAGCGTGTAGTCCAAATCGCCCGGCGTGAGCGTCGCGAGCTTCGCGGCCAGCTCGGCGGCGGGGCGATTCGAGAACTGTCGCGTGGTCGGGTAGTACGCGAGGCGCACCGTCTGCTCGGCGATGGCCTCGGCGATCTCGCGGCGGCCGTGGCCGACGTTGACGACGGCCAGGCCGGCGAAGCCGTCCATCAGCTTGTGGCCCGTCTCCGTCCACACCCACACGCCCTCGGCGCGGTCGATGACGAGCTCGCCGTCGGCGAGCCACGGGTGGTCTTGCGTCTTGTGCGTCCAGAGATGGCGGATGGCGGCGGCTTGAGTCGTCATGGCGCGACGATACCACGCTCGCGCGCGCGTCGCGCCCCGATCACTCCTCGACGCTGACCGTGATCGCGACACACGCGATGATCGTGTCGCCGACCGTCGCGCGCAGTCCGCCCTCCACCGCCCGCACCGTCACCTCGCCGTGCGGCAGCTCGCGCTTCACGGCGGCCACGTCGACGCTCTTCGCGTCCGGGACGCCGACGGTGACGTCGACCAGCATGCGGCCGCCGCGCGCCCGCACGTCGGCGAAGAACGGCAGGCTGGAGTGACGGATCGCATCGGAGACCGCGCGCCGCGCCGCCGTCGTGGGGTCCGCGCCGTGCACGTCCACGCCCATTCCGAACTCGAGCACATAGGGTTTGGCCATGGCGGTATCGTACGATGACCGGGCATGCTCGCGCCGCGCTGGCGGGTGGTCGTCGCGCTGTTCATCGTGACCTCGTGCATCGCCACCGCGGTGTCGACGTTCGGCGTCTTCCTGCCCGTGCTCTCGGAGACGTTCGGCTGGAGCCGCGGCGCCGTCGCGATCGTGCTGTCGATCAACCTCGTCCTCGGCGGAGTGGCGGCGTTTCCCGTCGGCCGCATCGCCGACCGGCACGGACCGCGCGTGGTCCTCGCCCTTACGGTGGCCATCGGCGCCGTCGGCTTCGCGCTGAGCGCGCGCATCGAGGCGCTGTGGCAGCTCTATCTCGCCTACGGCGTCCTCGTCGGCATCGGTATGTCGTCGATCTACGTGCTCACGGCCGCCACGGTGGCGCGCTGGTTCGAGGCGCGGCGCGGGCTGGCGCTGGCCATCGTGCTGAGCGGCTTCAACCTCGGCTGGCTCACGGGCGGCCCGCTCGCTGCGTTCCTGATCGGGCACTGGGGCTGGCGCACCGCGTGGCTCGTGCTGGGCGCGCTCGTCGGCGCCGTCGGTGTTCCGGCAAGCCTCTGCGTGCGCTATCCGCGCTCGGTCGAGCCGCGCCCCATCGCCGGCGTGGCGGCCGCGGCGCGGCGCTCGGCCTTCGGCGACACGCGCCTGTGGTGCTTCGTGAGCGCGTGGTGCTTCCTCGGGCTCGTCTTCATGATGGTCACCGTGCACAGCGTGTCGTACGCGCGCGATCGCGGGCTGTCACTGGAGCAAGCGTCCCTCGCGCTCACGGCCTTCGGCATCGGCGCGATGTCGGGCCGCCTGCTCGCCGGCCTGGCGACCGATCGGTTCGGGGCCGTCCCGACCATGCGCGTGTGTCTCATTATCCAGCTCGGGGCGCTGGCCACGCTTCTGGCCGGGCTGCCGACGTGGACGATCGTCGGCACGCTGCTGCTGTTCGGTCTCGGCGCCTCGGGCGCGGACAATACGTTCGTGAAGGCGATCTCGGACGTGTTCGGCGTGGCGGCGCTGGCGACGATCATGAGCGTCGTCGGTCTGGGCTGGCGCAGCGGCGCTGGCTTCGGCCCGGCCCTCGCGGGCTTCGTGTACGACGCGACGGGATCGTACACGCCCTCGTTCGCGTTCGCGGTCGCCGCGATCCTCGCCGGGTGGACGCTGTTCCGACTCGGCACGCGGCCACGCTCCGGGTAACGACGCGGACGCTACGGCGTCAGCACCATCTGCGTCTGAATCGTCAGCGACAGCAGCTTCCCCGTGGCGTCCGTCACGCGCGTCTGCCAGACGTGCGTGCGGCGACCGCGGTGCAGCGGGGTGGCTTCCGCGCGCACCGTGCCGGACTTTCCGGCGGCGAAGAAGTTGGTCTTGGACTCGAGCGTCGTCGTGCCGG
Organism: Candidatus Methylomirabilota bacterium; assembly: GCA_046725765.1. Taxonomy (GTDB): domain Bacteria; phylum Methylomirabilota; class Methylomirabilia; order Rokubacteriales; family CSP1-6; genus AR12. The sequence continues at coordinate 9,533 of JBKOZH010000332.1, read as the reverse complement.
CGCCGGCCGGGAGATTCAAGAACGTCGCGGCGGCGCCTACGGTATCGGCCAGCGCCATCAGCGTCCCGCCGTGCAGCGCGCCGCCGACGGTCGTGAGCGGCGCCGCGTAGTCGAGCTCGGCGACGACCCGTTCCGGCGTCGCTTCCACGAAGCGGATCCCGAGATGCTCCGCCAGCGTTCCCTTGTGCACGCTTTGAAGATCCACCGGCCACCTCCGCGCGCAGCATCGTCGCGCCGCGCCGTGTCCGCAATTACCTGACAGGTAATGTCCCGCCCGATGGGGAGATGCTAGCATCCGCGCCGTGGAGAAAACGCTTCACGAAGGCGGCTTCGGCCGGTTGTTGCGCGAATGGCGCACGCGGCGGGGCCTGAGTCAGCTCGATCTCGCCGTCGAGGCCGGCGTGTCCTCTCGTCACCTCAGCTTCGTCGAAACGGGGCGGGCCACGCCCAGCCGTGAGATGGTCGTGCTGCTCGCGCGTGCGCTGGACGTGCCGTTTCGCGATCGCAACGATCTCCTGACCTCAGCGGGCTACGCGCCGGTCTATCGCGCGACGAGCCTCGACGCGCCAGCGCTGGCGCAGGCGCGCCGCGCTCTCGATTACATCCTCCGGCAGCAGGAGCCCTACCCCGCGCTGGTCCTCGATCGTCACTGGAACGTGCTGAAGGTCAACGAGGGCAGCGCGCGCGTGCAGGCGGTCTTTCTCGACGCCGCCAGCGTCGCGACGCTGGGACCGCCGAATGCGATGCGCCTCATGTTCCATCCAAACGGGTTCCGCCCGTGGATCGTCAACTGGGAGCCGACGGCCGCATCGCTGATCCAGTGGCTGCATCGTGACGTGGCGACGGGCTTCGCGGACGCCGAGACGCGCGCATTGCTGGAGGAGCTGCTGTCGTATCCCGACACACCCCGCCATTGGCGCGCGCTCGATCTCGACGCCTCACCCGCGCCCTTCTTGCCGATCGAGTTCCGTAAAGGCGATCTCATCCTTCGGTACTTCACGACGCTGACCATGCTCGGCACGCCCCACGACATCACGCTGCAGGAGGTGCGGGTCGAGAGCTTCTTTCCCGCCGACGAGGCGACCGAGCAGGCGACGGCGAAGCTGAGGGGCGAGGCCCCTCAGCTCCCCACCGCGCGCTAGGCGGAGCGTTTCGCCGAGCGGCGCGACACCTCCTGCGCCGCCTCGAGCGCCTCGCCCTTTTCGGGCGCGCGAAACGCCATCGAGCTCAGCGTCACCACGCCGACCAGCCGGTCGTCGTCGTCGAGAACCGGCAGCCGACCGACCTGCGCCTGGGCCATCGTCTGCATCGCCTGCTCGGTGCTCCACTCGGGATGCGCGACGATGGCGTTGATCGACAGACAATCGCCGACCGCGGTGCTGGCCGGATCGGCTTCCTGCGCGACCGCACGTACGACGATGTCGCGGTCAGTGATGACGCCGAGAACTTTGCCGTCCTGAACGACGGGCAGCATTCCGACGTTGGCTTCCTCCATCGCCCGCGCAGCGTCCGTCAGCGATGCCGACGGCTCGACGCAGACGACCTCCGTGACCATGACGTCCGCGACTCTGCGAGCCGAGCGCCGCCCCTGACTCTTTGCCTGACTCTTCGCCATGGTTGCCTCCTCCTGGCATCCGCGACTGAGGCGAACGGTCGCAGCGAACGACATGCCACCGAGCACGGGTGGCCGCCGCCTTGCACGTGAATCACCACGTTGCTCGGCGTCGGCCGGGCGGAGGAGGTTTTGAAATGATCACCCTCGGACCATCACGCGCGGCGCTCATTGCAATGGTTGCCGTCGTGCTTCCAACGGCGGCTGCCGTCAACGCGGCCGAACCCACCCTGAGCGACATCGCGTCGTGCAATCAGCAGGCGGCGCAGAAGACCGGAGCGAGCGCGCTGCCGGCGCCTCCAGGCGCACCCGGCCGCGAGCTCGCCAAGCGAGCCCCGGACGGCAGCAACACGCCGCGTGAGCTGCCGGCGCAGGGCGGCATCCCGGTCGCCGGTGCGGGTAAAGCAGACGCGCAGCCCGCGCAGAGCGGGACGAAGTCAGGAGAGAAGACGGACCCGACCGGCTCCTTCATCACGCAGTCGCCGGATCCGTTCCTTCGAGGCATGGACGCCGACAAGGCAGACGACCCCGCCTACCGAGCGGCGTACCGCGCCTGCATGCGCGCCAAGACCGCGCGCTGATCGACGCCGAACACGTCGGCGAGCCAGTCGCTCATCAGCTCCTGGCCGATGGTCGGGTTGTCGTGCTGGCAGTGCTCGGCGCCGGTCTCGTCCGGCGTCACGAAGCGCAGGGTGACGTCGACACCGTGCGCCTTGCCGTAGTCGTAGACGCGGCGAGCCTGTGACATGCCGAGCACGTCGTGGCCGCCGTGCACGATCAGATAGGGACAGCGCATGTCCTCGAGGACGCCGTCGAGCGTGAACGCCTTGAAGCGCTCGACGGCGTCCACCATCGTCGCAACTCCGAAGACCCACTTGATGTGCGCCGCCAACCCGTGCCGCTCGTCGGCATGCTTCCAGAAATCGTGGATCGACCAGATCGCGCCGTGTGAGATGCACGCGGCCAGCCGCGGCTCGCGGGCTCCCGCGCGCGCGGCGTAATACCCGCCGAGGCTGGAGCCGCACACGGCGATGCGAGCGGGATCGACGTCCCGCCGCGAAAGCAGATAGTCCACACACCGCGCGATCGGCACCTCGTAGTCCGGCCGCGTGATGATCCCGTGACGCCGTAGCGTCCCACCCTGCCCGGGTCCGTCGATCATCAGCGTCGAGATGCCGCGCTGGAGCGCGCCGTGCGCCTGCATGAACCACATCTCGTCCTTGATCGAATCGAGGCCGCCCATCGAGATGAGGCAGGGCTGGCGGCCGTCATCGCCGAACGGCGAGCGAACGAAGTAGGCATACAGCGACGCGCCCTCGTACGGGATCTCGAGCACCTCGCCCGGCGGTGTGAGGTGCGCGAGGAAGCGATGGCTGGCGTGCTCCATCTTGGTGAACGTGGCGAGGCGGCGTGGATCGGTAGACGCGAGGAAAAACTCCGCCTGGCGATAGTAATCGACGGCGCGCAGCCAGCAATTCATCGCTGTCCGCACGTGGCCACGCGCGGCCTCCGCGTCGCCGCGCGCGTCGTTGCGCTCGGCCACCGCGAGCCACTCGCGGTGCCAGGAGTCCGGATCGCCCGGCACGATGCGCGCGGCCGTCTGGAAGCACTCGCTCACCGTGCCGCCGCCCTCCTGTGTCTCGCCCAGGCCGCGACGGAACTGGTACGATGCCCACGGATGCTCGGGCCAGTGGTGCCATCCGAACGGCTCGTAGTGCGCCGAGCGCTCGTCGGTGATCTTCTCGATGACGTTGTCTTCGTGCAGGACCATCGAAGCCTCCAGAGTGCCGCGCTCGCGGCGGCGGATTATACTTCGTGGCGCGCCATGCCACGCATCAACGAGCACTATTTGAACTTGCGCGCCTCGTATCTCTTCGCCGAGATCCGCCGCCGCACGAAGGTCTTCACCGACGCCAGGCCGGACGCTCGCGTGATCGACCTCGGCGTCGGTGACGTCACGCGGCCGCTGCCGCCGGCGGTGGTGCGGGCCATCCACGAGGCGGCCAACGACATGGCGGGCACCGACACGTTCAAAGGCTACGGGCCCTACACCGGCTACGAGTGGCTGCGGGCGGAGATTGCCGCGCAGGACTTCGGCACGCGCGGCGTGGCGCTGTCGCCGGACGAGATCTTCGTCAGCGACGGCGGCAAAACGGACAGCGCGAGCCTTCAAGAAATCTTCGCGCGCGACGCGGTCGTCGGCCTCATGGATCCCGTCTACCCCGTGTACGCCGACAGCAACGTCGTGGCCGGCCGTTCCGGCGCCGCGGACGACAGCGGCCGGTACGCGGGCATGATCTACCTGCCCTGCGTCGCCGAAAACAGCTTCCAGCCCGCGCTGCCCGAGCGCCGCGTCGATCTCATCTATCTCTGCTACCCGAACAATCCCACGGGCGCGGTGGCGACGCGCGAGGCGCTGGCGCGCTGGGTCGACTACGCGCGCGCCAACGACGCCGTCATCTTCTACGACGCGGCGTACGAGGCCTACATCGTCGACGAGGACGTCCCGCACTCGATCTATGAGATCGACGGCGCTCGCGAGGTCGCCATCGAGAGCCGGTCGTTCTCGAAGAACGCGGGATTCACGGGGATGCGCCTGGCCTACAGCGTCGTCCCGAAGGAGCTCATCGGTCGTAGTGCCGACGGCCGGACGCACAGCGTCCATGCGCTGTGGACCCGCCGCGTGAACATGAAGTCCAACGGGCAGCCGTACGTGATCCAGAAGGCGGCCGCCGCCGTGTACACGCCCGAAGGCAGCAAGCAGGTGCGCGCCCTGATCGACTTCTACATGACCAATGCGCGGATCATCCGCGACGGGCTCGCTGCCGCCGGATTCACGGTCTACGGCGGGCGCAACGCGCCCTATATCTGGTTCCGCACGCCGGCGGGCGCCGGGTCCTGGGACTTCTTCGATCGGATGCTCAACGACGTACAGATCGTCGGCTCGCCCGGCGCGGGCTTTGGCCCGAGCGGTGAGGGCTATTTCCGATTGACAGCCTTCGGGTCGCGCGAGCAAACGGAGGAAGCCGTCGAGCGGATTCGCACGCGGCTGCGGCCATGATGCGGACGCTCGAGCTCGGTCGTCTCCGTGTCGATACCGTCGTCGAGCGCGCGGGCCCGACGCGTCCGACGTGGCTCCTGCCCGATGCCGCGCCCGAGGCCGTCGAGCGGCATCGCGCGTGGCTCGCGCCGCATTTTCTCGATGACAAGGGCCGCTTCCTGCAGTCGATCCACACGTTCATCGTGCGCGCGCCGGACCTGACGGTACTGGTCGACACGTGCGTCGGCAACGACAAGGACCGCGGCGGGCGCCAGCCGTTTCACATGATGCGCACGGCGTTTTTGGACGACCTGCGCGCGGCCGGCGTGGCGCCCGAGTCCGTGGACGTGGTGATCTGCACGCACCTGCACGTCGACCACGTCGGCTGGAACACGCGCCTGGACGGAGGCCGCTGGGTGCCGACGTTCCCGCGCGCGCGTCATCTCTGGGCAACGCGCGAGTGGGAGCACTGGTCGAGTGAGCGCGACGACGATACGAAGCGGATCATGGACGACAGCGTCAAGCCGGTCCTCGACGCCGGGCTGGCGACGCTCGTCGAGATGGATCACCGGCTCAGCGACGAAGTCTGGCTCGAGCCGACGCCGGGCCATACGCCCGGCCACACCAGCGTTCGCTTGCGCGCCGGCGACCGCGACGCCGTCATCACCGGCGATCTCATGCACCACCCCATCCAGATGGCCGAGCCGCAGTGGTGCAGCCACTTCGACGTCGACCCCGAGACCGCGCGCAAGACGCGCCGGGCGTTCTGCGAGCGCTACGCCGGCGGCGACGTCACCGTGCTCGGCACGCATTTCCACGACCCGACGGCCGGCCGCGTCGTCCGTCACGGCGACGCCTGGCGCTTCGAGGTGCTCTGATGGTCAAGCTGGTGTTCTGTCTCACGCGCCTGCCGCACCTCTCGCGCGAGGAGTTCCAGCGCTACTGGCGCGAGCGGCACGGGCCGCTGGTGCGGGAGTCCGCGAAGGCGCTCGGCATCCGGCGTTACGTCCAGGTCCACACGCTCGACACGCCGGTGAACGAGGCGCTGCGTCGCGGTCGTGGCGGTCCCCCCGCGTACGACGGCGTGGCCGAATTGTGGTTCGACAGCCTGGAGGCGCTGGGTGCGGCCGGCGCCACGCCGGAGGGCAAGGCGGCGGGCCGGCGCCTTGTGGAAGACGAAAAGACGTTCATCGATCTCGCGCGCTCGCCGGTGCTCATAGCCGAAGAGCATCCGATCGTCGGCTGACCGCGTCCAAGAGCCAGGAGGATCTCGCATGCCGATCGCCGAGGGACGCAAGGCGCCCGATTTCACGCTAAACGACGCGGACGGTAAGTCGGTCTCGCTCAGCGACTTCAAGGGCAAGGACGTCGTCGTCTACTTCTATCCGAAGGACGACACGCCCGGCTGCACGAAGGAAGCCTGCGGCTTTCGCGATCTCAACCGCGAGCTGCAAAAGGCCGGCGTCGTCGTGCTCGGCGTCTCGGCGGACTCGGGCGCATCGCACGCGAAGTTCGCGCAGAAATACCGCCTGCCGTTCACGCTGCTCTCCGACCCGGACCGCGAAGTCATGACGGCGTGGGGGGCGTACGGCGACAAGATGATGTACGGCAAGAAGACCAAGGGCGTGATCCGCTCGACGGTCTGGGTCGGGCCCGAAGGCCTCGTGCGCAAGCACTGGAAGAAGGTCGCGGACGCCGCCAAGCATCCCGAGCAGGTCTGGGAAGCGGTGCGGGGAGATCGGACATGACGGACTATCACGGGATCGAGCGCCGGGTGCGCGAGAACCTGGGCCTCACGCGGCGCCCGGTGGCAGTCGCGTTTCGCGATGTCCCGCCGGCGGGCGTGAAGCAATTCACGGGCTCCGAGCCCTCCGGCTGCTCGTTCTGGCGGCTCGCGATGGACGGCCGCGCCTTCTACACCGTGCCGTCGGATCACTACAACTGTCCCGTGGGCAGCCACACGCACAACATCCCGCTGCCGCCGGAGCGCGCGGGTGAGCTGCCGCAGGTGCTCCAGATCATGACCGGCCTCGGCTATCTCAAGATGGAAGAGGTGCCGGGAATCCCACGGCTGCCCAAGACACCGGGCGCGATCGTGTACGCGCCGCTCGGCGACACTCCGGTGGATCCCGACGTCGTGCTGTTCATCGGTCGGCCCGGGCGGGTGATGCTCCTGCAGGAAGCGGCGATTCGCGCGGGTGTCGCGGCGCAGGTGCCGATGCTCGGGCGTCCAACCTGCATGGCGCTGCCGGCGGCTCTCGGCGGCGGCGCGGTGGCAAGCACGGGCTGCATCGGCAATCGCGTGTACACCGGCGCGGGTGACGACGAGCTGTATGTCGCGGTCGCGGGACGCGACGTCGAACGCGTTGCCGACGAGGCGGAAACGATCGCGAAGGCCAACGCCGCGCTCGCCGACTATCACCGCGGGCGCCGCGCCGAGCTGGCCAGGGACTGAGGATCACCGATGAAGCTGAAGAAGGGCTTTCGGCAGCTCGTCGACGAAGCGAAGGCGCGGATCACGTCGATCAGCATCGACGAAGCGAAGAAGCGCCACGGCCGCGACGACGTCGTGTTCGTGGACCTTCGCGACGTGCGGGAGCTGGAGCGCGAGGGGCTGATCCCGGGCGCGTTTCACTGCCCGCGCGGCATGCTCGAGTTCTGGATCGATCCCGACAGCCCCTACCATAAGGACGTGTTCGCGTCGGGCAAGGAGTTCGTGTTCTACTGCAACGGCGCGTGGCGCTCGGCCCTGGCCGCCGACGTCGCGCAGCATATGGGCTTGCCGCGTGTCGTCGAGATGGAGGGTGGCTTCGCGGCGTGGAAGAACGCCGGCCTCCCGGTCGCGCAGCGCGAAAAGAAAAAGGCGTGATACGCTCTGCGCCCTCAGGTGACCCCGTGCATATTTTCCTCTGATCCGAGCAGGTAGCCCAGCCGCGTAAGCGGCGCTCCCCCGCCGTCGTCATCGCGACGACGGCGGCGAGGCGACGGGCGCTCGTCAGGCGTCCGCGCCCGGCTCCTGCCTCGGTCTTCTCTCCACCGTCACTCGCTTCGATGCGTTCGTCTGCGCGTGCCTTCGTCTGGCCCGCGCTGGAGGCTCGTGATGACAGTGCCCGCGATTCAGGTCCGGGATCTTCGCAAGCGGTTCCGCAAGAGACGTCGGCTGCGAAAGTCCGCGGCCAACGAATGGGCGCTCGGCGGCGTCTCGTTCGACGTCGCGCCGGGAGAGACGTACGGGCTGCTCGGACCAAACGGCTCCGGCAAGTCGACGCTGATTCGCATCCTGTCGACGCTGCTCATCGCCGATGGCGGCGAGGTGTGGATCCTCGGACACCGCCTGCCCGAGGCACAGACACAGGTGCGTCAGGTCATCGGCCGCGTGAGCGTGGACGCCGCGTTCTACAAGAAGCTCTCGGCGCGCGAAAACCTCTTGTATACGGCGCTGCTCTACGGGCTCAAGCCCTCGGTGGCCGAGCCGCGCGCGATGGACGCGCTGGAGCGGCTCGGCATGGAGGAGCGCACCTTCACGGTGCCGCTGGAGGAGATGAGCCGCGGCATGCAGCAGAAGATCGCCATCGCGCGGGCGCTGATGATCAACCCGCCCGTGCTGCTGCTCGACGAGCCGACCACGGGGCTCGATCCCAAGAGCCGGCGCGACGTGCAGACGTTTCTGGAGGATCTCCGGCGGCGCGAGGGCACGACGATCTTGCTGACGACCCACGACATGGCCGAGGCCGAACGGCTCTGCGCGCGCGTGGGCTTCCTCGCCCGTGGCCGGCTCGTCGCCGAAGGATCGACGGAGACGCTCAAGCAGAAGGCCGGCGCCGCCACGCTGGACGACGCGTTCATCACGCTGACCGGCGAGACGATGGCCGACGCTGACGCGGCCGCGCCGACGGCCAAGGAGGCGTGATGGAGGTCGCGATGGACCGCACGCTGCGACAGACGTGGGCGTTCGTCTTCCGCGGCTATCACCTCACCCGCCGCTACATCTCGTGGGTGATCGTGTTCAATTTCTACGCGCTGACCGGCTCGGCAGCCGTCGCGCTCATCGGCGTCGCCGCGCACGATCACCAGCTCACGCTCACGCTCGTGGTCGGCGCCTTGCTGTGGAACTTTCTGTCGATCCTCTACAACGAGATCGCGATGTCGGTCGCGTACGAGCGCTGGGAAGGCACCCTCGAGTATACGTTCATGGCGCCGGTGCCGCGCTTGGTGCATCTCGCCGGGCTCAGCCTGTTCGCCTTGTTCAACAGCATCGTCAACACCGGGACCGTGCTGCTGGGCCTCATGCTCTTCACCGACATCTCGCTGCGCGGCGCAAATCTCGGTGGTGTGCTCACGGTGCTGTTGGCCAGCACGCTGGCCTTCGTCGGTCTGGGTGTTATGGCGGCCGCGTTGCCGGTGCTCAGCCCCGAGCGCGGGGCCGAAGCGACGCACATCTTTCAGGGCTCGCTGTTGCTCGTCTCGGGCGTGTACTACCCGATCGACGTGCTGCCCGCGTGGCTGCAGCCGGTGTCGGCGCTGTCGCCGGCGACGTATACATTGACGGCGTGCCGCCGGCTTGTCGGCGTCGGCGACCCGGCAACGACGTCTGAACGGCTGGCGGGCGCATCGCTCTCGGCAGTGTTGCCGGAGCTGCTGATTCTGATCGTCATGGGAGCGGTGCTCGTGCCCCTGGGACTCTGGGTCTTCGCGCGCGTCGAGCGCTGGGCGAAGCACACGGGGCGATTGAAGCGAACGGGATGAGCGAGCGCCGGCCTCTCCGCCAGGGAGACGGCGGAGACGCCGGCGTTCGCTGACGCTATTTCTGCGCCGGTGAGGCGGCCGGGCTACCCTTGCCCTGCACGCCGGCGGCAACCTGCTTGGCCTGCTGCTGGTGCT
>JBKOZH010000277.1:0-4190 GCA_046725765.1 Candidatus Methylomirabilota bacterium | reverse complement strand
GCCTCGGCGATGATCGCGATGGGAATCGCCACCGTCGCCTGCACGAGCAGCGAGCTGAAGATGTTCGGCAGGATGTGCCGCGCCATGAGTCGTAGGTCGCGCGCACCCAGCGCGCGGGCGCCCTGCACGTAGTCTTCGGCGGCCGTCGCGAGCACCAGCCCGCGGGTGAGCCGGATGTACGTGGGGGTGGCGCCGAGGCCGATGGCGATCGTCGCATTCGTGAGCGAGGGCCCCATGATCGTTACGAGCCCGATCGCGAGAATCAGAAACGGAAAGGCCAGCCACGCGTCGGTGAGGCGCATCACGACCTGATCCAGCGCACCGCGATAGTACCCGGCGACGAGGCCCAGCGGCACACCGACGGCGATGGCGAGCAGGATCGAGAAGACGCCGGCCTGCATCGACACGCGGCTGCCCCAGACGACGCGGGCGAGCATGTCGCGGCCCAGGTCGTCGGTGCCGAACGGGTGCGCCACGCTCGGCGCCTTGCGAATCTGGCTCCAGTCGGTCGCGGTCGGGTCGGTGCGCACGATCCATGGCGCGCCAAGCGCAAGCGCGACGAAGACGATCACGATCACGCCACCGACCACCGACGCGGGCCGGCGGAGCACGCGACGCCACCCGCGCCGCAGCCCGGCGGCCGGCTCGAGCGCCGCCGCCGGCAGCACAGCGGTCGCCGTGCCAGGATCCGCGCTGCCGACTCCGGGGTTCACGGTCGGCCGCCGATTCGAATCCGCGGGTCGAGCAGCGAGTACGAGAGGTCCACGAGCAAATTGATCAGGACGTACGAGCTCGCCGTGATCAGCACGACCCCCTGCACCAACGGGTAGTCGCGGGTGAACACCGCCTCGACAATGAGCCGGCCGAAGCCCGGCACGACGAAGATCTGTTCCGTGACGACCGCGCCGCTCATGAGCGCGCCCGCCTGGAGGCCGAGGATCGTGACGACGGGGATGAGACTGTTGCGGATGGCGTGGCGGAAGATCACGGCGCGTCCCGCCAATCCTTTGCTGTAGGCGGTGCGTATGTAATCGGCGCCGAGCACGTTGATCATGCTGTTCCGCGTTTGGCGCATGAGCACCGCGGCCAGCGCCGTCCCGAGGACGAATGCCGGCATGACCATGCGCTGCACGTTCGCGAGCGGGCTCTCCCAGAACGGCACGAATCCCGATGCGGGCAGCCAGCCGAGCCGCACGGAAAAGAACAGGATCAGCATGATCCCGAGCCAGAAGTTCGGCACCGACACGCCGCAGAGCGAGGCGCCGCTGGCCAGCAGATCCCACGCGGTGTTGCGCCGCACGGCGGCTAGCACGCCGGCGGGAATCGCGATGGCTAGCGCAATCAGGACGGACAGGCAGGCGAGCTCGATGGTAATCGGCAGCTTGCGCGCGACCGTCGTACTCACCGGATCGCGCGTGCGGATCGAGCGGCCGAAGTCGCCCTGCAGCGCCAACGCCGCCCACCGCACGTACTGCACGGGGATCGGGTCGTTCAGCCCGTACTTCGCGCGGATCTCTTCCAAGCCGGCGGCATCGGCGTCGGTGCCGGCCATGACGCGCGCCGGATCGCCGGGGATCATGCGCACGCCGGTGAAGACGACCACGCTGATCACGATCAGCGTCACGATCGAGATCGCGGCCCGACGGATCAGGAATTCGACCACGGGCGCGCGGCTAGTGCGTCAGTTCCAGGACGTCCCCTTCACGCGGATGAGCCCGTCGGGCACCGCCTTGTAGCCCTTGAAGTTCTTGGGGAACGCCACGATGTAGCTCGCGTGATAGAGGTAGATGATGTTGCGCCGCGCCGTGAACATGTCGATGGCTTCGCGGTACAGGGCGCGCCGCTGGTCGACCTCGCTGATTTCCCGCGCGCGATTCAGCAGCGCGTCGATCTTCTCGTCGCAGGCCAGCGTGGCGTTGAGGCTCCCCTTGCACGTCTGGTTCATGTGGATGTTGCCGTCGGGATCGACGCGTCCGCTCCAGCCGATCAAAAACGCGGCGAGCTTGCCGTCGTCGTCGTCCTTGAGCGCCGACGCGAACTCCTGCGGGCGCAGGCTGATGTTGAAGCCGGCCTCGCGCGCCATTTGCTGGACCACCTCGCCGACGCGGCGCTCGCCCGGGTTGTTGATGACCGTCATCTCGAACGCATAGCCGCTCGCCAGGCCGGCGTCGGCGAGCAGTTTCTTGGCGCGCGCGACGTCACGGCCGGGACACTTGCGGGTCTTGTCGGCGAAGCCGCTGATCGGCGGAATCGGCGTGCACCCCGGCGTGTAGAGCCCGTCCCAGACCACTTGATTGAGCGCCTCGCGATCGATCGACAGCTCCAGCGCCTCGCGCACGCGCGGGTCGTTGGCCAGCGGCGTGCCGAGATCCCCGGGCGGGTTCTGCTTCCCGGTCTTGTTGCGGAGATTGACCGTGAGGCCCGAGTAGCCGAGTCCCGTCACGTTCGAGAGCTCGAAGCGGCCCTCGCGCTTGATCGCCGTGGCGTCGCTCGGCCGCACCGTGTGCATGACGTCGATGTCGCCCGAGCGCAGATTGGCCAGACGCACGTTGTCGTCGGGGATGATGCGGAAGATCACCTTGTCGAACTTCACCGTCGAGGGATCGAAGTAGTGCGGCGACTTCTCGACGACGATGCGATCTTGCGGCACCCGCTCGGCGAACTGCCACGGGCCCACGCACACGGGGGCGGTGCCGAAGTTGTCGCCGAGCTTCTTCGCGGCCGTCGGCGACACAGGCATGCCGGCCCGGTCGGTGAGCTGTGCAAGCAGCGGCGAGTACGGCGACTTCAGCTTGAGCCGCACCGTGAGCGGGTCGACCACCTCGACCGCGTCGACCGGAGCGAGCTCGCTGGCGCGGTTGGAGCCCTTGAGCGTGCGGTGGCGATCGAGCGAGAACCTCACGGCCTCGGCGTCCATCGGGGTGCCGTCGTTGAATTTCACACCGCTGCGCAGCTTGATCGTGACCGTACGGCCACCGTCAGCGACAACGGGCATCGCGGCCGCCAGCTGCGGCGAGATGCGCAGGCCTTCGTCGATCTCGTACAGCTTCTCGCAGATGTGCGCGAACACGATGCGTCCGACGTACGTCCGCGCGAGCGTCGGATCCAGGATGTCGGGATCCTGGTTGAGGGCGACCACGAGCGTCTTTTTCTGCGCGTGCGCCGCGCCGGCGTGGATGCCAAGCATCACGAGCGCCAGCGCGACGACGGTGAGCGCGTGTCTCATTCGAGGCATGGGTGAGTCCTCCGAATTGCGGTCATCGGCTGTCGATCGCCGCGATGGCGCGCATGATAACTCACGAGGTCCGGCGATGGGCGACGGCCTGGGCGCTGGCGATCCTGCGCCCGTCCTCGGTGGCGACGTCGAGGCGATAGAAGCCGGCTCGCCGTCCCTGCTTGATCTCGCGCGCCTCGGCGACCAGCGCCGCGTCCGGCACCGCGCGGGCGAGGTAGTTGATGGTCACACTCAACGCAACGGCGTCCCGCCCGTGGGAGTTGCACGCCGCGCCGAAGGCGACGTCGGCCAGGGAGAAGATGACGCCGCCGTGGGGTTGGCCCTGAAAGTTGACCATGTGTGCCTGCAATTGCAGGCGTACTTTGCAATGGCCGCGGCGCAAGTCGAGGAATTCGATGCCCAACGCCTTGGCCCACGGATCGTTTTCGATGCGCTGGCGCAGTGTTGGCGCGATCGCCCGAGCGTCACTCACGGTCGGCAGCATAACAGCCGGTGGCAGCGTGGTTGCTACTTCGACATCGGCATGAGCCGGCTCGGCGCGACGATGATCCTCCTCGCACTCCTGGTCAGCGCGTGCGCGACCATGCGGGAGGCGTCGTCGACGCCGCAACCGGCCGCCGTTCCGCGCTCGGCGGTGCTGCCAGTTGCTTCGCCCGCCATGACGCTCGGTCCCGAGCAGCGCGTCGTGGCCTATCCGAACGGCCGCTGGCTCCTCTATGGCGATGGCACCGTCGCCGCGCCGTATGCGTGGGTCTGGATCCCCGCCGGCACCACGCCGCCGCCATCCTCGCCTCCGGCTCGCTGATCGAACCGAGGTGTATACTACGAAAGCTTTTTCGTCGGAGAGGTGGCCGAGTCGGCCGAAGGCAGCCGCCTGCTAAGCGGTTACAGGGCCAAAAGCTCTGTCCAGGGTTCGAATCCCTGCCTCTCCGCCATGGGGCCCTTAGCTCAGGTG
>JBKOZH010000278.1:0-4194 GCA_046725765.1 Candidatus Methylomirabilota bacterium | reverse complement strand
TCGCCCATGGCCACCGCGGTCCCGAGCTCGGGCGCGAACAGTGCTGCGCCGACCGCCGCCGTCACACGCGTGCGCAGCTCCTGGATCCTCGCGCTGCCCCCGCCGCTCGGATGCACCCGGTTGGTGAGGACGATCAGGTATGTCCGCGTATGCGGCTCGATCCACAGCGACGTGCCCGTGAAGCCCAGATGACCGACAGATTCGGTGGGAAAGAACGGCGACGCGGTCAGCGAATAGGTGCTGTTCATGTCCCATCCGAGCGTGCGGCTGCCGTTGCCCTCGGACGAGCGCGCCCACATCATCGCCACCGTCTCGCGCTTCAACACACGCTTGCCGTCGAGGCTTCCGCCATCGATCAGCATGCGGCACAGGCGCGCGAGGTCCGCGGCCGTCGAGAACATGCCGGCGTGGCCCGCCACGCCGCCGAGCGCGCGCGCGCGCGGGTCGTGCACCTCGCCGACGAGCAAATGGCCGTTCACGAACTCCGTCGGCGCGATGCGCTGACGCTGGTAGGCGGGCGGATTGAAGCTCGTGTCGCGCATGCCGAGCGGCTTGAAGATGTGCTGCTCGAGATAACGGTCGAGCGTGAGGCCCGAGACGCGATGCACGACCTCGCCGAGCAGGATGAAGCCCGTGTCGCTGTACTGGAACCCGGTGCCCGGCGGATAGTCGAGGGGCACCTTCGCGAGGAGCGCGGCCGCCTTCGGGAAGCCACCGCTCAGGGTGCCGCTCGGCGGAATCGCGACCAATCCCGCGCTGTGCGTGAGCAGCCGGCGAATCGTGATCGGCTCGTGGGCGCGCCCGCGAAACTCCCGCAGGTAGCGCCCGAGTGGCGCGTCGAGCTTGACGTGACCGCGCTCGACGAGCGACATCACCGCCAGCGTCGTGCCGAGCGGCTTCGTCAGCGACGCGATGTCGAAGATCGTGTCTTCGGTCATCGCCACGTGATCGGGGACGACGCGGCGCGAGCCCCACGCGCGATGGTAGAGGATTGCGTCGCCGCGGCCGACGACGACGACGATTCCGGGAACTTCACCCGAGCCGACGGCGTCGACGGCGGCTTCGTCGATGCCGCTCCAGTCCTGAGCCGATGCGTAGCCAGACGTCAGCGTCAGCGCGAGAGAGAGGACCCCGATAATGGCGGGGCGGAGCGAGACGACCACGTTCCCGATCTTATCATCGCGCGCGGAGCGGATTGATATCCTAAGGCCATGCAGTCGCCGTCGATGCGACGGGTCTTCGTCACGGGCGGTACGGGATTCGTCGGCCGGGCGGTCGTTCAGGCGCTGCGCGCGGAGGGATGCGCGGTGCGCTGCCTGGTCCGGCGGGGGTCGGAGCGCGATCTGCACGGGCTGGGGGCCATCGAGCGGATCGAGGGCGACGTCCTGTCGCGCCAGTCACTGGATCAGGGGATGGCCGGCTGCGACGCCGTGATCCATCTGGTCGGAATCATTCGCGAGCATCCGTCGGTCGGCGCGACGTTCGAGCGCGTGCACACGCAGGGCACGATCAACGTGCTGGACGCCGCCGCGACCGTCGGCGCCCGACGCTACGTCCACATGAGTGCGCTCGGCACCCGCGCCGGCGCCCGCTCCCGCTACCATCAGACGAAGTGGGCCGCCGAGGAGGCGGTGCGCGCCAGCCCCCTGCCGTGGACGATCTTTCGCCCGTCGGTGATCTATGGCCGCGGTGACGGCTTCGTGACGCTACTGGCTCGGATGATCCAGCGGCTGCCGATCGTGCCGGTGATCGGGACGGGGCGCCAGCGCCTGCAGCCGGTGCCGGTGGCGCACGTCGCCCAGGGCTTCGTCCGAGCGCTCACGCTCGACGCCAGCGTCAAGCACACCTACGACATCGGCGGGCCCGAGCCCGTCACGATGGTCGATCTCATCGATCGCGTGGCGATGGCCATGGGGCGGCGGCGCCCGCTCAAGGCGCACGCGCCGCTCGGTGTCGTCCGCCCGGTGACCCGCTTGCTTCATCGCTTTCCCGACTACCCGCTGACCCCCGACCAATTGCTGATGCTGGAAGAAGAGAACACCTGCGAGCCCGGTCCGTTCTACGAGACGTTCGGCCTTGTGCCGGTGCCGCTCGACACCGGCCTCGCCGCGATGCTCGGCTGATGCCGTTTCGCCATCCCGATCGTTCCCACGACCTCGACACCCGCATCGCCCACGAGGTGCGCGAGCGGCTGGAGGAAGCGATCGACTTCGTGTGCCTCGATGCGCTCGTGCGCGCACGGCAAGCGCGCGGGCTGCCGGCACCGGCGGCCGACAGCTCCGCGGACCGCGCCGAGTACACCCGCCACGTGCTCGCCTTTCTGCGCCGGCTGGACGCCGAAGTGCCGGCGGAGGCGACGAGCCGCCCCCGTGGTCGCGACGATCAGGAAGGTCTGCTCGCCGGCCAGGTGACATACGCCCGCACGCTGCCGGACTACTGGCAGCGCTTTGAGGCGGTCAGCGAGAGCTTCCTCGCCGAGCTGGCTCCGTCAGGCGGCGAGCGGCGCGGGGTGCTCGCTCGGCTCTTCGGCCGCAGTTGACCGCCACGCGGCGAGCGCCCAGAGGTTCTCGACGTCTTCCAGAGCCCGCCGCCAGCGGCCGTAGCCCTCGATCAGCGAGGCGCGAGCCTGGGCCAGCTGCGCCTCGGCCTCGTCCAGGCGCTTTCGCGTCGCCGAAGTCATCACGTGGGCGCTGACGCCGTCCGTAGGGACCGACGTCGCGACGCGATCGACGAAATGGGTGATCTCGTGCTGAAGCAGCCGC
Organism: Candidatus Methylomirabilota bacterium; assembly: GCA_046725765.1. Taxonomy (GTDB): domain Bacteria; phylum Methylomirabilota; class Methylomirabilia; order Rokubacteriales; family CSP1-6; genus AR12. The sequence continues at coordinate 1,432 of JBKOZH010000278.1, read as the reverse complement.
TCCACCGGATTCATGTCCCAAACCTCCCCTGCCCTGCATCGTGGGAGTCATATACTCAACACAAGTTGAGTCATTGTCAAGTTCCGCGTTGAGCCCCATCACGTCGATCCTCCTGGCCAAGTCGCTGAGGACTTTCTGCTACGGGTTTCTCGGGATCTTGCTGCCGGTGTATCTCGCCGAGCACGGCTTGGATGCGAAGGGCGTCGGCGTGGCGGTGACGTGCACGCTCGCGGGCAGCGCCGTGCTGACGTGGGCGGTGCGGCGTCCGGCGGAGCGACTTGGCGCACGCGCGGCCCTCGGCGCGCTCGCAGCGCTATCGGCCGTCGCCGGCGCGCTGCTGTTGCTCTCGGACCACCCGTGGGTCGTCGTGCTCGCCGCGATGATCGGAAACGTTGCGGTCGGCACTGGAGAGACGGGGCCCTTCTTGTCCATCGAGCAGGTCGTGGTGGCGCGAGCCGTCACCGGCGCGCGTCGCACCACAGTTCTCAGCGTCTACAACCTGCTCGGCTACGCCGCCGCTGGCATCGGCGCGGCCATCGTCGGGCTCGCCTCGCCGCGCGCGCTGTTCGCCATTTTTCTCGGCGTCTCCGTCGCGCAGTCGCTGTTGTACGCGCGGCTGCCCTCCGTCACCGTGACGCGCGCGCCCGCGACAGCGGCGCCGTCTTCCGGCCTGATACGCCGGCTCGCGGCGCTGTTCGCGCTCGACTCGTTCGCCGGCGGGTTCGTGCTGCAGTCGCTCGTCGCGTACTTTCTGCACGAGCGCTATGGCGTCGGCCTCGAGGCCCTCGGGCAGATCTTCCTCGGCGCCCAGCTCGTCACGGCCGCCTCACTGCTGCTCGCGCCGGCGGCGGCGCAGCGCTTCGGGTTGCTGAACACCATGGTCGTGTCGCACCTCATCTCGAATGTCTTTCTCATTGCCATCGCGGCGGCGCCGGCGGCGTGGGCGGCCGTGCTGCTGCTTTACGCGCGCCAGCTGCTGTCGCAGATGGACGTTCCGACGCGGCAGGCGTACGTCATGGCCGTGGTCGAAGACCACGAGCGAGAAGCGGCGGCGACCACGACGACCCTCTGGCGCACCGTGGCGCAGGCGGTGAGCCCCGCGGTGACGGGCTGGGTCATGGCGTCGGTCGCGCTGGCGGCGCCGTTCATCCTCGGGGGCGGGCTGAAGATCGTCTACGACCTGCTTCTCTGGGCCACGTTCAAGGATGTGAAGCCACGGGAGCGGACATGAGAAAATCGTGTATCGTGAAGATGCCGATGGCCCCGAGGATCCGCCGCTGAGTCCGCGCCGCAACTACAACTTCGAGCGCCGACGCCGCGAAGAAGTCCGCAAGACTCGCCAGGAAGCCAAGCAGCAGCGCAAGGCCGACCGTGCCAACCAGGGCGAGGTCGGGCCCGAGATGGGCACCCGCGACGAGGCCGGTGCGCCGCC